>SCVN01000023.1:0-300000 GCA_004296885.1 Nitrospirota bacterium | reverse complement strand
TTACTTCATCGGGCTGTATAGCATGGGCAGCCTGGAGATCATTCCGTATATCGTGCCGAGCGTGCTGATCGGCATTCCCATCGGGACCTATCTCATTCGCTGGATGGACCCTGAAACCTTCCGGCGCCTGTGCATGAGTTTTGACGCGGTCGTGGTCGGGTTCGGATTGTCTCGGGTGCTTGTGGAACTGAAGCTCACGATTCCAGCAGTCGCCCACGGCCTCCTGGCCGCCGTGGTGGCGATCAATGCGTATTTGTTGCTCCGGTTCTTCCGGCAGAGGGCTCCGCATTAGGGCCCTCCACGAACGATTCTTTTCCCCGGCCTCGAAGAATGTCCTCAAGCCGGTGCTCCCGGGTGCCGATAAGGTAAGATAGGGCTCGTGTGTCGCAAGCGGGACCGCAAGTAAATCCAAAGAATTTGCGCAATTGACTGGGGGGCGTCACTTTGTTACAAGTGCCCTGCCACTGATCTCTAGGGAAGGAGAGTCTACACATGGCTACCACGATGCCGGAAACTCTTATCGCCGCGCTCTCGAATAAAGCGGCCCACTTGCGAATCGAAAGCGTCCGGGCGACGTCCGAAGCAGGGAGCGGGCACCCGTCCAGTTGTTGTTCCGCCGCCGACATCGTCGCCACCCTCTTCTTCTCTGTGATGCGGTACGATCCGAAGCAGCCGCGGCAGTTGAGCAATGATCGTTTCGTGCTCTCCAAGGGGCATGCGGCCCCCCTCCTCTACGCGGCCTGGGCCGAGGCCGGCCTGGTCAACAAACAGGACCTGTTGAAGCTCCGCACGTTGACCAGTGATCTGGAGGGACACCCGACGCCGCGTCTCCCCTTTGTGGACGTTGCGACCGGCTCGCTCGGACAGGGGCTGTCCGCCGGGATCGGCATGGCCTTGAACGCCAAACGGCTCGATCGTTCCGGCGCGCGTATCTATGTGCTGATGGGCGACGGCGAATCGGTCGAGGGATCGGTCTGGGAGTCGGTTGAACTGGGCCGGCAGTTTGCCTTGGACAATCTCTGCGCCATCGTGGATGTCAATCGGCTGGGCCAGAGCGACCCCACCATGCTGCAGCACAATATGGAGGCCTATCGGTCCCGCTGGGCCGGGTTCGGTTGGCATGCCATTGTGGTGGACGGCCATGATATCCCCGCCCTGCTGGCCGCCTTCGACGAAGCGGCCCGGACGACGGGCAAGCCCACGGTGCTCCTGGCCAAGACGTTCAAAGGCAAAGGCATTTCCTTTGTCGAAGACAAGATGGACTGGCATGGCAAGGCGTTGAAGAAGGGCGAGGAGAGCCAGAAGGCCATCGACGAGCTGACGAAACAGCTCAAGCCCGGAGTCGCGGAGCCGGCCATCAAGAAGCCTGCTGCTTCTGTGAACGGGAGCAAACCGGCCAAAGCCATGGCGCCGCCCAGCTACAAGTCAACCGACTCTGTGGCCACCCGCGAGGCTTTCGGGGCGGCCTTGGCGGCGCTCGGCGAAGCCAATCCGTTGGTAGTCGGCTTGGATGCGGATGTGAAGAACTCCACCTATACGGACAAGTTCGGTAAGCAATTCCCCGACCGGTTTTTCGAGAATTTCATCGCGGAACAGAACATGGTGGGGGCCGCGATGGGTCTGGCCGCGTGCGGCAAGATTCCCTTCTCGGCCACCTTCGCCTGCTTTCTCACCAGGGCCTATGACTTTATCCGTGTGGCCGCCATCAGCCATTCCAACATCAAACTGGTCGGGACCCATGCGGGAGTAAGCATCGGCGAGGACGGTCCCTCGCAAATGGGCCTCGAGGACATTGCCATGATGGCGGCGCAGCCGGGCGTGGTCGTGCTCTACCCGTCCGACGCCGTCTGCACCTACCGGATGATCGAGGCGGCCGCCGCCCACCAGGGACCGGTCTATATCCGGACCGGCCGGCCTAAAGCGCCGATCCTCTACGGTAACGACGAGGTCTTTGCGATCGGAGGCTCCAAGGTCTTGCGGCAGAGCCAATCCGATAAACTCACCATTGTAGCGGCCGGTGTCACTCTCTTTGAAGCCCTGAAGGCGCATGACCAACTCAAGGCCGCCGGCATCGCGGTGCGGGTGGTGGATCTCTACAGCATCGCCCCGATCGACCGGACGACCCTGCTCAACTGCGCGAAGGCGACGCAGAACCGCATCCTCACGGTGGAGGACCATTACCTGCACGGTGGCTTGGGCGACGCGGTGCTCGGGGCGGTCGGCAGCGAGGGCGTGCGCGTGCGCAAGCTGGCGGTCCTGGAAATCCCCCACAGCGGCAAGCCGGACGAGCTGATCGATCACTTCGGCATCGGGGCGCGCTCAATCGTCGAGGCGGCCAAGCAGATGCTCTGACAGGAGGTCGAAAAATACGGGGGGTGGCTGTGGTATGATGCCTGCGCTCCCCTACCGAGCACGTTCAGGCGCTGCTCGGCGAGCGGCCGTTTTGACCATCCTGGAAGATCGTTGAGGCAATGGGCGTCGCCGATCCTCTCCATAAGAAAATTCCGCTGCTCAACGTCCTGACGGTCCAAGACCGTCGGAATCTCGCTGGTCAGATCGTCGAGTCCTCCTACAGCAAGAACCAGTTTATCTTCCGAGAGGGGGATCCGGCGGAGTATTTCCACATCCTCAAAGAAGGCAGCGTCAAGTGCGTCAAGACCTCGCCGGACGGAAAAGAGGTGACGCTCAAGGTGCTGCTGCCGGGCGATCTCTTCTGTTGCGAGGCGGCGGTCTTTGACGGAGCGCCCCATCCCGGCTGTGCCCAGCCGATGGGGGATGTGCGTGTACTCCGATTGAGCAAGAAAGCCTACTTCGACGTGCTCCGCCGGAATCCCGAGGCCGCCATTGAAGTCATCCGGTACCTCGGCCAACGTCTGAACGAGGCCCAAGAGAACGCCAAAGTGCTGGCGTTGGATCGGGCCGAACAACGCTTGGCCGCCCTGCTGGTGAACATGGCCGCCAGGACCGGGGTGAAGGATGCGAACGGGATTCGCCTGACCGTCCGGTTGACCCGCCAGGACCTGGCCAATATGGTCGGAATTACGGTGGAGACCGCCATCCGCATCATGGGGCGGTTTAAGCGCGCCCGGTTGGTGTCCGGCACGGCCAAGCACATTGTCATCCGTGACCTTGCCAAACTGAAGGCCCTCGCGTCTGAACAGCCGGATCTGGCGTCTGCTTCCTCCCGACCCCATTAATTTTCAAAACATGATGTAGGTCATGTTTATGCGGCGGCTCCGCAGGCTATCCTGCCGGCCACAGTAAGTCATGTGTACTGGTATCATCGATCCATTGAGGAGGTAGCGAATGAAGCGGATGCGTTCAGCTCTTGGCGCCATGCTGGTGATGGGAGGCCTGCTTGCCACGGCCCAGCCGGCTGCGGCCACGACCCATGAAGTGAACATGACGGCAAAGGAGACCGACGTCGTCATCGAAGGTTCGGGCGCAACCTACAAGGCCTGGACGTTCAACGGCCAGTTCCCCGGCCCGGTCGTGCGGGTCACCGAGGGGGACACGATCAAGTTCACGTTGGAAAACCCCAAGACCAACACCTACCCGCACTCGATGGACTTCCATGCGGCGGAGATCGACTTCTTGAAGAACTATCGGGCGATCAATCCCGGCGAAACGATCAGCTACACCTTCGTGGCCAAAAAGCCGGGCATTTTCTTTTATCATTGTGGCGCCCCGCCGATGATCCAGCACGTGGCCCGCGGCATGATCGGGGCCATTATCGTGGACCCCAAGAATGCCAAGGCCTGGCCGAAAGCGGATCGTGAGTATGTCCTGGTGCAGTCGGAGCTGTTCAAGAATCCGGACGACGTCCCGGCCATGTTTGACCGGAAGTTCGACCATGTCGTGTTCAACGGCGGCATCTTCAAGTATCATCCGTTCGTCACCGGCGGCAAACCGCTGGAGGCCAAACCTGGTGAGCGGGTGCGGGTCTATTTCGTCAATGCCGGTCCGAACGAGTTTTCCGCGTTCCACCCGATCGGAGAAATTTGGGACAATGTGTATGAGAGCGGCAATCCCGGCAACAAGTTGACCGGGGTTCAGACCTACGTGGTGGGACCTGGCAGCGCGGCAACGTTTGACGTGGTGGCGGAATCGGCCGGCGCCTACCCGCTGGTCACTCACTCGCTGACGGGCGCGTTGCGTGGCGCGATTGCCGTGCTGGTGGTGGGGCCGGACGCGAAGCCGGCGCCGCTGATGCCCATGACGCCCTGGGTGCCTGTTGCTCCCCAGAGCGAGATCACACCGCCGGCGCAATAGGCCGAGCGGTCGGAAAAAGAACCGGCGGGGCGCCCCTATCGGAGGTCCCGCCGGTTTTGTATCCGTGCGGATCGTGCCTCAGTTGGAATTTGGCGCGACGAACACCAGGACCTTCAAGCGCCCGGTTGTATGGTTCAGGACCCCATGCTCTTCACCGGCCGGCGCCATCGTGCCCTGCCCCGGCCCAAGCACCTTCGTCTCGGTGCCCACCTTGAATGTCCCCTCCCCTTCCAGCACCAGATAGACCTTGTCTTGCTCCCCGTGTATGTGACCTTTCTGCTCCTGTCCCGGCTCGAAACAATAGACATCGCAGAAAAAACGAGACGTCTGAAAGATATTGTTCTTCTTCATCTTCTCGTTGTTGAACTGCTGATAGTCAGAGAGATTAATGACTTTCATGGCTCGCCACTCCTTTACGGTCTGTCAGCTGCATTCGACGTGACTCCGTGACTCTGGTAATCGCATGAACCGGCACCAGATGACGCGAGACGCCCAAATCCTTGGCCGGTATGCCCATCGCCAACCCGAGCAACTGGGGTAAGTGCAGGATGGGAAGGTTCAGGTGGGCATTGACGGCCTGCCCCGCCCGATCCTGGTAGATGTCCAGACTCATGTGGCAGAGGGGGCAGGGCGTGACCATGAAATCGGCGCCGCCGTCCTTCGCTTCTTTCATGTTCGTGCCCGCCATGGCGACGGCGATGGCTTCCTGCTCCAGGATGACGGGGAATCCGCAGCACTTGGTCCGGCCCGCATAGGCCACCGGTTCGCCCTTGACGGCCCGGATGACTTTCTCCAGCGAGGTGGGATTTTCCGGGTCGTCGAACCCCAGGTCCCAGGAGGGGCGCAGAATATAGCAGCCGTAGAAGGGCGCGATCCGGAATTCGCTCAGGGGCACGCGGATTTCTTGTCCGAGACGGTGCAACCCGACCTCGCGCACCAGGATCCACAGCAGATGTTTGACCTGGATCGTGCCGCGGTAGATGGGGCCGTCGCGTTCCAAGACCCGATTGATCCGATTCAGGAGCCCCGGCTCCTGTTTCAAGCGTTTGTTTGCCGCTCCCATCACCCCTTGGCAGGTCCCGCAGATGGTCATGACGTCCAGCCCAAGCTGCTCGGCTTGTGCGAACGTTCTGGCGTTCAGCGCCAACGCAACGTCCGGTTCCCCCTCCCCCACGACGCCGGCTCCGCAGCAAGAGGAGGCGGCCAGTTCCTGCACCTCGATGCCCAGCCGGCCGATGATGGCCATGGTGGACTGGTACAGTTCCGGCGTGGCGCCTTTGGCCGCACAGCCTGGATACAGGGCATATTGCAGGGACATGCCAACCTCGTCGGATGAGTGACGTCGAATTTAGCACAGCGATGCGTTGCTTGGCGATAGGATGGTCCGCGGCAAGAAACGTTGGGGCCGCTGGCATGCGTGCGGTCGCTATCTTTTCGTGCCTGAGCCCTCGACCGGCTGAGTGCTAGAACATCACCCGATACTCCTCTCCGGTGCTGACCCTCGCGACACCGTAACCTCTCCCGATCCACTCGAGCGCAAAGACCATCTCCAGCACGGTGCGTTCCGAGCCGGTCAAGCGTGCATAGCCGTGCATACGCCCGCTCATGGGGCGGCCGAGAAGCTCCGCGACATTGGCGCCGAAGAAGAGCGACCCCTCGCCGATTGATCCAGTAGTGAGCGGCTGGTACGGACCTTCCAGCCTGATGCCGGAAGGCAAGGTGACGGTAATCGTCCGGTGCCAGACGTCGTGCGTGCCCGTGATGGTCGTGCCGTCGGCGGCGCCGATGAGCTGGATGTGATGGGAGCAAGCGGTGAACAACGAGAGGGTCAGCGCGATGAGAAGGGCCCGCGTCATTCGTCCGGCTTCAACGAGGCATCGAGCGCCGGCGTCCTTTTTCCAACACCCAGGGCCCCTCGAAAAGAAAATCCACGAAGTCCCGAGCGCCGTTGACCGCCCGGTCCAGATTCCGGTGCCTGTTCTTATAGACGCCGCGGTCGATCAGCGCCTGGCGAAAGTCCCGCAAGGCCGCCTCCAACAACGGTCTGATAGGGGCCTCGCTGATGGGCGTCAGTCGGAAGCGGTCCTTGCTCGGATGCCGGATTGTCATGGGGCCTCCCTCGCTTCCCGGTCGATGTCAGCCTTTGATGTTCCCGATCGGGCGCAGCTCCGCCACTTTTTTGGTAATTCCCGCCCGATCCACTGCCTCCACGACGTCGGAAATGTTTTTGTAGGCAAATCCCGCCTCCTCGGCCAGGCCGGACATGGAGACGGCTTTGACGATGATGCCCCGTCGCTTCATGTCTCGCTGCACCTGCTCTCCTTTGACCGATCGCTTGGCCTGGGCGCGCGACATGGTCCGGCCTGAGCCGTGCATCGTGGAGCCGAAGGTGTGCTCCATGGCATCGGTCGTCCCAACCAAGAGATAGGAGCCGGTCTCCATCGAACCCCCGCAGATGACCGGTTGGCCCACCTGACGGTACAGGTCAGGGATCTCCGGCCGTCCCGGGCCGAAGGCTCTGGTGGACCCCTTCCGGTGAACCACAAGGTCTCCCTCGGCATAGCGTTCGACCTTGGCGATGTTATGGGCGACGTCATAGATCACGTGCATGCCGAGCGCCTCGGCCGATTGGCCGAACACGGACTGGAAGGCCTCCCGGATCTGATGGGTGATGACCTGCCGATTGGCAAAGGCCGTATTGGCAGCGGCATTCATGGCAGAAAAATATTGCCGGCCTTCCGGCGAGCGGAACGGGGCGCAGGCCAGTTGCTGATCCTTGACCGAAATGTTGTAGCGCCGCATGGCCTTCTCGAATACTTTCAGGAAATCGCTGGCGACCTGGTGGCCGAAGCCCCGTGAGCCGCAATGCACCATGATCAGGATCTGATCATGGCCGGTCACGCCGAACGCGGCTGCCGTCTGCGGGTCGAAGAGCCGGTCCTGGGAGGCCACCTGCACTTCCAGATAGTGGTTGCCTGAGCCCAGAGTGCCCAGTTGAGTGATGCCCCGCTGAACTGCATAGTCCGTGACGTCGGCAGGGTCCGCCCCGCCGATGCAGCCTTGCTCCTCGGTACGGTCCAAGTCTTCCTGCCAGCCATATCCCCGCTCCACGCACCAGCGGGCGCCCTTGCGCATAACGTCCGCGAATTCCTGGGGGGTAACCCGCAGGAAGCCGCGCGATCCGACGCCGGCCGGAACGTTCCGGAACAGCTCGGTCATGAGCTGTTCCAAGCGGGGCCGCACCTCGGCCAGGGTCAGGTCCGTCCGGATCAGGCGCATGCCGCAGTTGATGTCGTAGCCGACGCCTCCTGGGGAGATGATGCCATCCTCCGGGTCGAAGGCGGCGACGCCTCCGATGGGGAACCCGTAGCCCCAATGGCCGTCGGGCATGCAGAGGGCATAGCGTCGGATGCCGGGCAGGCAGGCGACGTTCGTGACCTGTTCGAAGACCCCGCTGTCCATGCTGCTGAGAATCGGCTCCGTGGCGTAGATTCTCGCCGGGACGAGCATGCCGGGCTTCTCGGTCACGGGGATTTCCCAGACCTCATCGGTGATGCGGTTGACGGTGAAGTCCGTCTGCAGCTTCATCGGGCTCCGGGCCCGCCGCGTGGCCTGTTGCCAAGGCAGGGCTGCCGCGTGCTTACCGGCATTGGGAATATTCCTTGCCGTCGGCGGTCAGGATGGGATAGCCGTTGGAATTCCGTTTGATCGTCAGATGGACCGGAGACAGGCCCGGTGTTTCCGGCGGGTTGGACATGAAGAGCTGGCCCTGCTGGACGGCCCATTGGCCTCCCGTGTCTGCATCATGCTGGCCGGCGACCGATCCGGCCTGGCCGCTGGAATAGGTCTCGCCCCGGCTGCCGGCCGCCCAATGGCCGTTGGCCGAAAATTGCACGCGGGTCGAATGGGAGGCGCCGCTGACCTGGTTGTAGGAAAAGGAACACCAGGCGGACGAGAGCAGCAGTTGCGACAATTGCGTGCTGTGGGCGTCGGCCGGAGCCTGGGTGCCGGCCTGAACCGGATAGACCGTTGCGGCCGTGATGCCCAGGGCGAACGTGATGAGCCTGATGGCTGTCAGCATGGGGGCCTCCTTAGGTGTGTGCCCGACGTTCAGCGATCCCTCCACGAATTCCATTAGATGTCCAATACCACCCGGGCAATCCACCGGCCTGCCTCCTCCCGTACCTCGTAGAGATGCTTGGTGACCGCCTTGATGTCGGCTCTGAGCTCATGGCGCGCCGGATCGATCGGCTCGCCGGACAAGGTGCCGTGCAAGAGCCAGTCGTCGCCTTGCCTCGAGACACGGGCCTCGGCGTCCCGGAACACGAGCCCTTCCGCGTCTTTCAAATACACAATGTCCGAGAGCCAGGCGAACAGCAAGGCGGCTAGGTCCCGGTCGCGATGCTCGAAGGATCGGGTGCAGGCCGGCTGCACGCGGCGTGGATCGGCGAGGGTCTCGATGATGGCCTGTCCCGCCGCGAGAAAGAGTTCGGACGGAGAGTCGCCGGTCGCTTCGAACGCCGTATCGGCCAGCGCGACATCCTCCAGAATCCGGTATTGATAGGTCATGATGACCCGCTCAACTGATCCGCTTGAGGCGGCCGAACGAGTGGAAGATATTCCGAATTTGCGCAATGCCGGGAATGGGCGGCGCCAGCGGGCTCGGCACCTTGCCGTTCCACAGCATGCGGAGCCCGAGCGGCAGCACGTGCAGCAGGCGGCGGAGATTGAAGCCGACCACTTGCAACGGCATGAGGGCTTCGTTCAGGCGCCCTCCCCGCCGGATCAGCGTCATGAAGCCGGTGATGTGGCGCGCGCCCCCCGAACGGGTCAGCCCGGCCTCGATGGTCGCGCGGCGCAGGCGGATGATGGCCTCCATGGGCTGGACGTCTTTCGGGCAGACCTCAACGCAGAAATTGCAGCGGGTACAGTCCCAGATGCCGTCCGGTTGCTCCAGGAAGCGGAGGCGCGTCCGCTTGGCGTCCACCGGCTCCCGTGGGTCGGCGAGGAACCGTTCCGCTTTGGCCAGGGCCGCCGGGCCGAGAAATCCGCGGGACACTTCGTGCGACGCGCAGGCGGCGACGCAGGCGCCGCACATGATGCAGGCGTCCACGTTGTGGAATTGATAGCGGTCCCGCGAGAGCGTCATCTGGCGGACCGGCTGGCCCGGCTGTGTGTGGAGCGATGCGGACAGCCAGGGAGTCACGGCCCGGACCTTGCCCCAGAAGGCCGCCATGTCCACGACGAGGTCTTTGATGACCGGAAAGTTGCGCAAGGGGGCTACGGTGACGTGTCCGTGACGCTCGAGTTCTTTGCGGACAGACGTCCGGCAGGCCAGCTTCTCGGCCCCGTTGATGTCCATCGCGCAGGACCCGCAGATGGCGGAGCGGCAGGAATAGCGGAGGGCCAGCGAGCCGTCCTGTTCATGCTTGATCCGGATCAGGGCTTCCAGAACCGTCCAGCCGCGGCCGACGTCCAGCCGGTAGGGCTCGTCGTGCGGGTGCGGGTCGGTTTCGGGATTGAAACGGGTGATCGTGAAGGTCAGGCGCATGTGAGAGAGCTCTCAGCTCTCAGTTCTCAGCATTCAGCTTCTTGTAAAAAGCTGACCGCTGAAGGCTGAAAGCTTCTTAGCATTCCAACTCGAACGTCTTCGGGAAGTTCGTGAGGTTCCGGCATCCGTCGCTGGTGACCAGGACCATGTCCTCGATCCGGACGGCGCCCAGTCCGGGATAGTAGAGCCCCGGCTCGACGGTGACGACGTGGCCTTCCTGCAGGGGCGATCCGGTCTTACTGATCCGCGGCGGTTCATGGATGTCCAGCCCCACTCCATGGCCGGTTCCGTGGAAGTAGCCCTGCATCCGACCGTTCACCAGGCCGGTCTTGTAGCCGGCGGCCTCGAAGCGTTCACAGATGCCCTGGTGGATCTTCGCCCCGTCGGCCCCGTCCCGGACCTTGGTGATCGCTTCTTCCTGGGCGTCTTTCACCGTCTGGTACAAGCGTATCAAGTCCGGCGAAGGTGTGCCGCGAACGACCGTGCGCGACATGTCCGCAAAGTAGCGAGATGAAGCGGAACGGGGGAAGACGTCGAAGATGATGCTGCGATCCGCCGGCAAAGGGCCGGATCCTTCATTGTGGGGATCGCAGGCCTGTTCTCCCCCGGCCACGATCGTGTGCTGGGCGACGCAGTCCCGCTCCATCAATTTCACGTTGATCAATTTCTTGATCTGTTCGGAGGTCAACGGCTCTCCGTCCAGCCAGAGCAGCCCCTTCTTGATCGTGGTGCGGCGAAGCGCGTCATGGGCGGCGGCCACCGCTTCTTCGGTGGCGCGCTGGGCCGCTTCGATGTGGCGGACTTCTTCGCCGGTCTTCACGACCCGACGCTCGAAAAACGGCTCTTTCTTCGTCTCGAGCCGGTAGCCCAACTCGAGCAGGCGCGCCGCATGGGCGTAGGGAAAGTTGCCGGGAACCAGAAGCCGCTTGATCCCTTCCGATTGCAACACCGCGTGCACGAGGTCGGATGAGCCGGGGCTGTCCACGCCCTTCCCGCGCACGTCGCGTTCCAACTCCGAGTAGGACAGGACCCGATCCACCGTCGCCTGGCTGCGGGCCCGATCCATTTCGAGATCGCTCATGATCAGGATCCGTTCTCCTTTGATCTCCAGGAAGATGAACGGGTCCGGCGCCATGAAACGGGTGGCGTAAAAGAGGTTCGAATCGGATTCGCTGGCTGCGATCATGAGCGTGGCATGCTCGGCTGACATGAGGGGCTCCCGTCCGGGCAAGTGTTGAACCGTGTCTCGGGTCTGAAGGAAAACCCGTAGACTGGCCGATGCTATCACGGGGGCTGAGAGGGGTCAACCGTGGGGGCAACAGGCGGAACGATCAGGGCGTGGCCGGCTCAGGCGCAGGGACGGTCTGATCCGGAGTTGTGCCCTTGGCCGGAGGCTCGGTCTGGGCATCGTCGGACGGCGCGATCAGGTTTTTCGGCAAGAGGAGCGTATTTTTCAGAAGGTCGAAGGCGAGATGGGCCATGCCGGTGACGCCGGTGGCCAAGGACTTCAAGGGCATGTAGCTCACCGTTGGCTCTTGCATCGGTCCCTTGACCTCAAAGAAGGCCGTGGTGAAGCCTTCGCGTTCCCCGGCGAAGAGTTTGCCGAAGAGCGGAATGCTTTGCAGCAGCTTCGTGTAGGAGCCGAGAGGGCTGACTGCCACTACGACATCGAATTGGTCTTCCGTCAGGTCATAGCTGCCGGCCCCGGTGATTTTCAGGACCGGACCGTCCAGAATCACGTTTTCGCTGTTCACGACCCCGTCCTTCACCGCCAGCGTGGCGCTCAGCCGTTCGAACGGAAGACCGTCTTTGGCAAGGTCCACCTTGCCTTGCAGGAGAGCCGGGAGGTTGAGAATTTTGACGATCTGCGGCACGACTCTCCCCCGTTGGATGTGGCCATGTTTGATGGCGATCTCCGCCGAACCGTTCAGGCTGTGCAAGTCCCCTTTCGGGTCCCGGCCGTGTCCCTTGAGGCTCACGCTGCCGGAAAAGTTGCCCGTGACCTGCGTCTTCTTGTCTCCGAAGCCTTGCGAGAGCTTGTCATAGGGGACGTGTGTGGCTTGGATGGCAATGTCCAGGTCCGCCGGCTTCTCTTCCGGCAGCCGGACCGAAAGGCGTCCGGCGACCTTGCCCCCATAGGCCTCTCCGGTCAGTTGCTCGACGATCACGAGGCCGTCGCCGATGCTGACCTTGGCGGAGAGAGTGGACAAAGCCAGGCCCTTGTACCGTCCCTGCCCGATACTGGCCGTCAGCGCGACGTGACTGGTGGCCGCCAGCTGTTCGAGCAGGGGGCGTAGCGGCGAACGTGCACCTTCCGGAATCACAAGAGCCAGATCGAGTTGGGCGGATTCGGCCTGGGCCTGGATCACGGGGGCCGACCAGTTCTGGAGGGTGCCGGACAGCCGGATGTCGCTGTCTTTGATCTTGAACGACAAGCGCTTGACGTCGGCCCCGTTCCGGACCAGTTGAAGCCGCAGATACACGTCGCGGAGCGGAGCCTCGACCCCCTTGGGGCTGATCAAGCCGTTGGTGAGGGCCACCCAGCCTGTGTATTGCCAGGTCTTCCAGTGGGTGCCTTTGCCCTTGATGTCGAGAGTCACTTCCAGCGTTCCCGCATCCAGCCCGCCCATCGCCAGCCCCTTCGGCAGCGCAGCCAGCGAAAGCGGTTCCGCCGCCAACGCCAGGTCCAGGGAGAATTTACCGCCCAGACGCATGCGGCCCTTACCGCCCAAGTGCAGCGGCGGGAGGTTCAAATCCAGGCGTGAAATGATCCATCGCCGGTCCCGGCCCAGGGCGGTATCCAGGGCGACCGTCGCAGGGGTCCCCATCGCTTTCTGAATAAGGCCCGGCACCAGGATGGCCGTGTCTTTCAAATCCAACCGTGCCTGCATGCTCGGCTGGTCGGTCGAGCCGGACAGGGCGACGGTTCCCGCGACCGTTCCCTTCATGGCGCTGGTCACGAACTTGATGTCCGGCAGGAGCCGTTCGAGGTGGGCCGTGTCCGCCGCCACATTCACGACGAAGTCACGATAGGCCACGACCCCTTCCGTGTCGATGGTGCCATCCACCGAGAGATAGCTGGGGCCGAGGCGTCCCGCCACCCGCGTGAAGACGGTGCTGGCTGGCGTGAACTGAAGCAGGCCGGTGACGTTCTCCACTCGATCCGGCAGGTGGGGGCTGCGGAAGCTCAGGTTGTGCGCATCCAATTCCCCGCTGATAAATCGGAGTCCCTCCTCGCTGTTCAGCAACCCGGCCAGCCGCAGGGTCAGGAAAGCGTCGCCTTGCACCTCGCGCAGTTCGGCCAGACGTCGGACCCAGGTCTGCGTCCCCAAGGTCCGGCTCAGAAACGCCACCAGATCCGCAGCCTGGATGGCCCCTGGCACATCCAGCTCGAACGAGGGCCCTGCTTCCTGGAAGACCAGGGTGGCCTTCCCCGCCGTGACCTTCAGGGGGCCGTAGCGGCCGCTGAGTTCGGTGGCTTTGATGCGGCCCGGCTCCACTACCACGGTGGCGGCCAGGTCTTCGATCGGAGTGCGGTCGGTTCCGATCAGGGCGTGGCCGTCACGGATGCGGAGTTCCCCGGTGAGCGACGGAGGGACATCGGCGCCGACGGTCGCCGTCAGCGTGGCCGTGCTCACTTCCACCGTGCCTCTGATCTCCTGGTTCTCGATGACTGACTGAAGCCGCGCGTCGATCCATTGCAGGGGGAGGCGCTGCAACAACTCATCGAGCCCGACCGGCGAGGAGGTAAAGGTGAGGGAAAAGGTCGGCTGGCCCGTCATGAGTCCGGAGGCCCCCGCCTGTCCCTTGAGCATGAGGTGCCCGACGTCGGCCTGCATGCTACTCAACAGGATGTCGTAGCCTTTGACGCCGGGCTTCATGGAGAGGGCGCCGCGCAAGTTGGCGGCGCCATTCATCCGCGGAGGAATCGGGCGGGGCCCGAAGAAGTCCGCGAGCTGGCGCAAGTCCAGGTTCAAAAACGCCGCGTCGCCTTGGAAATGGAGGCGTTGGGAGGCCAGCATGCCGTTCGCCGACTGTCCTGCCTGGGCCGGCTCTTGGCTCATCTGTCCCGTCAGGCTGAGCGAGGACAGGCCCTGCTCGCCGGGCAGTGTGGCCGCAAGCGTCACCTCGGTCGTCCCCTGTTGGGAGTTTCTAAACAGGTGGGCGTCGGTCACGCCTAGGCGGAGCGTCCGCTGCCCGCCTGGACGAAACTCATCCAGGATCGTGACCTGCCCGGCCAGGAGCTTCACTTCCTGGATCAAGAGCAGCAGGCCCAGCGGATTGCGTTCCCCTTGACTCCCGTTTGTCGCGCCGGCGGAGCCGGACTGGAAGTTCCACCGCCCCATCTGGTTCCGGTGCAGCGTCACTTCCGGCTGCTCGATATGCACCCGTTTGATGACGACGCGCAGTTGGAGCAAGGGCGTGGAGCGCAACACAAGATCAAGTTTCTTGGCTTTGAAAAAGACACGCGAGGGGTCGAGGTCCCGGATGACGACGTCGGAGAGGTCCAGCCGGATGCGGGGAAACAGGGAGATCCGCGCCTGGCCGACTTCCATGGTGCGGCCGAGTTGGTCCTCGACCTGTTGGATCAGCAGGGCTTTGACTTGCTCGGGATCGTAGAAGAACTGGAATGCCAGGACGGCGAAAAGAAGGATTGCCAGCAGGCTGAGAAGTAGAGGTCGAGCCCGAACCGTCACTCCTCCTCCGAGCGAGGATCACCGGCGGTGATCGTACGCGATGCGAAACCCGGGACCAAGGAGCCTCATCTTACCGAATCACCGGCTGGAAATCCAGGCTCAGGTCGCCCTTGACAGGGGGGCGGGAGAAGCCTACAAGCGACCGATGAGATGGTTGGCAGCCCGATGACTGCGCCGGACGCATCCCCGTCTCGCATCCGCTGGATCATTCTCGCCCTCCTGTTGGCGATCAGCGTCATCACTTACGTGGATCGGGTGAACATCTCCGTCACGGCCCGCCAGATGATGCCGGCCTTGGGGTTGACGGAAGTCCAGATGGGCGAGGTCTTTTCCGCCTTCGTGCTGGGCTATGCCCTCGGCCAGGTTCCCGGCGGCTGGCTCGGCGATCGCTGGGGGTCTCGCCGGGTGCTCACCGTCGCCCTGGTCTGGTGGTCTGCGTTCACCGCGTTGACCGCCGTGGCCGCGACGCTGCCGATTGCCGATCTGCTGGGTATCCTCGGCTCTCTGGTCCTGGTCCGTTTCCTGATGGGAATCGGCGAGGCCGCGGCATTGCCCAACTTCAACCGGACCGTCGCGAACTGGCTGCCGCCGTCCGAGCGGGGGCTGGGGATGGGCATCGCCATCGGCGGGCTGGGCGTCGGGTCCGCCCTGACCCCTCCCCTCACCGCCTGGATCATGGTGAATTTCGGCTGGCAGACCGCCTTCTATGCCGCCGGGGTGGTCGGGCTTTTGGTGGCCGGCTGCTGGTATGTCTATGCGAGGGATCGGCCTGCCGACCATCCTCACGTCAATCGAGCCGAGATCGAACTGATCGCCGGTCCTGGTGCCGTGGAGTCCGCACCATCGGATGTGCGGGTGCCCTGGCATGTTTTTTTGCGGACGCCGACGGTCTGGTGGCTGGTCTTGAGCTACACCTGCCTGGGCTATGTGGCCTACGTCTACCTCTCGTGGTTTTACCTCTACCTGGTGAATGTCCGCGGGTTCGGATTGCTGCGAGGCGCTTTCTATGCCGCCATGCCGTTTGTGGCGATCGCGGCCTTTTGTCCGCTCGGCGGGTGGGTGACCGATCGACTGGTCATCCGATGGGGCGTCAATCGAGGGCGGGCCTGGGTGGGTGGCCTGGGCATGTTGCTGGCCGCAGCCTCCATCCTGTTGGGGGCCTATACCGAGTCGCCCTTCGCGGCGCTGGGCCTGCTCTCGCTGGGGGCCGGCTGGCTCTACTTCTCCGTCGGCGCCTACTGGGCCTCGACCGTGGACCTGTCCAAAGCCCATGCGGGTACCCTCTCCGGCCTCATGAATACCGGCGCCAACATCGGCGGCGCCCTCTCCCCTACCCTCACCCCCTGGCTGGCCGAGCAAGTCGGCTGGGCCGCCACCCTTGGGGTGGCCGCGGCGGTTGCGCTGCTCGGCTGCATCCTCTGGCTTGGAATCAAACCCGGCGACGGGCTGCGGCAGCGTGAAGCGTGAAGAAAGGCCGCTTCCTACGAACAACGCTTCACGAACGACGAGATACGAATCACTCGTGAAAACGCCCCTTGCGAAGTGCGCATTCCTGCTGTTAGATTCCTCCCCATGTCCGACACCATGCAGTTCCAGAAGAAAGATCCGCGGGCGGTGATCTCGACCAAGTTCGGCGAGATGCTGATCCGGTTCTATACCGATGCGGCGCCCCGGCACGTGGAGAATTTCATCTCCTTGGCCAAAATGGGATTTTACAACGGCCTCACCTTCCATCGGGTCGTGCCCGGCTTCATCATCCAGGGAGGCGATCCGCTGAGCCGCAAGCCGGATCGGATGTTGCACGGTACGGGCGGTCCCGGTTACTGGCTGAACCCCGAGCCTAACGATCACCCTCATAAGCGCGGCGCGATCTCCATGGCCAAGATGCCGCGCGAGACCAACAGCACAAGGGACCCCAATGACAATGGGTCGCAGTTTTTCATCTGCGCAGCCGAAGCGGGCGGGCTGGACCGGGTCTATTCGGTCTTCGGTGAGGTCTATCGGGGGCTGGATGTCATCGACAAGATCGTCGCCCTCCCGCGCGACGAGCACGATAATCCGCTTGAGCCGGTGACGATGACAGTGACGATCAAAGAATAGAACGATAAGAGCTTATGGCTGATCCCTTATGGCAAAAGTTAGTTGCCAGGGTCCTAATCTGCCGCCATCTGTGTTGTTTCCGGGCCATACGCTATATGCCATAGGCCATCAGCTCTCCTCCTAGTCTGGCAGCGGGTTGGCCGCGTCTTTCCCCACCACTGTGTCCCATTTGCGCACCCACCATTTGTTCACGATCCCTTCGGTGACATAGGGGTCCCCTTTCGCAAAGGCCTCGGCGACGGCAGGAGAATCGGCCTTGAACAGGAGGACCGCCGCCCCGTCGTTTGGATCGAGCAACGAACCGGCCAGGACCAGCTCGCCTCGGCGGACGGAAGCCTGCACATGGGCCAGATGGGGCGCCCGCGACGGCCCCTGCCGGACCTCGAAATTCGGTCCCTTCTCGTAGAACAGCAAGTAGTGCATGGCCCTCCTCTTTCTCCCTACTCAGCTGGTCCTTCTTCCAGGTGCGTCGGCAGTCCGTCGATGCTCTTCAGATTCCGCTCGTGCCGATACTCGGTGAGCCGCTCATCCCCCATCTTGCAGGACCAGTCGGGCAACAGAGTCCTCTGCCCCTTGAATTCGAAGAGCGGCACGGCGAACCCGCAAGTCGTCATAATGGACTCGATGTCGAGCAGCACGATCTGCCGCTCGCCGGGGATCGTCGGAAATTGAGGGTGCAGCTCCTGCCACTCTGGGTCGCGAGGAAACACCACCCGCCCCTTTCCGTAGAGGCGCAGGATCGAAGGCTTGTCTTCGAAGCTGCAGAACATCAGCGTCAGCCTTCCGTTCTCGGCGATGTGGGCGGCCGTCTCGTTCTCGCTGCCGGTCAGGTCCAGGTAGGCCACCTGCTTGTCGCTCAGGATACGGAAGGTGTCGAGGCCCTTGGGCGAGAGGTTGATACGGCCCTCATTCGGGGCCGAGGCGTTGAAGAATACATGCTGCGCCGCAATGAACTGCTTCAGTCCGTCATTCAACTCTGTATAGAACTTGGCCATGCGGGGGGATCTCCAAACAGCGATTCTGGCTAACGTTTGACATGAAAAGCAGGCACGAACTAACGGCGGCGGTTGGAAGCTGTCCAATGCACGACTTCTTAGCCGTTCTTCCACTTTCCTGAGACATCGAACTCAATAAGCTCTTTCTTTGAATTGCGTTTGCGAATCGTCCTGCATTCGACATTCTCAAAACCAAGAGCCGTCAACATATCGGCATACAGAAGTTCGGTCGAGACAAGCGAGCCATAGAACGTCGAGTTCCCTACGATGTAATGCACTTCTGCGCATGGCGCAAGCACAGGAGCCAAGCCTTGAAAGTGCGCCCACATGTCGTCGAAATACTTTGCCACATAATTTGCGAGGATAACTCCATTCTTGTTATCGGCTCGCGCGATCTTTTTGAGCACATCACGGAGTCGGTTGCTTTTGAAGTGCGAGTTCGGACGCTCCCAGTCAATCAATCGGCTAGTGGCAATGCCCCACGTTCCCCCGATAGCCGTCCAATCTAACTCGCCAGCGTCACGACCGTTGGTTAGGAATCCAAGCCAGTACATATAGGGCCGAAGCTCACGAATGTAGGACATCCGGTTTGCGTAAGGCGGTGAGGTGACGACCAAGTCAAACGGTCCTTGCACTACAGTAGATGGGTTTCGTGAATCCCCAAGCACAACATTTCCGACGCCTGGAGGATTTTCACTGGCGCCGTGGAGAACAAATTGCACGTCCTCAACAAAGATGCGGGCCATATCGATATCAAAATCGATATCAAGCTGTCCGCCATCCTTGAAAGACATCGACTGATGGTTGAAGGCGGCGTGTGAGAGGTCAATCAATGAGCGGCAGAAGGCAACCAGAAGCAATGTCCGTTCTGCGGAACGATCCTTCGTTACGGCTGGTATGGCCGCACGAAGCATACGCAAGAACTCAAGCGCTTTTGGAGGCCACCATCGCTCGATGTTGTGTATGGGTGGCGCTGGCGCTGGCTCCACCGCGTTGCGTTTCACCAAGTCGAGAGCGGAAGCACATGCATTGCGTGCGGCAATAATGACTTTGGGTAAGTAGTACGCCGTCTTCGCTTGAGCAAGCCACACCAGAAAAGGATTGATATCAGTTGTTACCCCTTTATGGCCATGATATGCAGCGCTCAGGGCCGTTGTTCCGGTACCGCAAAACGGATCGAAAACCATCCGGGCCCGTTCGCATCCTACAACCAATTCTTCAACGATCTTCAAAGAGTACGCGGGTGTTAGGCGTAACCAGCCATGCCGCCCGGTCTTTGCGTTGAACTTATAGGTATAGTCCGCCCGTTGGCGGAGTTGTTCGCGTTCGAGAACGTCACTCATTAAGTTATCTCCGGCGCAAGAAGTGCCTTCAAGACGCTGTCAACTTCGGTGCGCAGTTTTTTGCTATTCCGTCTGAAAAACGCAGCGAGGTCGTAGCCGACGACGTCTCTCATGAAGTCATAGGTGGATATCAAAGGGTTCTTCGCGCCTTCAATGCCGGTGACTACAGCCCACTTTTCTGCGCGGTAGCGCATGAGAATGTCGTTGTCGATCTGCGCCGAGAGAATCACGGCGCAAGGAAGATATGCCTTCGTGTAGGCCGTTGCCGCGTTGGCAATATCAGCATTTTGACGCTTCGAGTCCTTGCTCTTGTAGCCCTGTCGCACTTCGAAGATGGTGCCAGTTAAGGTCGAGAACACTTTTGGATCAACACCGATGGCCTTCGAAGACTCTTTCATCCACATCTTGAATCGCTTACGCTTGGTCGCATCGGCGATCTTGTCAAGCGGGACGCGCCCATCAAGGTAGAGAGTCCGAGTCTTTCCGCTTGGCAGTGGCACCTCATAGGACCATGTGACATCGCTTGCAGAAAGGCCAAGGGAATCTTTAAGCACGGTGCGGAACAACTTTTCGCAACCTATACCAATCTGCCGATAGACGCTAGTCATGCCGCCAGCCGCCTTGTGAGCGGCGTACATCATTGGGTTATCGAGGCCGAACCAGCTGTAGAACGGGTCGCCTTGGTATAGTGTCTGAAACTGCGCCAAGGTTAGCCCGCCTCCTTTCGCGCCTTGGCCGAACTTTGGTTTGTATTGAGCGCAGACCCGTATTGGCTCAAGGATCAATTCAAGATATTCGACATCGTTTGGCATCAATAGCTAGGCTCCATTCTCGCTTCGGCAGCCCTCGACAGTTTCATCGATTGTCGGCGGTTTTTGAGAACTTGTCAACGTTCCCGAGAGCTCGATGAAGAAGAGCGGTGGAGAGAGGTCTTGCTGAAAGCTGACGGCCGATTGTTTCTTTAGAAGAAGGCCATGGAGGCGTATGTCACCGTCGAATTGTACTGATCCGTGATGCCCCGGTCGTAGCGCAGCACTGTTCCCTTTTCCGCTTGGATCAGCCGCAAGAGGGTATAGATCGTGGCGAAGCCGGAGATGCGGCGTTGGTCCCCTTCCTTCTGGATGAACGAAGCGAAGGACGCAGGGTTCAATTCCTCCACCGGCTTGAGCATCTCCAAATCCGTCTGCATGCAGCGGTGGAAGGAGAAGTCCGTCGGTGGCGATGGGTCTCCGTACCTCATGCCGAGGTGGGCCAGTTCGGCGCTGCCGATCAGGCAGTAGTCCCTCCCCGACTCAGCCAGGGCCTGCTTGAGGATGCCGATGAAGGTCTCGACCTGTCCGGCCAGGTCCTTCATCTCGGGATCCACCATGCAGGTGGGGGGGAAGGAGCAGAGTACCGGCAGGATCGTAAACGGAGGTTTGTCGGTCATGGCATGTTGCAGGAACGGCAGTTGGAATTCGATGGTGTGCTCGTTGCGGTGGCTGAGGTCTTCGTCGAAGAAGGGTTCCCCTCCCAGCTTTTTGAATCTCGCGACCAAGTCCCGATCCACCGGCACGACCCCGAGCGGAGTCTCGAAATCCTTGTCGGTGACGGCAAAGGGGTGAGTCAGGCCCGCCGTGCTGGTCCCCAGGACAACGAACAGGCTGGGCGCCTCCGCCTCCTGCAGTTCCTTGTAGGCCCAGGCATAGATCGGTCCCGCCTGGCGCAGCTCATAATGGGGAGCCACCAGGCCCTTGATCTTCTTGCCCTTGTTCTCGGACGGCTTGAAGTCCGGCCCTTCTTTGGACGTAAAGAATCCATCAAGCTGTACTTTGAGTTTTGCTCCGTCAGCCTCGTAACTCTTGCCTGAAAACCTGGCCTGCCTGACTGGGGCATTGCGATAGTCTGCCTGGGCGGCACGCTTGGCCGCCTCGACCCGCTCCCCTTCCAGGAAGAGTTTCTCGTCCAGGTCCGCTATGAGCCGCTGCAGCCGGTCCGGCATGAAGAATTCGCCGAAGCGCTTGAGGTAGGCGGCCCCGATCTGTTCGAGGGAATGTTCGCCGTCGAGGTGCTGGATGATGAAAAAGTAATGGACCGGCAGGACCAGCTTCTCCTGGCTGAGCCCGGTCGGGTCCCAGAGGACCACATACTGCTCTTCCTTCTCCTTGATCGGCGAATATTGGAGGTTCCGCAAGAGCGGGAACTTGGCTGGGTCTTTGGGGGCGTCTTGTATGGCCTGGGTCATGCCGGTGCTCGTCCTTTATTTGCGTGAGTCATAGTGTGGGGATGGTACCTGAGGCTGGGCGCCCTCTGCAACCGTTTAGGAGGCTGTCTATTCCTCCGTGGGCTCTGTCTGTGGCCTGCGTTTCATGCTCCAGAGAACCAGGCCGATGACCGTGACGGCGGCCAGCCAGAGGGAGGGCCGGCCGTAGCGGGGCTCTGCATATTCGATAAGGTCGGTCAGCCGGCCGATGAGCAGCGACATGCGGGCCATGACCGTATAGCCGAAGGCGGCGCCGAAGGCGATCATCAGAAAGAGGATGCCGGTTCTGGCCGCGACTTGCACCGGCCCCTTGTGTTCGATCGAAAAGAAGAAATAAAAGAGCACGGAGACCACCCCGACCAGCAGGATGATGGCGTTCAGGTTGCTGGCCGGATCGGCCAGGCTGAACGAGAAAGTCGGGTTTCCCTGCACCATGGAGGCCAGCGGGCGCACCGTATCCTCGACCTGCTTGAGGATGAAGGACGAAACGACCCGGGGAATGGCTAGACCCGAGCCGACCCCGACGATGAAGGCGAAGGCGATGCGGGACATCCAGGTGGCCTTGGGCACATACCGGGCCAGCATGAGCATGCCGATACCCAGGGGGATCAGCAGCGACCAGTCGCCTTGCTTGACCATGGGTTCGTAGATCAGGCGGATGATTACCGTGTCATAGGTCTTGACGATGGCATAGCCGACGGAGATGCCCACGTAGAGGTGCTCCGCCATCTTGAACAGAGGGTTGTCCTCGTAGAGGAAGGTGAAGATGAAGAGGGTCAGTCCCGTGGCGACCCAGGCTCCGAGTAAGAGTTCAAACGACATCAGGAATGGCTCCCCTGCCCCTGGGCCTGCCTGGCCCTCCGGATGGACAGATAGAAGACGTTGCAGAGGATCACCAGGATGATGATCGCAAAGTGCGTGACGGACTGGGCGTCCATGCCGGCGACCGCCCGGCCCTTCTGGCCGATCAGGACTTCGTACTCGGCCGCGCCGCGCAGGCCGCCGATCAGGCCGTTGATCTGGCCGCTGCGCAGGAGCGGATAGAGCCCTGGCGCGATCACGCCGGTGCAGCCGCCGCCCAGCTCGAACTTGTACTTGTCCTTGCCGAACACGTACCAGGTTTCGATCCCCGTCGTGCCCGCCGCCAGGCTCACCACATAGCTCACGTCGCGGAGGTTTTGGACGCCGTTCAGGACCGCCAAGCCTTTGGTCGGCTGGTTGCCGTAATCGGTTGGGAACGCTTTGTAGAGGTCCTGCCCCATGTTGATGATGACGGAGCTGCCGCCGGGGCTCCAGCCCAGGAACACATAGTCCTTGCCGTTGACCTTGCCCTGTTCCTCCGCGATCCTCGTAATGACCTCGTTGGCCATGCCCGTGCCCGGCAGCCAGAGAGTCATGCCGATTACGCGCAGGTTGTGCTTGAAGGCGTGGCGGAGCAGGGCCACGGCCTGCGGGTAAAGCTCCGGCTTGGAGGCTGGGTCGAAGTCCAGCGACAGGAGGAAGACCGAGCCTTCCGGCAGGGATTCGATATAGTCGTGCACGGCCTTCACTTCCGGGGAAATCCGGATGGCCAGCCCCACCGGGTAGAGCAGCGGCAAGAGCGTGCAGAGCCCGATCACGGCGAAGATGATCCGGCGGTCGATTTTCAACATGCGTTCGGCGAAGGTCATAAATGCGTAAATAGTGAACGGTGAACAGTGAAAGGCCGAAAAGTCTTTCCGTGCCTTTTACTATTCACCATTCACGTTTTACTCCTTTCCCCCGCCCAGATAGGCGCGCTCGACTCCGAAGATGATCTTCAGCGACAGGGCGACGGCGCCCAGGCTGACCCCGATCAGGATCGCGCGCCGCACCGAGGCGTTGAGCACGTTCAAAATCCATTGCGTGATGTCTCCGCTGATCGGCACCAGATACTCCCCCAGCGGCACCCGGCCCATCATCACGATGATGGCGGCGATCAGGAGCACCGCCGCTTCGCGGCTCCTGGCCCGGAACGACCGGTAGGCGGCCGAGGCGATGAAAAAAGCCAGGATGGCAAACATGGTGCCCTGGAGCGGGACCATCATGAAGTTGTAGATCCAGCCGAAGGCGGTCATGGTGCCGTTGACCGTTTCCTTCCCCTCCAGCCAGAGCCCGACCGCGATGGTGCCGAGCATGGCCGCGTAGAGGACGAAGCTGTAGCCCCAGCCCGGCTCCTTGCGGCGGATCTTGACCGCATGGAGATGGAAAAGACTGGTGACGCCCAGCACGAGCGCGAAGCCGCCGATGATCTGCAACCACTTGGTGACGGTGGTCAGCATCTCCTCGGAGGCGGGATGCGGCACGTAATACTGGGCCGCGAAGACGATTCCCGTCACGAGCGTGATCAGCAGGGGCAGTTGGCGGCGGAAGAAGATCATTTCACGTCCTTGAAGAAATCGAGAAAGAGCGTTTGGAACTCCGTGCCGAACAGGATGCCGCTCGTCGCCAGGATCGTCCCGATCCCCAGCACGCAGAGGATGATGCCCTTGCCGATGTCCTGCCCGCGCAACGTGCCCACCTGGACCGGCTCGCGCGACAGGTAGGCGCTGGCCGCGTAGAGCTCCTCTCCGATCAACGTATAGTCGCAGGTTGTCACGAAGAAGGGCAACTGGTGGTCGGAGTCGGTGCCGGCAATCTGGATGGCGCCGGTGCTGGCGCCGGTTTCGGTCAGCAGCAGCGACTCGGCGAAGTAGGAGCCCATGAAGAAGTTGGCGGCTGGCTTGCGCCGCAACATGATCCCGTCCACGGCGGCCGTGTAGCTGAACTGGTCGGTGGTGATGAAAAAATTGGAGTCTTCCTTGAAGACATCCGGCTTGCCCGCCTCCAGATAGGATTGTTTGGTGATCTCCTGGCAGACGGCCATGACGATCGGGTCCCGATGCGGCACCATGAGGTCCGTTTCATAGGCGGCGACGCGCTTGGCCACGCGGCCGAGGATCACGGCGGCGGCGATCGTGGAGGGTTCGCTCATGTCGCCGGCGCCGGTGAGATAAAGAATCGGCTTGCCCAGCTCCGTGGCCCGCCCGATCGCCTCGTCCACCGCGTCCAGCCCGGCGATGCGTCGGAGGAATATCTCCCGTTTCTTGGCCGCCTGGATCGAGGCGAAGAGCACCGCGCCGAACAGCAGGACAAGCAGCAGATTGTTGGCCTGGTTCCAGTTGATCCAATTGGGCTCCGGCGTGGCCGGCGCCGCCCTTGTCTCGGCCCGCTCCTCCCCGTTGGTCATGGCGAGGGTCACGACGTAGGAAGTCCCGTCCTTGAGTTCGACGCCCTTGCCAGTCTTGATGTCGTATTGGTGATAGGTCATGGGGACCGGGCGGGTCCACCAGGGGTTCTTGAGCTCCTTCGCATAGTGGCTGTTGGCGGGGAACTCAGCCAGTTGCTTGGCCGAAGCCCCGTCCTGGGCTGCGGCTAGCATGACGTGATAGTGAACCGACGGCCCTTCCCCCGGCTCGGGCGCCCAGGTCACCGTGAGGCCTCCGCCTCCGTCGTTGGGGGTGTCGAAGACCTGCACTTCGCGCGGGGCCGAGACTCCGGACGCCCACAGGGCTGCCGGCCAGGCTGCGACCAGGGCGATTGCCAGAACCAGCAAGCGCGCCCATCCTATTAAGCCGGTCATGTCACGCGCTTCGTTCATCCTCAGCCTTCGATGAGTTCCACGTTGGCCCTGGGAATCACGGTCGAGCTTCCATCCGCAAACCCGACTTCGAGCACCCGGACGTGGCTTTCTGTTTCAATCAGTCGCAGATCCGTCGGCAGTGACTTCACGTTGCCGATCCGGCCGAATAATGGGTCGCGGATGACCCGGACCTGATCGCCGGCCTGGATGCCGGCCCGCTCTTCCGCTCCCTTGCCGGAAGGCTGCGCCGCGGCGGACTTGGCAGGCTTCGGAATGATGATCTCCGGCCGGATGACGCCGGCTCTGATTTGCGTGGCGCCAGAAATTGACGCCTTTTGACCTTCATGGGTTGCCAGCAGGGCAAAGGTCTTGGCCGCCATGGGGATCACGCCGAATCCTTCCGTGATGACGAGAGTAAAGCCGATCCGCTCGGTTCCGGTGATCGCTACGCCCAGATCATAGCCCAACAGCTCGCGTAAATCCTTATCGTGGATGCCCCCGACGACCAGGGCCGCCACGCCGATCTCCCTGGCCTTGGCCATCGTGTCGGCCCCCAGGAACGAACCGCCGACCACGATCTTGCCTTTCATCGAGGGCTGGAGATGGCCAGGCGTGAGCTGCTCATCCGGCGACCGGACCGCCATGGCCAGTTCCCCCCAGGTCTCTCCCCCGATGCCGAAGATGCCCTGCACGAAGCTGGCGGTACATTCCACCGTGACGCCCTGGCCGGGCAGTTCCTCGACGACGGTCCCGTCCACATAGGCCAGGAGTTCCAGGGCCTTGGGCGGCTCGCGCAGGAGGACTTGTCCCGTGATCAAGGAAACGGACTCCAGCTTGCCTGCAATGGGCGACCGGATCTCGGTCCTGAACCACTTGATCAAAGGCTTGCTCTCGGCGATTACTTCATCGCGGGTGATCGTCTCCCCTTCCTTCTTGGTCAGATAGTCTCTGATCTCGTCCGGCGCCGCTCCGAGCAGGTTGGCCACGTTCACCACGTGGACCTTGCCGGCCAGCTCGGTCCGCGCGACCACCGTATTGGCCTGGACCTGATCGCCGGTCTTCACCGTGACCGTGCCGGGAATGGGCAGGAGCCGACGTTTGCGAAGCACCGCTGTCTCGGTGACTGTCAGGCCTGGTGTGTAGGAATGGGCCATAAATTAGCGTCTCAAAGTTGGAAAGTCGAAAAGTCTAAAAGTTATAGGGTCGGTATTTGAAAGACTTTCACACTTTCCGACTTGATAGACTCATCTCGGATACAAGTCCACCGCCTGATACCACTTTGTGAGCGCCTTGAGCCTGGCCTGGTTGTCGCCAGGCAACTGGAGCGGGCGGCCCCGGCCGTCGAGCAGCAACCCTACCACCCCTCCCCTGACTTCACGGGTGACTGCTGTGCCTTTGCCTGAGCCCATGTCTACATTCTTGGCCGGTCGCAGCTCGACGGTCGCCCGCTCCTCCGTGCCGAGGGGCAAGAGCTTCAGGTCGCCGAAGGCCAGGGCGCCGGTCTCGGCTGATCGGTTTCCGCCGAAGGTGATCGTATAGTCGGCGCAACGTTCCCCGTCCTTCCCCTGCCCGATCGGCGCGACGCAGGTGCCCAGGTAGACCATGCAGTCGCGGACGAACACGTCCGTCGCCGCCTGTTCGTTGACCGTGGAGAGGACGCCCAGGTGCGGCATCATGAAGATGCTGTCCACGGAGAGGACCGTGAAGCCGAGCGGCTCGTAGGCGTCCACCATCATCAGCATGGATTGGATACGGCGCGGCGCATGGGACAGGATGCCGCCGCTCCCGACGATCAAGTCCAGCTTCAACATGTCGATCAGGGTCTTACCCGAAGCTTGCTGCTCGAAGATGTCCGAGATCGTGCGTTCCTGCTGGACGCCCTTCAAGCCGGTCGCCAGGGACTTGTGATGGATGAGAGCCAGCCGCAAGGCTTCCCGCGAGATGGCCTGCTCGATCTGGAGTTCGTCCAAAGTTTGGGGAATCGTCGTCGGCCGGATCATCTTGTTCTTGATCCGGTTGCGCAGGACCTGTTCCTCGAGCGTAAACGGCACCCAGCGCATGATGTTCGCCAGACCCGCCTCGGCCAGGACGTTGGAGATGCTGTAGGACATGCCCAGGTTGGCGCTCACGGTCCGGTTGAAGGTCTCCCCGAAGACGGAGAAGACGTCGGTGGTCGCGCCGCCGATGTCCACGCCGATCAGGTTCAGGTTTTCCCGCTTGGCGATGGTCTGCATGATGAGTCCCACCGCGGCCGGCGTCGGCATGATCGGCGCTCCGGTCCAGTCGATCAATTTCTTGTAACCCGGCGCCTGGGCCATGACGTGCTCCAGGAACAAGTCGTGGATCTTGTTGCGGGCCGGGGCCAGGTTTTCCCGCTCCGGCGTGGGACGCAGATTCTCGGTGAGGGTCAGGGCGGTCTTCTGCTCCAGGATGTCCTTGATGCGCGGCTGCGCATCCTTGTTGCCGGCATAGATGAGCGGGAGCGAATAGCTCATGCCCAGCCTGGGGCGCGGCTCGGCCGCGGCGATGTATTCGGCCATCTCCACCACGTGGGTGACGGTGCCGCCGTCGGTCCCGCCGGAGAGGAGGATCATGTCTGGTCTCAGCCTCCTGATCCGCTCGATCTTCTCGTGCGGCAAGCGGCCGTCGTTGCTGGCCAGGACGTCCATGACGATCGCGCCGGCCCCCAGGGCGCAACGTTGCGCGCTCTCCCCGCTGATGTTTTGGACGACCCCGGCCACCATCATCTGCAAGCCGCCTCCGGCGCTGCTGGTGGAGACATAGATATCCACGCCGACTTTCTTGCCTTGCTCCTCCCGCGCCGGCGTGATGATCCGCTCCCCGTCCAGAATCTTGCGGCCGGAAAGCTCTTCGACTTCGGCGAAGGCGTTCAGGACCCCGCGGGTGACGTCCTCGAACGGGGCTTCGACCGTGGTGGGCGCTTCGCCCCGGTAAGTCTGCCGGTATTCGTTGCCGACTTTCTCGATCAGGATGGCCTTGGTCGTGGTGCTGCCGCAATCCGTGGCAATGATCACCGAGAGCGGATGATCTCCCTGCTGGCTTGTCGGCGAGGCGGGTGCGGGCGTCATTGAGGAACGGTCGTCCCGGGACTGTCCAAGGCTTCAATCATGGCGATGAGGTGGGAGATGGCGTCGCGCCGTTCAAGAAGATGAGCCGCCAGCTCGACCTCCCGCGCGTCGCAGGCCAGGTCGAGGATGGGGGCCAGGAAGTGCAAGGCCTGGCTGCCGAGGAAATTCATCGGGCCGGCCGATTCGAGAAACAACAGGGCCGGGCCGGACATCTTTCGCCGGACAATCGTTGTTGCGACTTTCTCCAGCAGCGCCGTTTCCTCGGCAGTGAGTTGCTTATCGGGCGAGCCGAGGGCAAAGGCATGTCTGAGACCGGCTTTCAGCCCGTCAATCCGCTGGGCCAGATGCGCTTTGACCTGTGGGTTCATGGGGAAGAAAATCCAGGAAATTCAGCGATGACGGCATTATAGGGAGGGGTCGGAGGAGAGTCAATTATATGAAGGCCAGGCCGCTGTCGCTTAATGCCAGAGCCCTGTTGGTCCGCCGTAGCCTCACCTTTGCTTGGCTGCGGAACTCGTCCCGTCCCGAGCGTTGCTCGAACGGGACTTCGAGCAGTCCTCGCCCCAGCCTTCGGCTGACGCGTCGGTTCGGCAACGGCGGAGCACAACAGGGCTCCGATGCCGCTCCAGCGGCCTGATCTTCACAGGAAAGCGTGGGGATGAGGCAACGGTCGTGTCTGCGCAAGTTAACCCGAAATGTGAGTAGCTACATTATTCAGTGGCAAGCTTTTCGTTTAGGTCAAGGGGATATTCCGGGTGTCGATGGTTTCCAGACATGCCGTGCTTGCGTTGGACTTTTAGTAGAGTGAGCGCGGCGGTATTGTTTGCTCTCGCTGCTGCGTCTTCTGCGGTGTCAAATTCTCTTAAGGTGTTTTGTAGAAGTACTTTGTGTTTGTTGATTCGAGCATATCGAAGAATTTTCCAAAGCAATTCGCCTCCTGCTTCAACAACTTCCAAATTGTGAATATATAACGCTCCGTCATAGGCAAGATTGAGCCCGATAGATAGCCCATAGTGTAGAAGCTCGGTTTCTTCAGGTGTGATTCTATGCTTACTAGGGGTTCTAAGTCCTCTGACTGGAAGTGCATCGAATGCAACACATGCTACGGATTTTGCCACGTGTGCGGGAATTCCAAATCTTGCGCCGGATGAGATATCGTCCAGTATCTCCAGGATTGCATGCCTGGCTCGATGGCCAATGGAATCGGTAAACCATCTAAGTTGTCGAGCAACCTCGCTGGCATGCTCCCATTCATGTCGGCCGCACTGTTGGTAGACTTTCTGCACCTCCCTGACCGTGACAGCATCTAGCATGAGTTGAAAGAGCTGGTCCGTATTAGTTAATGCCTTCTTCGATTTTGCGAGTTTAAAAACACTCGACATCTCTCTGCGTGCTTCTATCTTGCGATATAACGCTTTTCTATATTGTCGGAGTATGCCAGGGGAGAGCTTGCGCGATAATCCGCCACGTGAAGTAACTTCGTCGTGATGTTCAAAGCAAAGAAGAACTAGATTATCCAAGTCGTTATTCGATGGATTGCTATCGATGTGATGAATTTGATGCCCTCGCTTCTCGCACGCACAGCAGAGCATGTCCGCCATGTACGCGACTTTGTCAGCTATAGAAGCCGGAACATTCCTTCGTCGTTTCTTTGTGCTGGGCATGGCCGACTTGTCTAGGAAATCATGTTGTCAGTAAGTTCACTGGATCTGCTGCTCAGCATGATAAGAGCTTCGGACGAGCGGCCCGGACTCGACATGGCTGAAGCCGAGGGCCAGCCCTTCGGTTTTGAAGGCCGCAAACTCGTCCGGGTGGTAGAAACGAGCCACGGGCAGATGGTCCTTGCTGGGTTGGAGATATTGCCCGATGGTCAGGATATCGCACTGAGCCGTTCGGAGGTCCTGCATCACTTCTCGGATTTCCTCGGTAGTCTCGCCCATCCCGACGATCAGGCCTGATTTGGTGCGCGCGCCGAGCCTCTTAGCCCAATCCAATAACTCGATTGACCGGGCATACTTGCCCTGCGGGCGGATGGAAGGGAAGAGGCGAGCGACGGTTTCGATATTGTGGTTCAGGATGTCCGGCCGTTCCGCCACCACGGAAGCCAGGGCCTCCTCGTTGCCCTCGAAGTCCGGAATCAGCACTTCCACGGCACAGCTTGGAATCAGCCGGCGGATGTGTCTGATGGTTTCGGCAAAGATCGCCGCTCCCCCGTCCGGCAGTTCGTCCCGGTTCACGGAGGTGATGACGGCATGGCGCAAGCCCAGGGCCTGGACCGCTTCCGCGACTCGTAACGGTTCCTCCCGGTCCAGTTCAAACGGCCGGCCGGTCGTCACGGCGCAGTAGTGGCAACGCCTGGTGCAGATGTCGCCCAGAATCAGGAACGTAGCGGTCCGGTTGTTCCAACATTCCCAGACATTCGGGCAACGGGCCTCTTCGCAGATCGTGTGCAGCCCCAGCCGGTCCATCGTCTGGCGGATCTCCCGATAGTCAGGCCCCTGGCTGAGCCGGACTTTGAACCAGGGCGGAAGTCGCTGGCGTTCCTGGCTGGGCCGGGACGTTCCCTCCGACTTGCCTATCTGCTGTAGCGGGACGAAGGTCATGCGGTTCCCTTCCGGTCGAACCCGAACATCTGCCGCAACCGTTGTAGGAGGACCGTGACGAGGCTTGGCTGCTCCGGGTCTGGATATTCGATCCAGTCCTTCTGCGTGCCCAGATAGGCCGTCCCTTGGAAACTGAGCCGGCTGCGGAGCTGCCTGTAGCCTCGGCTATGTAACAGGCCGATCAGATGGTCGAGCGAAGCAGATTCGGTGTGGCAGGGAGGGGTCACGATCAGCATCGCCTCATACCGGAGGATAGCGCGAGGACCCCCGTCAGTCGGTTCGATCTCGACCAGCCGGTTGAATCCACGATCCCGCTCGTCCACCCCGGCCAGTTGGTGCTTCTCGATGGTCTGCTCCGGCACGACCCAGTCCCGCCGGGTTAATTGCCTGCCGCGCGAAAGACCGCCAGGAGGTCGCTTAGGGCGATGGTCTTGTTCTGGAGAATTGCCCGTTCCCGCTTCACCTCTTCCACGACCGAGGCGGTTGCTCCCCCCTGTTTCAGACAGGTCTCGCCCAGAGCCAGGATGCGGGCACATTCCTGTGAGACTTTCTCTTTGACCACCCGGTTGACTGCCATGATGTCCAGCATCTTGGCCTTGGTCGCGGACAGATGGGCCTGCAGTTCCGCTTCGGGAAACGACCGGCGGGCCGCCTCGTCACGGCAACGGTCCAGATATTGGCTGAGGAAGACGTAGAGCCGCACGAAGGTTTCCGTCGTGTCGATATGGGTGGAGGTGGCCATGGTGGGTCTCCTTTACAAGAGAACCTTTATGTCCTGCCCTTCGACTTTCACTTCATAGGTCTTGACGCAAGCCGAGGGGCTGGTGGAGCACTTGCCGTCTTTGACGTTGTATTCCCAGCCATGCCAGGGACAGGCGACGGTGTCGCCGGTCAGCTCGCCTTCTCCCAAAGGCCCGCCCCGATGCACGCAGGTGTTGTCGATTGCGTAAAAGGTCCCGTCCACGTTGAACAGGGCGATGGCTTGGCCGTTTGCTTCAACCGTGATGCCGGTGCCGGCTTTGACATCTCCCGCTCCCGCCACTCGCACGAATTCCGCCATGATCTTCTCCTTTATCGTTGCGGGTCTAATTCGACCCGGCCGGTCGCTTGAGCTTATTCAACATCCGTTCGATCGGGTTGGACGGCTGGTCTCCGCCCCCCCTTTCCGTGAACTGGGCGGCCAGTTTGGCCGCGATCTCACGGAAGGCCGCCGCCTGCGGCGAAGCCGGATCGGCCACGACGATCGGCATGCCTGAGTCGCCGCCGGCGCGGATCGCCGGATCAATCGGGACCCGTCCGAGAAAGGGAATGCCCAGTTTTTGGGCCGCCCGCTCTCCCCCGCCGGTCGAAAAGATTTCGGTTCGTTCCCCGCAATGGCCGCAGACGAAAAAGCTCATGTTCTCGATGATGCCCAGCAACGGCACGTTGACCTTCTGGAACATCATCATGCCCTTCCGTACGTCGTGGAGCGCCACCTCCTGGGGGGTCGTCACCGTGATCGCGCCGGAGAGGGGCACCAACTGCGAGATGGTGAGCTGGGCGTCTCCCGTGCCGGGCGGCAGGTCCACCAACAGGTAATCCAGGGTCCCCCAGGTCACGTCCCTGAAGAACTGCTGGATGGCCGTGTGGATCATGGGGCCCCGCCAGACGACCGCCGTCTCTTCCGGCACGAAGAAGCCCATCGAGATGATTTTGACGCCGTGGCTCTCGGCCGGCTTGATCTTGCCGTCTTGCTGCTCGGGCGGCTTCGGCACCCCCATCATCATCGGAATGTTGGGGCCGTAGATGTCGGCATCCATGAGCCCGACTTTCGCCCCCGATTGGGCCAGGGCCACGGCCAGATTGGCGGCGACCGTGGACTTGCCCACGCCGCCCTTGCCGCTGCTGACCGCAATGACGTGCTTCACGTCGGGGATCAAGTCCTGTTTGCTCGGCCCCCCTGCTTGCGCTGTCTGTCCCGCGCTTGTATCTGCCATGGAATCAGCCTCCTACCCTCGTCATGGTGCCGGGCGTCGTCTGACGCGCCTGGCACGGACTGTTCACTGGGTCATGATACGCCCCCCCGTCTGATTCAGACAAGGGGCTATTGGGCCGGTAATAGGAGGGGGAAAAGACCTAGCCGACTGTTGAAAACTATTTTGGAGCCACTCAGGCACCAATCGTTCGATGGCTTGGGATGATATGAGAACCTCCCGCAGGATGGTCAAAAAGGCCGTCCAGCGAGGCCGCAGCCAGCGAAGGGGCGAGGCGTACTCTGTGCGGTACGTTGAGTCCCTGAGCGACGCGAGAACAAAGCTGGCGGACTTTTTCAACAGCCTGCTAGGCTTGGTAGCGCTGTAGATTCGAGGCCAGCCTCAGTTTGGACAAAGTGAAGATGAGCCATTTGGAGGGGTCGAAATTGTACCACTTGGGGCCGTTGCGATAATCCCGCAGGTGGGCATGGTGGTAGTTGTGATAGCCCTCGCCGAAGGTGAGCAACGAAATCCACCAACTGTCCCTGCTGCTATCGTCCGTCCCGTGCGGCTGGGAGCCCCACATGTGGCAGATCGAATTGATGCAGAAGGTGGAGTTCAGGACCAGGAAGGTCCGGCAGACTCCGGCCAGCAGAAAGCAGCTCAGCCCGCCGATCCAGCCCCCATGCGCAAGTCCGACGACGAAGGGCAGCAGCAGGCCGGAGAGCATGATCGGCAGATAGTACCGGTGTTGCCACATGATCAACGGGTCTTTGCGCAGCTTGGTCTCGTATTTTTCGTCCCGGTAGGGGGACTTGATGAAAATCCAACCGCAGTGACTGTGCCAGAACCCCTTGAGCGCGTTATAGGGATCTTCTTCCTGGTCGCAGCGCGCATGGTGGCGGATATGGTCCGAGCACCAGCGCAGCGCGGAGTTCTCCAATGCCCAGCCGCCAGCGATCAGGAAGCAGGCCTTGACCCAATTGGGGCAGTCGAAGCTTCGGTGCGAGATCAACCGATGGTAGCCGACCGTGATGCCCAGGCCGCTGGCCATGTATAGGATGGCAAACATGATCCAGTCCAGTTTGGTGAAGCCGTAGGTCCAGGCGAAGAGCGGGACGCCAACGAGGGTGGCGACGGTGATGACGCTAAAGAGGACGATGCAGGGGTAGTCTGTCTTCGGCATGGGTTTGTTCACCAGGCTTCCTCCCCGTGTTTGTCCGGCCTCCGAAGTCATTCCTCTCTGGTGTATTCCTGCAAGGCGGGCGTAGCCTAGCGGAATCATTCATAGTTTTCAAGGGAAACTTTCGAGGGTGTATACTTGGAGACAGAAAACAGTCGTGAGGTTTCGGTGACCGGGACGCATCGCAGAGAACTCAGTGACCGGGACGTGGAGGCGGCCACCGGACGCATTGGCCGGATGCTGGCCGCGCAATCGGCCGGCCATGTGCCGTCGCTCTTCGACCGTCGCTGGTGGTCGAGCAGCCTGCTGGATTGGTGCATGCGCAACGAGACGTTCAAGGTGCAGCTCTTCCGCTTCGTTGACGTGTTGCCTTCGTTGAACAGCGATGCACAGGTGGCGAGACTGGCGGAGGAGTATTTTGCCGGCCTGCAGAGCGGCGCCAATCCCCTGCAGTGGGGGGTGCAGGCTGTGTCGGCAAGCAAGTTGGGCGCGAGGCTCAGCGCCAGGTCGCTCCGCAAGCGCATCGAACAGATGGCGCGCACCTTCATTGCCGGCGACTCGGTACGGGATGCGGTACCGGTGCTGGCCGGTCTGTGGAAGGACGGGCGGGGTTTTTCCGTGGATCTCTTGGGAGAAGCCACGGTCAGCGAGAAGGAGGCGGATCACTATCGAGACCGCTGCCTCGATGCGTTGACGTGGCTGGGGCGAGCTGCCGGTGACTGGCCTTCCTCTTCACGCCTCGAACAGGATCACTTGGGCCCCCTGCCGCGCGTCAACCTCTCGGTGAAACTCTCCGCGCTCTATTCCCATCTGGACCCCATCGATCCGGAGGGCGGTTTTGCGTCGGTTGCCGCGCGGCTGCGCCCGATCCTGGACCTGGCGGTCCGGCTGCCGGCCGGTCTTACGTTCGACATGGAGCAGGCGGAGCTCAAGGATCTGACGCTGATGATATTTATGCGCCTGCTCTCCGAAGAGGCCTATCGGCAGTACCCTTATGGGAGCATTGCCTTGCAGGCCTACCTGACCGAGTCTGTCCATGATTTGGAGGCCCTGATTCAGTGGGCCGGCAAGCGTACGGCGCCGGTGGGGGTACGATTGGTCAAGGGCGCTTATTGGGATTCCGACATGGTTCGTTACCGACAGCGGGGCTGGCCGGTCCCCCTGTTCCGGCACAAGGCCGAGACGGATGCCAATTACGAAGCGATGAGCCGGTTGTTGATCCACCATGCGGATCATATCCGGCCTTCGTTTGGGACGCATAACCTCCGCAGCCTGGCTTATGCGCAGGCCCTGGCGGACGCAACCGGGCTGCCTCCCGAAGCCTGCGAGTACCAGATGATCTTCGGCATGGCGGAACCGCTCCAGAATGCCGTGGTGGCGGAAGGACGTCGCGTCCGGCTCTACACCCCGGTCGGAGAGTTTCTTCCCGGCATGGCCTACTTGGTGCGACGCCTTCTTGAAAATACCTCCAATGAATCGTTTTTGCGCAAAGAATATGCCGAAGCTGCTTCGGTGGATTTGCTGCTGGCTTCCCCCGCCCCACCGCCAATGGATCAGCGGATTGAACGTGTAGACCGGTTTGAGAACGAACCCCATACGGACTTCTCCCTGGCGTCGGCCAGGGCTGCGATGGCCGAGGCCCTGGCTTCCGTCCGCGCCCTGCTGGACAAGCCTCTGGCCCGATGGCCGGATGCCGGTCCGGTTCCATCCGGACCCGAATTGGTTTCGCGGAATCCCGCTCGGCCGCAGGAAATCATTTGCCGGATGCCGACAGTTGCGCCAGGCGACGTCGCGTCGTTGGTCCATGTCGCGCAGGAACAGTGGCCTGCGTGGCGGACCGTGTCGCCCTCGGAACGGGCGGCGTACCTGGTCAAGGCTGCCGAAATTATGCGCCGTCGGCGCCTGGAGTTGGCAGCCTGGGAGATTTTCGAAACGGGGAAGCCCTGGCGTGAAGCGGATGCGGATGTGGCGGAGGCCATCGACTTTCTCGAATTTTATGCGCGAGACATGCAGCGACTCGTTGAGTCCCAATGCGTGGGGCAGGCGCCGGGCGAGCAGAACCAGGTGCTCTATGCGCCGCGCGGAGCGACCGCCGTGCTGGCTCCCTGGAATTTCCCGCTGGCGATCCCGACCGGCATGGTCAGCGCCGCGCTGGTGACGGGCAATCCGGTCCTGTTCAAACCGTCGGAACGGTCGCCTCGGGTCGGGCATCTGTTGATGGAGGTGTTTGCCGAAGCCGGGCTGCCGAGCGGCGTCTTGCAATTCATGCCCGGCGGGCCGGATGTCGGGCGGACGTTGGTCGGCCATCCGGATGTGCGGATGATTGCGTTTACCGGGTCGAAGGATGTCGGACTCTCGATCCTGGCCCAGGCGGTCTCCGTCGAGCCTGGACGGCAGGGCCTCAAACACGTTATCGCGGAGATGGGGGGCAAGAACGCGATCATTGTGGACGAGACGGCGGATCTTGACGAGGCGGTGACGGGGGTCGTTGACTCCTTTACCGGCTACCAAGGGCAGAAGTGCTCAGCCTGTTCGCGGGCCATCGTCCATGAAGCAATCTACGAGTCCTTCCTGCAGCGGCTGGCGGATACGGTCCTCAGCCTGCCGATCGGCGATCCGGAAGACCCGGGGACCAGGATGGGGCCGCTGATCGATGAGCGGGCTTGCGCCACGGTGCGTGAGTACATTCAGATCGGGAAGCGCGAAGGGCGACTGGTGCTGGAACGGCAGGTGGAACGCGAAGGATATTTTGTCGGGCCGGTCGTGTTTGCCGATGTGCCCCCCGGCGGACGGCTGGCACAGGAAGAGATTTTCGGCCCGGTTCTGGCCGTGTTGAAGGCGCGGGATTTCGGCGAAGCGCTTACCCTGGCCAATGATTCGCCCTATGCCTTGACCGGCGGCGTCTATTCACGGAGCCCCGTCAATATCCGTCTGGCGGCGGAGTCGTTCGATGTCGGCAATCTCTACATCAATCGCCCCATCACGGGGGCGCTGGTGGGCCGCCAGCCGTTCGGCGGGCATCGTTTGTCCGGCGTGGGGGCGAAGACGGGAGGGCAAGGCTACTTGAATCAATTCATGGTCATGCGGGTGACCAGTGAAAACACCCTGCGCCGCGGGTTTGCTCCCGCGGACTGAACTACCGGGTTCCGATCACCACTTCTTCGAGTTCTTCCATGATCTCGGTGATGAAGCCCTGGTCCGTCTTGACCGGCGGGAGTTCCTGCCGCTCCACGTACTTGACCAGCCCCACTCCCCTGGCAAACCAGGCGGTCATCACGTCGGTGCCGTAGACCTTCCTCCCGCTCCCTGAGAGGGTAATTTGCATCCGCATCCGGGCCTCGATACGGATGGTGTCCTGATACGTGCCGGCCGGGACGGAGATGGTGTCTTTGCCAAGCACGTGCACGCTGGCCTCGGCGTCCACTCGTTCCTCCTGCTCGTCCCCGTCCAGATCTGCGCCGAGCGTCACGCCCTTCCGATCGAATTGCTGAAACGAGGACGGGATGACCAGCGGGAAGCGGACAATCTGATAGGGCACCAATTGCTTTTCGAGCGGGGTGCCCGGTTGGGACCCGTAGTAGACGATCCCGACTGCGTCCCGTCGGTAGTAACTGTCGCTGGGGCCGTGGTCGCCGGGATTCGTATCGTGAAAGACTTTGACGGTGACGCCTTTCAGATTTTCGACCCCCTGGACGGTCGACACGTTGACAAACCCCTTGCCGGCTATTTTCTGGAGAGGCCCCTCTTCCACATAACCCCGGTACTTCCAACGGCTGCCCGGCGCGTCGGGGAAGTATTCGTCGGCATGGGCGATGGTTTCAGGCTCGGCGCCGGCAGCGAGGGGAAGGGCCGGATGGCCTAGAAACAGTAGCCCCACGGCTGCCATGGTTATGAGGGCCGGTTTGAAGGGGACATGGGGCATGGCAACTCCTGTTGGATACATTGGCGCGACACGGTAGCACAAGTGCGGGAAATCGAGCAAGGCTGAAGCACGCGCCACCGGCTGTGCCTCCTTGTGTTTTCTCGGGCCAATTCACGATAATGCCATCGTGGGTGACGCTCGGACACATTCACCGCAGAGAACGATCTGATGGGAAGAGAGTCTTCCACGCCCTCCTCCGTGCTGGTCACCGGCGGCTCCGGCGTCATCGGCAGGGCCCTCTGTGTGGAATTCGGCCGTGCCCGGTGGAACGTCGGAGTGCACTACCGAACAAGACGAGAAGAGGCGGAACGTACCGCGGCGACGGTTGTCGAGAGCGGAGGGACTGCCTGCTGCCTGCAAGCCGACATCCGAGAGGCCAAGCCGGTGCGGGCCATGGTCGATGCGTTCCTCTCCCGTTGGGGGCGCCTGGACGTGCTCATCTGCAATGCGGGGCAGGCCGGCAACGGGTTGGTGCTCAAGACCAGCGTGGAGCAGTGGACGGATACGATCGAGACGAACCTCACCGGGACGTTTCACTGTCTGCAGGCTGCCGGTCCCGTCATGGTTCGACAGCAGGGAGGCTCCGTGTTGGTCGTCGCTTCCTTCTCGGCTTTGCAAGGGACGACCGGGCAGGCGGCCTATGCGGCGGCCAAGGCGGGTCTGTTGGGTCTCGTCAAAAGCGCGGCGCGCGAATGGGGCGCCGACAACGTCCGAGTCAATGCCGTCTGTCCCGGTTGGCACCGGTCGAATCTGACCGGCTCGGCCATGCCGGAAGAATCGGGCATCAAGGAGGCAATGGGCGTGAACGAGCATGTGCTGGGTCGGTTGACGGACGTGGAGTCGGTCGCTCGCTCCATCTATCATCTGGCCCTGCTGCCCGCCGCCTCGGGTCAAATTTGGAATCTGGACAGTCGCATCCTCTGATGGCAGGCTTCAGATCATGACGGGTCTTCCGCGCAGCGCCTCTCCCCTATCGTCCGGCAGCTGCTTTGTGACCGGAACGGATACGGGTGTCGGCAAGACGGTGGTTACGGCCGCGCTGGTTGTCTGTTTAAAGCGTCGAGGGCTCTCGGTTGGTGTTCTGAAGCCGGTTGAAACCGGTTATGAAGCAGGCTCTGCCGGGCCATCCGATGCGGAACGGTTTCTTACTTGCTTGGCCGGCGACGATCCCGGCGCTTTCCTGAGCCTCTATCAGTTCTCTGCCCCCATCGCGCCGCTGGCCGCCGCCAGACAAGTCGGAGCGGTCATCAGTCTGGACCGCATCGTGGAAGCCTATGGACGGTTGGCGGCTCGCTATCGTGCCGTGCTGATCGAGGGGGCGGGCGGCCTTTGTGTGCCGCTCACCGACCGTGAAGACATGCGGGATCTGATCGAGCGATTGGCCTTGCCGGTCGTGCTCGTGGGCCGCTGCGCGCTCGGCGGCGTCAACCACGCGCTGCTGACGCTCGAAGCCTTGCGGGCGCGAAAGATTCCCGTGCTGGCCCTGGTGCTGAACCAACAGATTCCGTATCAGGCAGCCTTGGATGAAGATCTGCAAGCGGCCTCGACGGTCGCCTTGCTGAAGGAACGGAGCGGCGTCCCCGTGATTGGGCCTCTCCCCTACCTGGCGGGCCTGGCCGGAGGGGGGGATGTGGGTGTGTCGGAACTGTCCCGCGATCCGGGCATCGAAACGCTGGCCGACCTCGTCAGCCGAGATGGGCTCTGAAGGCCCGAACGGCCGCAGGCACGTCGGCAGCTTGTGCCAGAGCTGAAATCACCGCGACTCCATCCGCTCCCGCCTCGACAACGGCTGCGACGTTGTTTGCCGTGATCCCTCCGATGGCGAAGATCGGCAACCTGGTCAGGGTTCTGATTCGGCGCAGCTCTTCGAGCCCGACCACCGGCTCATGGTCCCGTTTGCTGGCCGTGGAAAAGATCGGGCCGAAACCCAGATAGTCGGCTCCTCCGGCTATGGCTGATTGAACATCCGCCTCTCGGTGGGTGGAGATGCCGATCAACTTGTCCGGTCCCATGAGGGATCTGGCGAGGGGCACTGGAAGGTCGTCCTGGCCCAGGTGGACGCCGTCCGCTTCGACCGCCAGGGCCAGATCGCAGCGATCGTTGATGATGAACAGGGCCTGCACGTCGGCGGCCACTTGGCGGAGGTGCAAGGCCTGACGATAGACGGTCAGGGCGGAATCCGTCTTGTTGCGGTATTGAAACAAGCGCACGCCGGCGGAGGCCGCCTCGCGCAGCAATTCCTCCGGGGGCTTGCTGCCGGAGGCGATCGGGTCGAGGATGACGTAGAGGCCCTTGAGCGGAGACGAACGGGTTGGATGCGCAGCCACCTGAGTCAGTGCGCAGGGTTGACCGGATGGTTGGCGAGGAAGCGTTCGAGGTAACTGGTCGAGACCCGGCCTTTTTGGAATTCCGCGTCGCTGAAAATCCGGCGGTGCAGCGGGATCGTGGTCTTGATCCCCTCGATCACAAACTCGCCCAGCGCCCGGCGCATGCGCGCCATGGCTTCGTCGCGATCCTGCCCGTGGGTGATCAGTTTGGCGATCAACGAATCATAGTGAGGCACCACGGTACTGTTGGCTTCCATGGCCGAATCCACCCGGACGCCGATCCCGCCGGGCTGATGGTAGCGGAAGATCGGGCCGGGACAGGGGGTGAACTTCTCCGGATCTTCCGCGTTGATCCGGCATTCGAAGCTGTGGCCGGACAGCTTGATGTCCTGTTGCCGGAAGGCCAAGGGCAAGCCCGCCGCGATCCGGATCTGCTCCTTGATCAGGTCGATGCCCGTGACCATTTCCGTCACCGGATGTTCGACCTGGATTCTGGCGTTGACCTCCATAAAGTAGAAGTTCTGGTCCTTGTCCAGCAGAAATTCGACGGTGCCGGCGTTGCGATAGTGGGCGGCTTTGATGGCTTCGACGGCGACGCGGCCCATCTCCCGGCGCAACCGGTCATCCACGGCCGGGGACGGGGTTTCTTCAACCAGCTTTTGGTAACGGCGCTGGATCGAGCAGTCCCGTTCTCCCAGGAAGACCACGCGGCCCCGCTCGTCGGCCAGGATCTGGACTTCAATGTGGCGAGGCTCCAGAAAGTACCGTTCGAGATAGACGCCCTCGTTGCCGAAGGTGGACTTGGCTTCGGCTTGCGCCGTCTGAAAGGCCCGGACCACTTCCTCTTCCTTGTTGACCACGCGCATGCCGCGGCCGCCCCCGCCGGCGGACGCCTTGATGATGACCGGAAACCCGATCTTGCGGGCGGCCTCCAGCGCGTCGCTTTCGCTGTGGAGTTCGCCCGGGCTGCCGGGAAGGACCGGAATGCCGCGGCGGATCATGAGTTCCCGCGCCTTGGCCTTGTCCCCCATCATGGCGATGTTTTCTGAAGTGGGTCCGATAAATTTCACGCCGATGGATTCGCAGACTTCCGCAAAATGCGCGTTTTCAGCCAGAAATCCATACCCGGGATGGATCGCATCGGCACCGGTAATCTCGGCGGCGCTGAGCACGTTGGGAATGTTCCGGTAGCTGAGCGCGCTCTCGGCCGGGCCGACGCAGACATGTTCGTCCGCTGTCCGCACGTGCACCGAGGCTGCATCCGCCTCGGAATGGATCGCGACGGTCTGGATCCCAAGCTCTTGGCAGGCCCGAATGACCCGGAGGGCGATTTCCCCTCGATTGGCGACGAGCACTTTCTTAAACACGGAGACTCCTGCGGGGTGGTCTTCTTATGACGCTGACGCGGGCGCGATCAGAAACAGCGGCTGCCCGTATTCGACGGGCTTTGTGCTCTCAGCCAGGATTTTGACGATCCGGCCGTCCATCTCCGATTCGATCTCGTTCATGAGTTTCATGGCTTCCACGATGCAGAGCACCTGGCCCTTCTTGACCAGGTCCCCCTCGCTCACATAGGGGTCGGCGTCCGGGGACGGCGACCGGTAAAAGGTGCCGACGATCGGCGAGGTGACCGTGATGCCCCCGGCGACTTCCGCCGTCGGAGTCGGCTCGGCGCTGGGCTCCGGTTGCGCGACTTGACCGGCCGAGGCGTTCTCCCAGGAGATCGGCTGGCCGGCGGACGGAAAGAAATCCCGGCGCACTCGGACTCTGACGCCGTCCCGTTCCAACTCCAGTTCGGTCAGGTTATGCTCCTTCAGCAGCTCGACCAGTTGCGCGATGTGGTTCCGCTGCGCCCTGGAAATATCCTGCGAACCGGCGGCGCGCGGCGTGCGGGCCTCCGGCTTCGCGGCTTTGGTGCGGGTCGGGTTTCGTTTCGGCTGGCGGTGCGGTTGTGGCTTCTTCACCTGACGCGCTCCACGTATTCCCTGGTTCGGGTGTCGATCTTGATCACCTCGCCGATTTCCAGGTACAGGGGCACTTTGATGACGGCACCGGTCTCCACGATGACGGGCTTGTTTCCGCCGGAGGCCGTATCGCCGCGCACGCCCGGTTCGCCGTCCACCACTTTCAGTTCAATGAAGATGGGCAGTTCCACGGCGATCGGCCGGTGTTCGTACACCAGGATCTTGGAGATCATGTTCTCTTTGAGCAGGTCTGCGTTCTCGCCGAGTTGCTTCTTCTCATAGGTAAACTGCTCGAAGGACTCGGTGTCCATGAAGGTGTACGAATCGCCGGCGGCATACAAAAACTGCATTTCCCGCTCTTCCAGGTCCGGCTCCTCGAACCGTTCGCCCGAGCGAAAGGTCCGATCGAGAATGTTGTTGGTCTTGTAGCTTTTCAGCTTGGTGCGGACAAACGCGCCCCCTTTGCCCGGCTTCACGTGCTGGAACTCGACGATGTAGTACGGGTCGCCTTCCACCATCAGCCTGGTCCCGTTGCGAAAATCTGCGGTTGAAATCACGAGTCAGAACCCCTTTCTTCCTTAGCGTAGACGCCTCAGTTGGCGGCGGATGAACGTGTGTGCCGCACGTGATCGACGGCCGCCTTGATGCCCAAGAGATAGCCGGCAGGCCCGAAGCCGGAAATTTGTCCCACCGCCACTGCGGCGATATACGACCGCCGGCGGAACTTTTCCCGAGCATGGATGTTGGTGAGATGCACCTCGACGGTCGGGACCTCCACGGCGGCAATGGCGTCTCTGATGGCGACACTGGTATGGGTGTAGCCGGCCGGATTGATGACGATGGCGTCGAAGCGGTCGCGGGCGTCCTGTATCCAGGTGACCAACTCCCCTTCCTGGTTCGATTGCCGACTCTCCACGTAGATGCGCTCTTGCTTGGCCAGCTCGGCCATTTGCGCCTCGATGGTTTTGAGCGTCGTGCGGCCATAGAGCGATCGCTCGCGCGTTCCCAGCAGATTCAAATTGGGCCCATGCAGCACCAGGATGCGGAGCGTCGACCGGGTTTTCGTGCTGTTCGTGAGCGTCGCCATGGCCTACTCGGGTTTCGCTTGCCGAAGTTGTGTATTGTAGCAGCCTTTAAGTAGGTAGTAAATAAAAGAACATGGGTGCGGAGCCGGCGATGCGAGGGAAAGTGCTCGCGCTCGGCCGCGATGCCGGCGAGTCGGTGACGGTCAGGTGCCGCCTTTCGAAGGCCCCGGTTTCCGGCGCGGGCGGATCAATGTCAGGACGGCATTCAGAATGTGATCGGCCAACTCTCGTTTCGGCAGGAGTCCCAGCTCCCTGACCTGGCCGTTGCGGTCGATCAGTGTGGCGGCGTTGGTGTCGGAACCGAATCCGGAGCCTTCGGCGGCGACGTTGTTGCCCACGATGAGATCCAGACCTTTCCGTTTCAGTTTGGCCGTCGCGTGGGCCAGCACAGATTCGGTCTCGGCGGCGAAACCGACGAGAACCTGGTCGCGGCGTTGTTGCGAGAGCTGGTGCAGGATATCGTCGGTCGGGGCGAGGTCCAGCTTCTTCCAGTACCCGCCGTCCTTTTTCAATTTGGCGGAGGATGGCCGCAAGGGTCGAAAGTCCGCCACCGCGGCCGCCATGACGACGACGGTGGCCCAGGGCAAGCGGGCCAGCAGGGCCTTCTGCATCTCTTCCGCCGTGACGACGTGAATCAGGTCGACGCCGGGAGGGGCGGTGAGTGTCGTGGGGCCGCTGACCAGTGCCACGGCGGCGCCGCGTTCGCGGGCCGCCTGTGCGATGGCGTACCCCATCTTGCCGGACGACCGGTTGGAGATGTATCGCACCGGATCGATGGCTTCTTGCGTCGGACCGGCGGACACGAGCAGCCGTTGGCCGGTCCAATCTTGTCGCGGAGCGAGGGCCTGTTCCAGCGCGGCCATGATCCGTGATTCTTCCGCCAGGCGTCCGAGTCCGATCCGGCCCGAGGCGAGCGGACCCTCTTCCGGGTCCAAGACCGTCACCCCCCGCGCCCGAAGCGTTGCGACATGGGCCTGAACGGCCTGATGGTGCCACATCCCGCCATCCATTGCGGGTGCGACGATCAGTGGACTGGTGACGTTCAACAGTAAGGTGCTGAGCAGGTCGTCCGCCAGGCCCAGCGCGCACTTGGCCAGCAGGTTGGCGGTGGCCGGGGCCACGATCACCGCATCGGCGCGCTCGGGCAGAGCCAGATGCGGCATGTCCTGCTGAGCGGCGAAGAGGTCGGTGGCAACCGGATGCTTGGAAAGGGTCTCAAAGGTGAGCGGTGTCACGAAACGGCCGGCGGCCTGAGTCATGACGACCGAGACGTCGGCCCCCTCCCGCATGAACGTCCGCAATAGCCCGACAGCCTTGTAGGCCGCGATGCTGCCGGTCACGCCGAGCACGAGACGTTTCCCTGTCAGCTTCATGGGCGGCTCGGGCCTCATCGGGGTCTTCCGTTACTCCTCGCTGTCCGATTCCGCTGGTTTGGGCGAGTCATCCACGTAGACGCTCAGCTCTTTTTTGATCTCCCGGGCGTCCTCCGCCGACTCGACGGCGACGGTTCGTTCCAGTTCGCCCTCTCGACCCTTTTTGGCTTCCTTGAGAGCCTGTCGGGCGTCTTTTCCTGTGAGGAACTTGATCCGTCCCTGCAAGACCTCGTCGAGCGCCTGGGTGGTCTCTTTCGTGAACCGGACCGGGCCCATAGGCGGCGCGCCTTGCATCAAATGTTTCGCCCGCTGGGCGGCCGCGATCACCAGGCGATGGCGCGAATCGAACCGGTCCTGGTTGGCCTCTGGCAACAACGATAGCATGTCGATCATGGGCGTCTGTTCTCCTGCTGTGGGGTGAGGGTGGATCCGTCTCGAACTGCGGACGCGTCGTCCTTTTCGCGGATGAAGTTTTCTTCAAGCCAGCCGATGTCCAGCCGTTTGGTCTTGATGCGTTCGGCCAGAATGACGGCTTCGAGTTCCTGCAACGCCTGTTTCATGTCGTCGTTCCGCACGATGTAGTCGTAATTCCGGTAGCTCCAGACTTCCTCCCGCGCTTTTTGGAGGCGTCGTTGGATTTCCTCCGGGGCATCCCCGCCGCGGTTCTCCAGCCTGATACGCAACGTCTCCAGCGACGGCGGCAGAATGTAGATATAGACCGCATCCTCGAAGCGCTTCTTGATCTGTGTGGCTCCTTGGGTGTCGATTTCGAGCAGGACGTCCAGGCCCTGGTTCATCATGCCGGTCAACGCGCTGCGCGGCGTTCCGTAGAAGTGGCCGTATACCGGCGCCCATTCGGCAAACTCGTTCCGCTGAATCATGTCCTGAAACAGTTGGTCCTCCACGAAAAAATATTCACGACCGTGCACTTCGCCCGGCCGGGGCTTCCGCGTGGTGTAAGAGATCGAGTGCCGAAGTCCCGGCACCGTCGCGACCAATTGCTTGCAGAGCGTGGTCTTGCCGGCGCCTGACGGCGCGGATACGACGAACAGCCATCCTTTGCGTTGTCCTGGATCTTGCGGCATGTGTAATAGTGGTCGATCGGCGCCTCAGCAAGGCTACTCGATGTTCTGGACTTGCTCCCGGATCTTTTCCATCTCACTCTTCAGCCGAACCACGTGCCCGGCAATCTCGGCGTCGTTGGCCTTGGACCCGACGGTATTCACTTCCCGGCCCATCTCCTGAAGGAGAAAATCCAGCGTTCGGCCCACGGGCTCCCGGCTGGTGAGGGTTGCTTCAAACTGCGCAACATGTGATCCGAGCCTGGTCAACTCCTCGGTGACATCGCAGCGGTCGGCGTAGAGGGCCAGTTCCTGAGCCATGCGGTTCGGATCAAGTTGCTCCGTCCCGCTCAGCTGCGCAATTCTGGTCTGCATGCGCTCGAAGTGCCCGCGCACCGAGTCAGGGGCGCGGGCTTCGATGGCCTGGGCGATTCTGCGGACCAGCTTCAGCCGCTGCGCGATATCCTGCGCCAGCGTACGCCCTTCTCGTCGGCGCATGCCGTCAAGATCGGTCAGGGCTCCCGTTATCAGCCGGGATACCTTTTGTCCCAGACGCCGGTCGTCCAGGGGCGCTTCGGAGAGCACGAAGATCTCACGGAAGCCGGCCAGCAAGGCCAGATCCACCTGGCCGCTTACGCGGAGGCCCGTCTTGATGGCTTGCAACCCTGCATAGTACTGTTTGGCGAGAGAGCGGTCAAGGCTCACCTGCTTCTCCCCCTCCACCCTGCCGAAGAGGGACACGGTCGCTTCGATCCGTCCTCGCTGGCATCGGGACTGAATGGTCCGTTTCAGACCCTCTTCCAAGGCCGACAGGCCCTTCGGCAAACGGATGAAAATTTCACAATGGCGATGGTTGACGGAGCGGATCTCCACGGCCACCGATCCTCCGGGCCAGGCGGCTTCGCGTCGGCCGTATCCCGTCATGCTTTTGATCATCGTGCGGCCTTTCCGGTCCAGTCGCAGAGGCTGTAGATCGCGCAATGCGCGCAGCGGGGGGCCCTTGCCAGACACACATAGCGTCCGTGCAACAGGAGTCGCTGGGAACCTTTGGTCCAGAGGGATGGAGGGATCAGTTGCTGCAAGGCGGTTTCAATTTTTTCCGGATTCGTGCTGGACGCCAACCGCAAACGAGTCGCGACGCGTTTGACGTGGGTGTCCACCACGACGGCCGGTTTGCCGAAGCAGGCGCCGAGGATGACGTTGGCGGTTTTCCTGCCGACTCCGGCCAGGCTGGTCAGTTCCTCCATGCTGGCGGGGACCTGTCCGCCAAAACGGGCCGTGAGCGCCTTTGCGCAGGCGACGATGTTGCGGGCTTTGCTCTTGAAGAAGCCGGTGGGCCGGATGAGTGTTTCCAACTCCGTGTGGTCGGCCTGGGCATAGTCTTCTGCCTGCCGATAGCGGGCGAACAACTGCGGCGTGACTTGATTGACCCGCCGATCCGTGCACTGAGCCGACAGGATGGTCGCGATGAGCAGCTCCAGCGGACTTCGGTGAGACAGTTCCACCTGCACCTCGGGCAGCGTGCCCTCGAGTCGATCGAGAATGCGCGCGGCTCGCCGTTTGGCTGCCGGAGTCGGTCCGCCATTGATCCCGGGCGTCATGCGCCGGGCCGGTCGTCCGCCTCTCTTCCGGCGGTCGGAGGCAGCGGAAATCATGGGCGGTGCTCCCGGCTTGCGCTCAGGGCAGCCAAGGAAGGTGCCGTCTGTGGTACCGGGTGTAGTGGCGTGAGCCTTGCTCGCATGGTCTGGGCCAGACGGTCGACCAGTGGTGTCAGGCTTGACGACTGCAGGGCCGAGATGCCGATTGCTCCGTACCGTCGGCATAAGACGTCCGCCTCATGGCCGGGCAGGCGGTCGCATTTGTTGAAGACCAGTATGTGCGGAATGTGATCGAGGTCGAGCTGGGCGAGGATGTCGTCGACCGCTTTGATCTGGGCGGAGGGATCTTTGGCACTGGCATCGACGAGGTGCAGGAGGAGGTCCGCGTCCCGGAGCTCCTCCAGCGTGGTGCGGAATGCGCCCACGAGGGCTTGGGGAAGGTCGCGGATGAAGCCCACCGTATCGGTGATGATCACCTCCTGTTCGTGGGGGAACCGGAGGCGTCGGCTGGACGTGTCCAGCGTTTCGAAGGGCCGGTCCTGGGCCGGAACGGTGCTGTCGGTGAGCGCGTTCAGCAAGGTCGATTTCCCGGCGTTCGTGTATCCCACGATGGAGATGATGGGAATCATGTGGCGGACTCGCCGCGCCCGTCGCTGGTCCCGATGGCGGGTCAGATGCCCAAGTTCCCGTTCCAAGTGGCCGATGCGATCACGGACTCGGCGCCGATCCGTCTCCAGTTTGGTCTCGCCGGGTCCCCTTCCCCCGATGCCTCCCCCGAGGCGCGACAGCGCCGTGCTTTTCCCGGAGAGGCGCGGCAACAGGTACCGGAGTTGCGCCAGTTCGACTTGCACTTTGCCCTCACGGCTGTGGGCTCGGCGGGCGAAGATGTCCAGGATGAGTTGTGTGCGGTCGATGACTTTCATTTCCGTCAGGTCCGCGATCGCCCGCACCTGGGCCGGGGCGAGGTCTTGATCGAAAATCAACAAGTCCGCGCTTTGATGGAGCGCCATGATCACGACATCCTTCAGTTTGCCGCTCCCTAATAAGTATTTCGGATGGATCTCCGGGGTCCGTTGGACGACGGTCCCCAGTACGGTCATGCCGTCGGACCGGACCAGTTCGGCCAGTTCTTCCAGGCGCTCTTCCTGATCGGCTCTGGACTGCTTGGAGGCGCTGATCAGAATGGCGGTTTCATGGCCGGCTTTGACCTCGTGGCTGGCTTTGCCGCGGGCCAGCTCGGCCTCCAACGCCTCCACGAATTTTTGACAGTCCAATTCGAAGGCATAAAAGGGCGTTGCCGGCATGATGTCGCAGACACGGCCTTGGGGATTCGGGGGCAGAAGATGGGCGACCTGCACGTCGGCCGGCAATCCGTTGGCCCCAACACCGATCGCGGCGATCAGGTCCAGTCGCAGCAAGGCTAGGTCGGTGACGTCGTCCTGGCTGAGCGGCTCGTTGTGCAGATGCGTGTGGATCAGCCGCACGCCGCGCAGCAGCCGATTTCCCAGACGCAGACGGGAGAGGTCGTTGAGCACCAGCTCGTGCCCGTTTCCGACGATCACCTGCTCGATCAGGCCGCGCCGGTTGATCAGCAGGCCGAGTTGGCAGCGCAGTTCCTGGGACAGCTCGGTGCAGGCCCGTGCCAATTCGTTGCTGATGAGTTTGTCCACCGGGACTCGCCGACGGTACAGGTGCTCCAGCTGCAGGATCTGGCTGGCTTTGAGATTGTTGATGTTGCCCAAAACGGTGGGAATCTGAAACCTCCCGATCAGGCCGGTTGCGTGAAGGGTTTGCCACGCTTGCCGGATGCGCCACGGGCCCGGAGACGGGACACGGCGGGAAAAGCCAGCCCTGCCTCCGCTTCCATTTCCCATGATGCGACATGGCCTCGTCGATAGGCCCGCAGCCCGGCGGCGGCGATCATTGCCGCATTATCGGTGCAATAGACCGGGTCAGGCAGCGCCAGAAGGACTCCGTCTGCTTGTGCGCGCTGGACAAGGCGGGTCCGCAGCCGGCTGTTTGCGGAGACCCCGCCGACTACCGCCACGGTCTTGACGCCGCACCGGTAGGCGGCATCGAAGGTCTTGGTCACGAGCACATCCACGATGGCCTCCTGGAACCCCGCCGCGATATCCGCGACGGGCCTGGGATGGCCGGCTCGATCGAGGTCCCTGAGGTAATACCGGAGCGAAGTCTTGAGGCCGCTGAAGCTGAAATCCAGGTTCCCGGGTTTCGCGTACGGCCTCGGAAACCGTACGGCCTTTGTATTGCCGGAACGAGCCGCCCGATCGATAGCCGGGCCGCCAGGAAACCCGAGGGCCAACATCGCCGCGGCTTTATCAAAGGCTTCGCCTGCGGCATCATCCAATGTGTGCCCCAATAATTCAAACCGGTCGTCCGATTCAGCCAGGTACAGGTGGGTGTGGCCGCCTGAAACGACCAAGACCACGCAGGGAAAGGGAATGTCAGGCCGATTGATCCAGGCCGAAGCCACATGGCCTTCCAGATGGTGGACGCCGATCAGGGGAATTTGTAAGGCATAGGCCAAGGCTTTGCCGTAACTCACTCCCACTAACAATGCTCCGGCGAGGCCGGGGCCGCGCGTGGTGGCAACGGCATGAATGTCCGTCCAGCCGAGGCGGGCTTGCTCTATGGCGGCCTTGACGAGGGGCTCGATGGTTTCGATGTGACGTCTGGCGGCCAGTTCTGGAACCACGCCGCCATACTTGGCATGGACATCATGCTGCGAGGTCAAGACGGAGGAGAGCACTTGGCCCGTTCCTGCAACGACAGCCGCGGCGGTCTCGTCGCACGATGTTTCGATGCCAAGAATGACTGGTGCCGAAGATGTCATGGTCATTAGGGGCACGGCTGCCAACGATGAGGCATCAGCGCAGGCCGCCTGGGGAAGCTTGGGAGCGGCGCGATGAGTCGCGGATCGGGAAACCCCGGGCGGCCCGTTCCAAACGAAACGACCCCCGGGGAAGTTCCCACGAGGGTCGTACAGTCTTTTGTCCATGGCTGAAGAAAATGCTTGTGTCACGCGACGAGGAATGCGCAGAGGTGGATGGAATCACACCTCCGCCATCGCTTCTTCCTCCGTGAAGATGGGCAGGCCGTCCCGAAGAAGAACCTTGATCTTCCGGACATCTTTGAAGCGCCCCTTGATCAGTTCCTCCGACAGCGGATCGCCGATATTCTTCTGGATCGCGCGCCGCATCGGTCTGGCTCCGTACAGGGGCTGGTACCCTTCCTGGATAAGCCAATGCTTGACGTCGTCGCCGACCTCCAATTGGACGCCGCGTTCCAGGAGACGGCCGTTGAGCTCCTTGATCAGGATATCCACGATGGTGACCAAATGTTCCTTCTCGAGCTGGTGGAAGACGACAACTTCGTCGATGCGGTTCAAGAACTCCGGACTGAATGAGCGGCGCAACTCGGCCAGAACCTCGTCTTTGATGCGCCGATTCTGCTCCGCTTCGGCTCGTTGGAATCCGAGCGCCACCCCTTTTTGGATCAGCTTAGTCCCGAGGTTCGACGTCATGATCACGACTGTATTCTTGAAATCCACTTTGCGGCCCAAACTGTCGGTCAGAACGCCATCGTCGAGGACCTGCAATAGCAGGTTGAAGATATCGGGATGCGCTTTTTCGATCTCGTCGAATAGCACGACTGAATAGGGCCGTCGGCGCACACGCTCGGTCAACTGGCCCCCTTCTTCATAACCGACATAGCCCGGAGGGGCGCCGAAGAGCCGTGAGCTGGTGAACTTCTCCTGGTATTCCGACATGTCGATACGAACCAGGGCGTCTTCGGAATTGAACAGAAATTCAGCCAGAGCCCGTGCGAGTTCCGTCTTGCCGACGCCGGTGGGACCCAGGAAGATGAACGAGCCGATGGGCTTCTTGGTTTCCTTCAGGCCGGCCCGCGACCGACGGATGGCGCGGCATACGGCTGAAATGGCTTCTTCCTGTCCCACAATGCGTTTGTGGAGGTAGTCCTCCATGTGGAGCAGTTTGCTGGATTCTTCCTCTTCCAACTTGAACAGAGGGATGCCGGTCATCTTCGATACGACGTAGGCGACGTCGTCTTTGGTGATGACAGGCTTGTTCTTCTCCTGGTTTTTCTTCCACTCGCGCTTGGATTCGTCCAGCAGCTTGCGGAGCCGCTCTTCTTCCTCCCGGAACTTGACGGCCTCTTCGAAGTTCTGGAGCGAAATCGCCAGCTCTTTCTCGCGCGAAACCTTTTTCAGCTCTTGCTCCAAGGCTTTGAGTTCTCCGGGCAGAGCGTAGGTTTGAAGCTTCGCGCGCGAGCCGGTCTCGTCGATCAGGTCGATCGCCTTGTCCGGCAGGAAACGGTCCGTGATGTATCGGTCGGACAGTTTGACCGCCTCGGTGATGGCCTCTTCGGTGATCTCCACGCCATGGTGTTCTTCATAACGGTCGCGCAGCCCCTGAATGATGCGGATGGTTTCGTCGATCGAAGGGGGCTGCACATAGATCGGCTGAAAACGCCGCTTGAGGGCGCCGTCTTTTTCAATATGCTTGCGGTATTCGTCCAGCGTGGTGGCGCCGATGCACTGAATTTCCCCGCGTGAGAGGGCCGGCTTCAGCATGTTGGAGGCATCGATTGAGCCTTCTGCGGCGCCCGCTCCGACCAGGGTGTGCAACTCATCGATGAAGATGATGATGTTGCCGGCCTGGACGATCTCCTTCATGACCACCTTCAATCGCTCTTCGAACTGGCCGCGGTACTTGGTGCCGGCGACTAGGGACCCAAGGTCCAAGGCGATGACGCGCCGCGACAACAAATTGTCCGGCACCTCCGACATCACGATCCGTTGGGCGAGACCTTCCACGATGGCGGTCTTGCCCACGCCCGACTCCCCGATCAGGACCGGATTGTTCTTGGTGCGGCGGCTCAAAATCTGGAGGACGCGTTCGATCTCGTCGGCGCGGCCGATCACAGGATCGAGTTGGCCGTCCTGGGCCAACTGGGTGAGGTCCCGGCCGAACTCGTCCAGCGCCGGCGTGTTGCTCTTGCGATCCCGTTCGCGCGGAGCGGACTTTCGAAGGAAAGTGACCGTCAGTTGCCGGGCTGTCAGGAGATTTGCGCCCAGACTCCGAAGGATCTTGCCGCCGATCCCCTCCTCTTCACGGAGCAGGCCGAGCAGGAGATGTTCGCTGCCGATGTGGTTATGCCCGAGCAGGCGGGCCTCTTCGACTCCGTACTCGATGACTTTCTTGACGCGCGGGCTGAACGGAATTTCTCCGAAGGTCATGGTCGTGCCGCCTCCGGGCAGATTCCGCTCGATCTCAAGGCGGATTTGTTCCGTGGATAGCCCCATCTTCTTGATGATCATGAGGGCGATCCCATCGGACTCACGGAGGATGGCCAAGACCAGGTGCTCGGTGCCGAGATAGTCGTTCTGGTGGCGCTCAGCTTCTTCCCTGGCCAGGATGATGATCTTGCGACCCTTGTCCGTGAATCGTTCGAACATCCTTCCTCCTTCTGGTTGTCGACAGAGGTTGTCGATCCGGAGCGGGCGGTGAAACGCGGGAACCCTTTAGAAACTTGCTGTAATTCTATAAGCAGGTGGCTGTCCTGTCAAGCCCTGACGCGAGAACCAGATGCGATTGTGAGAGGAGTCGGTGCGAATTGGCGGTGCGATTTCGGAGTGGAGAGTCTTCCCCGGCCTTTTTTGTGGGCCGTTGAGGTGCGTTGACAACCGTTAGGGCTCCCGATACAATCCTGGCCGCTCCTCGATATATGCTCACCTGCCGCTGCTGAAGAAGGGTGCATGGCCCATAGCGCCCGGAGATCCATGAAAACGATCGGCATTCTCACCAAACCGAAGTTTCCCGATGTCAGGCACATTCTCAAGGATCTGGTGGCCTGGCTGAGAGAACGGGACAAGGACGTTGTGCTTGACGGCAAGACTGCGTCCTTGATCGGCGAGCACAGCACCGCCAAGAAAACCCAGATTGCCGCCAGGGCCGATATGGTGTTGGTGTTGGGGGGCGACGGGACGATGCTGAACGCTGCCCGTTTAGTCGAGGAAACGGGCGTGCCGATCCTCGGCGTCAATATGGGCGGGCTTGGCTTTCTGACCGAAGTGACGCTCGATCAGCTATTCCCGACGATCGAGCGCGTGTTTGCCGGCGAGTTCACGCTGGAAGATCGGCTCATGCTGCGGGCCGAGATCCATCGCCATGGAGAGCACGTGGCGCAGGCCACGGTGCTTAACGATGTGGTGGTGAGCAAGGGGACTTTGGCCCGCATGATCGAGGTGCAAATCGCCATCGACGGTCGGTTTGTGACCAGCTTGCGGGGGGATGGCGTGATCGTCTCGACGCCGACGGGGTCCACCGCCTACTCGCTGTCCGCCGGAGGGCCTATTATTGCCCCCTCGGTCCAAGCTCTGATCCTGACCCCCATCTGTCCCCACACCTTGACCCATCGCCCGCTTTTGATCCCCAGTAATGCGGTGCTGGAAGTGACGCTCACCAGCAAGGATGAAGGAGCCATGACCACTTTCGATGGACAAGTCGGGGTGGCCATCACGCAGGGGGACACGGTTGCCGTCGGCGCTTCGAAGCACGCCACGCGCCTCATCCGGTTTTCGGACCGGACCTATTACGATGTCCTGCGAAGAAAGCTGAAGTGGGGGGATGGTTAGGATCTGGCGGAAGATCCGGTCCGCTCGAGCCGGCGCTGTATCTGCGCCAGCATCTCCTGGTTGGATCCAAACTTAAACTCGCCGATGCAGTCGTTGGAGGAACCGTGTTCCTGCTCGGCTGCTTCCAGGGCGCGGAGGCCGGCCAAGTCGATCGCCTCCACCTTCCGATCCTTGAGCGTCGTCTTGATACGGTCGAGGGCCTTGTTGACCGCGGGTCGTGCTTGCGGCGTCCGCTCGGCCAAGTACCGGGTGACCACCTCGGCGCACCACTCCCCGTCCCGCTTCGCCACCCCCACCAGCCCCTCGCTTGCCTTGCGGGCCCAGCCGGTCAGGAACACTCCATCAAGAACCTTTCCGGTAGCTTCATTGTAAGCCTGAAAGAGGGCATCGTCCGGTTCGTTTGCGGTTGAGGCCGGGTTGGTGAGAAACAATCCGTTCTTGTATGGGAGGCCAACCGTATCGTCCACCCGGTCTCCGACGGCGAACACGACACTGTCACAGGGAAACTCGTAGTACTGCTTCAGGCCGACGGCGGAGAAGTCAGTTCCCTTCGGTTCGAGCTTCGTTTCCTCGATTTCGAGGCCGCGCACCCGATTCTGCGCATCCGTCAGGACTCGACGGGGTGAAGCCAGAAAGCGGAAGTTTATCCTGGTGTTGCTCTTGAGCGGCTCACATTTGGTGAATTCGGCGGTCATGCCATTGAGGAGTTCGCCGGGATTCTGACCGGCTGCCTGCAGTCTGGGCGTGATCCGTTCGAACTCTTGAGCCAGGGCCGTCTGGTCGATATTGGCGCAGACGGCACGAATTTCTTTGGGATTGTACTTGCGCTCCGCCGGGCCTCGGCGGGCGATCGCCGTCACGTGCTCGACCTGCTTGTACCGTACGAGCCAATGAGCGATGTCGACCATGACGTCGCCTACGCCGATTACCGCGACCCGGCGGCCCATCTCGAACGGTTTGTCGCCAAACCCAGGCAGCCGGTTGAAATGAAAGACGATATCCTTGGCATGGTGTACGCCGAGGGCCGAATCGCCCTCGACTCCGATGGTCTTGGTACCCTGAGCGCCGCTGGCAAAGATCAAGGCGCTTGCGCCGAAGCTTTTGAGGTCCTCAACTGTCAGGTCTTTGCCGAGCCCCACGGTCACATTGCCGAAGTAATGGATGTTGGGCCGCCCAAGAATCTCCCAGTAGGTTTTCCGCAGCCCGCCCCGCAGCTTCAACTTGTTCGGGAAAATGCCATATTCGGCCAAGCCGCCGAACTTGACGTCGCGGTTGAGGATAACCACTTCATGTCCGGCCTTGGACATCAAATTCGCGACCGACATGCCTGCCGGACCCGCGCCGATGATGATAATGAGATGTGCTGGTGATGATCCCGTCGACCCCATCATATTACTCCGTATCATGCTCCTGTCGGCCATCTGTCTTTGGCCAGAAGTCCATAAATTTTCGCGGACTTTAGCATAGACCCGATAAAATTGTCAAAACCATCGCGACGTGCAAACCGGCCCCCGTTCTGCCTAAAATATCTGCTTCCGATCGTGAGGGACTGGGTTGAAATGGACCGAGTTGTTCCACTTGGTTCTATCGATCGAGGAACGGAAATGAATGAGAGGCTACGGAAGGGGTAGAAACGGAGGGTTCACTTGCCGTACATCTCACGGTACTTCTTCTTTTGATCTTCACTCATCCCGCCGAACGCTTGCTTGGCCTGTTCTCTCTGTTCCGGGCTGAGAGCTTCCAACGTTCCCTTGGCCCCCTTAGTTTTAACCATTTTTTTGATCTGCTCTTTTTCATCCGAGGACAGTTTGCTCGGGTCCTCCACCGCTTTCATCGCCAAGGAAGCGCGGGACATGATCGTTTCAAGCCCCTGAGTTGCGATGGCTGTTCCCAGGGCGACCACTGCACAGAGGCCCACCAAGCCAGCCGCAAACTTCCAGTTTTGCCTGATTTGCTCCCGCAGGGTGCGGCGGCGGGTTCGTATCACAGGTACCGGCATGGATTCTTTATAGGTCAGCCCTGCGGATTTGTCAATGTGAAGGCGGAGGGGCGAGTCTTGCGGGAGCCCCAACGTATGCACCTGGTGCTTTAAGCGCGGCCCATCTGACACCGCAAACGTCCCCAGTTCAACCACTCGTCGTGGAACATCGAGGCGCCAAACCGGATAGGTCTGAATTCGGTCGCACGAGCTCGAGAGAGTTCAAACAAGGGTGAAGACAGGCGGGCCGCGATCGAGACGGCTCCATCCCGGTCGGTTCTGAAAATCCGGCTCCCCTGCTGCTCATACGCCCGGAGTACTGCTTGTGTCGGATGGCCATAGGGGTTGCGGTCTCCGACTGAAATCACTGCGATCTCCGGAGCCACGTGCCGTATCCATTGCTCGTCCAGGGAGCTGTTGGCTCCATGGTGTGGAACTTTCACGATGCGTGCGCTGGCCGAGACGTCAGTCTTGGCCATGCGCGACAAAGTCTGCGCTTCCGCATCGGCGGCGAAGAGGAATGAGTGGGGACCACAAAGCAGCTTCGTGACGACTGATTGATTATTCAGCAGGGTGCCGATATTTGTCGGTGCCGATAGTTGCGGTTGTTCGCCCACCGCCGGGTTGAGCACCGACAGACGACATGTCCCGGTGGCGAGAATTTCCTCTCCCTCGACCGCAATGGACTCGGATAGTCCTTGATGCCGTAAGGCGCGTTGCAGTTCTTGATAGAACAGTTCTTGCCTGGTCAGCCCGTTGCTCCAGTAGTGGCCGACGGGAAAGTGTCGAAGGACGGATGCGAGGCCGCCGATATGGTCGAGTTGGGGGTGTGTGGCGATCACGTGGTCGAGGCGAAAGATGCTCCGGTCCCAGAGGTACGGGGCGACGACGGATCGCCCCATATCCCATGTCTCATGCCGGGTCCCGGCGTCGATGAGAACGGTTTCGCCGTCTGGAAGTTCGATGACCGTGGCGTCTCCCTGGCCCACATCGAGAAACGTCACGCGCAAGGATCCATCCTGCCCCCACATGCGTGGAGACCAGACCCACCATGCAACCAGAATGATTGCGCCTGTAAAACAGATGAGCCGGACCCGGTGATGTGCCGGCAAGCTGATCGCCATGATGAGCAGCCCGTAGAAGAGAACAATTGAGATCAGCGTCGGCGACGCAACGTGCCATTCGGCCCCTGGGAGGCGGGCCAGCATGTGAACGAGATCGGATAAAAAATCCATGCCGGCTTGATTGAGAAATGTTCCTGGAAGCGTCGCATTCCCGGTTGCCGCGACCCACAAGGCTGATCCAAGGCCCAGAGGTACGAGCAGCAGTCCGGCCAGAGGCACCACGACAAGGTTTGCGACGAGGCCCAGCCAGGCCACTTGATTGAAATGGTAGGCGACCAGAGGCAGCGTCGCGAGCGTGATCCCGCCGGTGATCCAGGCATAGGTCGTGAGCCAATCTTCGAGCCGCTTCCGAATAGAGCGCGATGGCGGGAGGTGCTCCCCGCTTTCGTCCGACGGCCTGCGGATTACCAATGCGATGGCCAGCACGGAGCAATACGACAGTTGAAACGAGATGTCATAGAGAGCCCGGGGGTCGTGGAGGGCGATCAAGAAGGCGGCACAGGCAAGGGACAGCAGGAGGTGTTCCTGCCGACCCAGCCAAACGGACAGCAGGAATACCACGATCATGATCCAGGAGCGAACGGTCGCCACTTCCGCGCCGGCCAACAGCGCATAGATTGTGACGGGAATGACCGTACCTAAGGCCGCGATTCGTGTCGATGTGATGTGGCGGGAGAGGCCCAACAGCCACTGTGCGGGCAGGCGGCGGCAGGTGTGCCTGATCAGGAAGAAGGACAGGAGCCCGACCAGACCGAGATGGGAACCGGAGATCGACAGAATGTGCACGGTGCCGGTGGCCATGAAGGCATCCCGGACCTCAGCGGTGAGATAGCCCGGCTGGCCGACGATGATACCCAAGTAGATTCCGCGCGCCGGGTCGCGTAAGGACGCCACCGCCGCGTTCCGGATGCGATCCCGCCATTCGTCGACTGTGCGCCACAGGGCCCATCGCGTCAGGCCGTTCGTTGAGCCCAGCCATCTGACTGCGTCGGGACCGGAAACGGAAGCTGTGGCATCCACTCCATGCCTGATCAGGTAAGTGGCATAGTCGAATCCGCCCGGGTTGACTTGTCCGGAGGGCGGATGGATCCTGGCGGTGAGTGTCACCAGGTCGCCTTGCTTTAGGTCGCGACCAGGCTCTCGCCAGGTGATGCGAAGGGTTCCGTCTCTGTGGCGATCAGCCGGTGCGTTACCCAGTTGGCTGACGGTCAGATGAAACGAGGCACGCCCCGGTGCGTAGTGCACAGGTTCCGTAATCCGCCCTGTGATAGGCAGCGGGGCATTGCCTGCCAGGCGGTGCAGGGATACGGGGGTGCTGAGCCAGGCAAAGACAGTCCAATACAAGAGTCCGACCAGCAGGCCGGCGTAGAGCATGGAGCTATGGCGCGAATGGAGCCAACCGGACCGTTCAAGCCCCACCAGCACAATGGCTGTGAGCAAGAGGAAGCCGATACAGAGGAACGGGGTGAAAGGAAAACCAGAACCGACGAGCAGACCGACCAGGAAGGCGATCGTGATCTGGGCAAGCATGGCAGCGTCACACAATGTTGCCGGCAGGCTGAGTCGAGTGGCGCCAGTCCTGGGCGCGACCGACTGAGCCGGAAACGCTATCCGAGGTGACGTTGGACGACTGCAGAGAGGTCGTCGGCGACGAGGCGGATGAGCGAAGCCTCCTCTCCCTCGACCATGATACGGAGCACCGGTTCCGTGCCGGAGTAACGGACAAGGACGCGTCCGGTCCCGTTCAACGTGGCTTCTCCCGTCCGGATCGCCTGCGTCAACTCTGGGACCCGGTTAAGGTCCGGTTTCCCGTTGACGCGGATGTTCAATAAAATCTGCGGCACAGCCGTCATGCATCGGGCCAGATCCGACAAGGAGCGCCCCGTCCGCTTCATCAGGGCCACGACCTGCAAAGCAGAAATCAGGCCGTCGCCCGTGGTGTTATGGTCCAGAAAGATGAAATGGCCCGATTGCTCGCCGCCGAAATTGTAACCATCCGTGACCATGCGCTCGAGGAGATAACGGTCGCCGACGGCGGTTCTTACCAAGGCGATCCCGGCTTTGGCCAACGCTAACTCCAAACCGAAATTACTCATGACCGTTCCGACGACGGTCTGTCGCTTCAACAGCCCCCGTTCTTGCAGATCCATCGCAATCATGGCCATGACGTGATCGCCGTCGATAATGCGTCCCTGTTCGCATACGAAAATGGCCCGGTCGGCGTCTCCGTCATGGGCGATGCCGATTTGTGCGTGGTGTTCGCGCACCGCTTGCTGGAGCCGCTCGGGATGGACAGCGCCGCACCCGTCGTTGATATTGGTCCCGTCCGGTTCGTCTCCGATGACCCACACGGTGGCGCCCAATTCCCGCAGAACCTTGGGAGAAACCTTGTAGGCGGCGCCATGGGCGCAGTCTACGACGATCCGCAGCCCTTGGAAATCGACGTCCCGCGGCAAGGAGCGCTTGACGAACTCGATATACCGTCCTTCAGCGTCGTCGATCCGGTAGGCTTTCCCGACTTCATCGGCCGTGGGACGCAGGTGCTGGATTTCGTCGGAGGTGATCAGGGCCTCCATCCTCGTCTCCAGCTCATCGGGTAGCTTGAACCCGTCGCTGGAAAAGAATTTGATCCCATTGTCCTGATACGGATTGTGGGATGCGGAGATCACGACGCCGGCGTCCGCCCTCAGGCTTCTGGTCAGAAAGGCGATCGCTGGGGTCGGCATCGGCCCGACCAGCAGCACGTCTACGCCCATGGAACAGATCCCCGACGTCAGGGCTGATTCGAGCATGTAGCCGGAGAGCCGGGTATCTTTGCCGATCACGATCTGATGCCGGCCGGAGCGGCGCTTGAAGAGATAGGCGGCGGCTCGTCCGAGCTTCATCGCCGTCTCGCTTGTCATTGGTTCGAGGTTCGCCACCCCGCGTATCCCGTCTGTGCCGAACAACGTTCTCATGAGGCCTGTCCTCTCGCTTTGCGCGTCTTGCCGGCCGGGATGATTATCGGTACGCTGACAGTGTCTGCGGCTGCATGCCACGGATCGCGTCCACCATCGTGACGACGTCTCGGATTTCGCCGACATCATGGACCCGGACTACTCGTGCGCCGCCCAAGATCGCCATCGTCGACGCGGCTGCCGTCCCCATCACTCGTTGTTCGATCGGACGTCCCAGGAGTTGTCCGATGAAGGCCTTTCGCGATACCCCCACCAGGACGGGGTAACCCAAGGAGACCAATTCTGACATCCGAGCTAACAATGTGAGATTGTGCTGCAAATTCTTGCCAAATCCGATGCCCGGGTCAAGCATGATCTGAGCGGGGCTGATACCGCATTCCAGCGCCGTCCGGACTCGGTCCGCCAAAAACTGGCGGACTTCCGCCACCACGTCATGGTAGGCCGGAGCCTGTTGCATGGTCAGCGGGGTGCCCTGTCTGTGCATGAGCACAAGACCGGCGCCGGATTCGGCGACGACTGTGCCCATGCGGGAGTCGTTTCGCAATGCGCTGATGTCATTGATGATGGCGGCCCCCGCTTCCAGGGCCAGCCTGGCGACCGATGCTTTCGATGTATCGACGGAAACCGGCACGGTGATTCGGCGGCAGACCTCTCTCACGACAGGGATGAGCCGACGGATTTCCTCCGGCTCGTCCACCGGTTCTGCCCCGGGCCTCGTGGATTCGGCGCCGATGTCGATCATGTCCGCTCCCGCCTCGACCATGTCGAGAACGTGGGCAACGGCCGCATCAGGGGCGAGGAATCGGCCTCCGTCCGAGAAGGAATCAGGGGTGACGTTCAAGATTCCCATCAAATGGACCCGGCGCTGAAGGGGAAGGAAATATTCACGAGCCTTCAAGTGGCCTGGCTGGGAAGGTGGCTTGGCGACGATCGGAAGGGGCATGGGCCGTATCCTCTGAGGAGGACCTAAGTCAGAATCGTTCCTGCGAGGCGGACGGGACAAGGCAGGAGCTGCCGTAGTTCATGATCCCAGGACAACATAGACCATGGGGACCTCATTTGAGTTCAGGCTGGCATGGTCTGGGGTAGCGAGCCCTGTTGAATGATCTGGTCGATTTCCGGCGCGTCGAGCACTTCCTTTTCGAGGAGTGCTTCGGCGAGGGCTTTGAGGGTTCCCATGTGCTCAGTCAACATCCGTTTGGTCCGCTCGTAATTTTCGGTGACCAGGCGTTTGACTTCGTGGTCGATCTCGAGTGCGACCTGTTCGCTGAAGTCGCGGCGGGTGGCGATTTCGCGACCCAGGAAAATTTCCTCTTCTTTCTTGCCGAAGGTCAGCGGGCCCAACTTCTCGCTCATGCCCCACTCGCACACCATCTTGCGCGCCAAGTCTGTAGCTCGTTCGATGTCGTTCCCAGCCCCTGTCGTGATATGGTGTAAGACCAGTTCCTCCGCCACCCGTCCTCCCAGCAAAATGGCGAGGTTGTTGTAGAGGAATTCCTTGGAGTAGTTGTGCCGGTCGTCGGTCGGTAACTGCATGGTCATGCCGAGGGCCCGTCCGCGCGGAATGATGGTGACCTTGTGCACGGGGTCCGTACCCGGAAGAAGCTTGGCCATGAGCGCATGGCCGGCCTCGTGGTAAGCGGTGACGCGTTTCTCTTCGTCGCTCAAGACCATGCTCTTGCGTTCGGCGCCCATCAATACCTTGTCTTTGGCCGTCTCAAAGTCCACCAATTCCACGACTTTTTTGTTCTGGCGTGCTGCCCACAAGGCGGCTTCGTTGACGAGATTTTCGAGGTCCGCTCCTGAGAAGCCGGGGGTGCCGCGCGCAATCTTCTCCAGTTCCACATCCGGGGCCACCGGCACCTTCTTGGTGTGGACCTTGAGAATTTCGGTCCGCCCGCGCAAATCCGGGCGATTGACTACGATCTGACGGTCGAAGCGTCCGGGACGCAACAGAGCCGGATCCAACACGTCCGGTCTGTTCGTGGCGGCAATCAGGATCACCCCTTCGGTGGTGTCGAATCCGTCCATTTCCACGAGCAGCTGGTTCAGAGTCTGCTCTCGCTCATCGTGGCCTCCACCCAGGCCCGCTCCCCGGAGCCGGCCCACGGCATCGATTTCGTCGATGAAGATGATGCAAGGCGCATGCTTCTTCCCCTGTTCGAAGAGGTCGCGAACCCGCGATGCGCCGACGCCGACGAACATCTCCACGAAGTCGGACCCGCTGATGCTGAAGAAGGGCACCCCGGCTTCTCCGGCGATGGCCTTGGCCAGGAGGGTCTTGCCCGTACCGGGAGGGCCGACGATCAAGACACCTTTGGGGATGCGTCCCCCCAGTTTCTGAAACTTGCGCGGATCCTTGAGGAATTCAATAATCTCGGCCACTTCCTCCTTGGCTTCGTCAATACCGGCTACGTCCGAGAAGGTAATCTTCTTACGTTCTTCAGTCAGCATCCTGGCCCGACTCTTGCCGAATGATAGGGCCTTGTTGCCCCCGATCTGCATCTGCCGCATAAGGAAGAACCAAAGCCCCAGAAACAGGATGAATGGGCCCCAGGTGACGAGAAACGTGATGTACCAGGGGTTTTCGTCCGGCGGCTTAACCTCGATTTGCACGTTCCGTTCCCGTAGAACCTTCACCATGTCCGGGTAGTCGGCCGAATAGGTGCGAATCCGCGTACCGTCCTTGAGAATGGCGCTGATATGGTTCGCCTTGATGATCACCTTTGTGATCTCGCCTTTATCGAGTTGGGCCATGAAATCGCTGAAGATGACATCCTCTTCCGGCGCATGGGTGGGCACGCTGAACAAGTTGAACAGCAGGATCATGAACAGACCCACCACGACCCAGAACAGTAAATTTTTCACCCGAGAATTCATTACTCCTCCTCAGCCTGCACACCAGCCGGGGCAAGGAATCAAACCGACTGCGAATTCTAACATAGTTATTCGAATGCTGACAACCGATTGCTAGGTCGCCTCGCCTTCTTCGTCGACCTGATCCAGGATGGCCAAATAGGGAAGATTGCGATATTTCTGTTGATAGTCCAAGCCGTAGCCGACTACATATTTATTGGGAATCTCAAATCCCACATAATCCACATGCACCGCAACCTGGCGGCGGTCGGGCTTGTCCAGCAAGGCGCAGACCTTGATTGATTTGGGCCTTCGTTTGGCAAGGGTCTTGGTCAGGTGCTGCAAGGTCAGACCCGAGTCGACGATATCCTCCACCAGCAGCACGTCCCGCCCGGCAATGTTCTCCGTTAAATCCGTCACCATCTTAACCTTTCCCGATGTCTTGGAGCGGGAACCGTAGCTGGAAACTACCAGGAAATCCACCCGCAACGGAATGCGGATGGCGCGGGCCAAGTCCGCGTAAAATGCAAAGGCGCCCTTGAGGATACCGACCAGAATGAGGTCCTTGTCGGCATAGTCCGACGCAATCTGCCGGCCGAGATCCTTGATGCGCGTGCGCATCTGCTCTTGTGTGACGATCGGACGCCCGAAGATACGTTCCATTCAGTCTGTTCCTCCTTCTGACGTGGACTCCAGCAGTTCCAGCAGCAGGGTCCGCTGTGTGCCAAGCCGAGCGCAAAACCGGTGATCGATCCGATGGCCTGCCACCCAGAGGATGCCATCCGGGGCCAGGATGATGGGGACGAGCGCACGCGCGTGGCGTGGCAGCTTGATGTCCGAAAAATAATCCTGCAACTTTTTTGTCCGCCCCCCCATCCCCGCCGGCTGAAAAACATCGCCTGGTTGCCATGATCGAACCTTCAGCGGCATGGATACCAGATCGAGATCAAGGCAAGCTTGGTTGCGGGGAATGGCCCTGCTTGAAGGAAGGAATCGGGGCCCCAGGCTGACTCGAATCAGCTGGCCTGTGAGGGGCCAACGGAGTAATGACGGAACCGGCAGGGTCAGACCGTTGGGAGCAGGGACCGTCGCATCATCGGCTGCGTTTGCAGTCACACGTGCGGACGGATCTGCTTGGAGTCGGACGGTTCCATATTCGTGGGTGACCAGCACGCCTTGGATGGTGGTGCTCGATCCGGTCCTTCCCTCAAACACCGTTTCCAGGAGCGAGGCGATAGTCCTGTATCCAGGTCCTTTGCGGCGCGGATGCAGGTCTTGGAGAAGGATACGAAGAATCCGTCGTTGGAGCGTCAGGGGAAGGGCCAAAAATCCGGTCCTGTCGACCATGACCCCTTGATCGCTTGTATGTACCAACGGGGCCATTGCGTCGTACGCCAACCGGTGCAAGTAGACATCGTCTTCGCGGAGAATATCGGCCTGGCGCGCCAAGCCCTCGACAATCGACGGGTTGAGCCGCTTCATGACGGGCAATAATTCGTGACGGATTCGGTTGCGCAAGTAAAGAGGTTTGGCATTGCTCGAGTCGAGCCGGAACGGCAACTCGCGGCTCCACAAATATTCCATGACCGCTTCGCGGGAAATGCCGAGTAGCGGGCGGATAAAGAGGGATTCACGGATCGGCGGGATGCCGGCCAGTCCGGCGATGCCGGCCCCACGCAGCATCCACATGAGCACGGTTTCGGCTTGGTCGTCTGCTTGGTGGCCCAGGACGATCCTGTCCGCTGTCAATGTTCGGCCCAATTCTGTCAGAATCCGATACCGAGCTTCCCGCGCGCGTTCTTGCAGCGACGAGCGATCGCGGACGCTCCCCTTTCGCGCCACGGTGACTCGTTCGCAGTGCAGAGTAATCCCGAAGCGGTCGCAGAGCCGGGCCACGAACCGGGCGTCTTCCTCCGATTCCTCCCCGCGCAGTCCATAGTTAATGTGGGCGGCATAGAGTGTCAACCGCCAAGCCGGCGCCAGTTCCTTCAGGACCGAGAGGAGCGCCACGGAATCCGGCCCTCCTGAGACCGCAACCAGGAGCCTCTGCCCTGGCTCAATGAGGCCTGCGGCCTTGGCGTGCCTGGCGACAAGCTGAAGCAGTTGCGTGGATTTTCTCTGTGTCTGGGCTGTGCGATGCACGAGGTGTTGGTCTCTTCCTAGGCTTCGGCCAAGGTCTGCGGCTGGTTGGCTAATGCTTCCCGGACCAGCCGCACGTCCAGCTCAATGCGGGCGGACAGGGCCTCCGCCGAGTCAAAGCGCAGATCGCCCCTGATACGTTCGATGAACTCGACCCGGATCTCCTGGCCGTACAACTGAACCGCCTGATCCAGAAGATGCACCTCCAAGAGCCGTGCCCCGGCGTCAAACGTCGGGCGCGTTCCGATGTAGGAGGCCGAGGCGAGGCGGTTCCCTCTCCAGTGCGCCATCGTGGCGTACACTCCATCCGGCGGGAGCGCAAGCCCTCGTGGCAGCGGGAGGTTGGCGGTCGGCCAACCGAGAGTCTGGCCTCGTTGTGCGCCCGCGACGACGGTGCCGCTGAATCCATAAGGACGGCCCAGGCAGCGAGCGGCTGCGCGCAGTTCCCCGGCTTGCACCAGTTGCCGGACCCTGGTGGAACTGACCACCTCCCCGTCCACCAGCACAGGGGCGACCGCATGGACGCGAAAGCCGGTCTTGGCACTGAGGCGAAGCAGATCGTCCATGCGTCCCGCTCGGCCTTTTCCGAAGGCAAAATGCTGGCCGACAAAGAGTTCCTTGACCCCGATCCCCTCTCCGAGCACCTGGTCCACGAACTCCTCCGGTGTCAACGCCGCCAAAGCGGCATTGAATGTGAGAAAGAGGACTTCCTCGATACCGGCGTCTTGGAAGCGTGCGAGCTTTTCCTCAAGGGGGGTCAGGAGCAACAGGTCAATGCCTGGCCTCAGGACCGTAATTGGATGGGGATCGAACGTCAGCACCATCGGAGTGCCGCCGGTCTCGGCGGCGGTCCGCACGACCGTCTGAAGCAAGGCCTGATGGCCCCGATGCTGGCCGTCGAAATTCCCGATTGTCAGGACGGGATAGGGGGACCGCTTGTGTTCGTCCAAGCCTCTGGTGATCTTCATCACGTCAGCCGTGAAGCAGCCGGGCTGCGTCTTTCGCGAAATAGGTCAGAATCAGATCGGCGCCCGCCCGTTTGATCGAGAGGAGCGACTCCAGCATGGCACGGGTCTCGTCCACCCATCCGGCTTGAGCCGCTGCCTTGATCATGCTGTATTCCCCGCTGACTTGGTAGGCGGCGATGGGGTGGTTGATCCTGGTCCTCGCGGTGGCAATGATGTCCAAGAAGGGCAAGGCCGGCTTGACCATGACAATGTCCGCCCCCTCCTCGATATCCAAGTCGATTTCCCGCAGCGCTTCGCGCGCGTTGGCCGGGTCCATCTGGTAGGACTGGCGGTCCCCAAACTTGGGGCTGGAATCGGCCGCCTCACGGAAGGGCGCATAGAAGCAGGAGGCGAATTTGGCGCTGTACGCCATAATGGGCAGTTCGCTGAATCCTCCGCGGTCCAGTTCTTTACGGATGGCGCCGACTCGCCCGTCCATCATGTCGGAAGGCGCCAGCATGTCCGCCCCGGCCTTGGCATGGGTCAGGGCCATGGCCCGAAGACAGTCCAAGGTCGCATCGTTCAGGATGCGCCCGTCTTGCACGATGCCACAGTGGCCGTGGGATGTGTACTCGTCGATGCAGACGTCCGTGATGACGACGAGCTCCGGTACCTGCTCCTTCAACGTTTTGACGGCCCGCTGCACGATGCCGTCCGGATCGTACGCCCCTGATCCCCGCTCGTCCTTCTTGTCGGGAATGCCGAAGAGAATCACGGCCGGAATGCCGAGCTGCCTGGCTTCGTCGGCTTCCTTCACCAGCAGATCCACCGACAGGCGGAACTGGCCCGGCATGGACGTGATCGGTTGCCGCTGGTCGCGGCCGTTCACCACGAACAGGGGGTAGATCAGGTCGGCGGCCCTGAGGCTCGTCTCTCTGACCATCCGGCGCAGGGGTTCGCTCTGCCGCAAGCGCCTCATTCGTTGATCGGGAAATGCCATGCCTCGCTCCTATTTTCTCGGCAGGTTGGTCAGGAACACCACCAGGTCGCGTACCGAGATCATGCCCACGAGCGCACCGTCCCTGGTCACCCCGAGATGCCGCAAATGATGGACGGCCATCATATCGTTGGCGTCGAGAATGGTCTTGTTTTCCTCGATGGTCAGGATCGGCGCCGACATGATCTGCTCGACGGGGGTCTTGGCGGCATCGGCGCCCACGGCGACGACGCGCCGCACTAGATCGGTATCGGTCAGGATACCGATGATTTCCTGATCTCTCGTAATGAAGACGCTGCCGATGTTGCGGTCGCGCATGACCTGGGCCGCCTTCCGCACATCCGTGTCCCGATCCACCGTAATGAACTTTTCCTTGGGCACCATAAACGACTTCACAGGAACCATACTGTCCTCCGTTCGCTAGTGATGACTGCGGTTAAGTAAGGGCGCGTTGACAATGTTGCACTGTGCGGTCGCCACGTTCAATGGGCGGCCATGGCCGGACTTGCCGAATGCCTGAGAATCGCCTCCACCAGGGCCGGGATGGTATTTTGGGTTGCCGTGATCGTCGCCGGTAGTCCGACGTCCGCCGCCGTTTGGGCCGTGATGGGGCCGATGCAGGCGATGGCGGTCCCGGCGGTCAATGTCTTCATCTCATGCTGACCGTCGAAGAGCTGGGCAAAGTTCCGGACCGTCGAGGAGCTGGCAAATGTGATCAGGTGGATCGCGCCCTGTCGAAGGAGATCTTTCAGCCAGGCTCGGTCCGCTGGCGGGCAGACCGTCCGGTAGGCGGTGACCACCGACACCTCCGCGCCGAGCGTGCGCAACTGTTCCGGAAGCAGCTCGCGTGCCACCGCCGCGCGGGGGATCAGCACATGTTGTCCCGCGACCCCTGCGGCTTTCATCGCCTCCACCAGCCCTTCGGCCTGGAATTCAGCGGGGAGCAGATCCGCACGCAGGCCATAGGCGGCCAATTCCTGGGCGGTCCGAGGCCCGATACAAGCAATTCGCAAAGCGGCCAGGGCGCGGCTATCCAGATTATGCTGGCGCAGCCGCTCCATAAAGGGCCGGATGCCGTTAACGCTGGTAAACACCAGCCATTGATAGAGGGAGAGACGGGTTACCGCGCCGTCGAGTTCTTCCCAGGACTCAGGCGGGACGATCTGAATGGTCGGACATTCGACTGGGTCGGCCCCGTAGGCTCCGAGAAGCTGAGTCAGCTCCCTTGCTTGTTCCTTGGCTCTGGTCACGAGAATGCGTTTGCCGAACAGGGGCTTGGTTTCAAACCAATTCAACTGGTCCCGGAGTCGCACCACCTCGCCGACCACAATGACGGTGGGGGGCTCCAGCGCTGCCGCTTGGGCTTTGGCGACGATTGTTGTCAGCGTGCCTACCAGGGTCCACTGATCGGGCCTGGTTCCCCAGCGGATCAAGGCCACCGGCGTCTCGCCCGCTTTCCCTTCCGCCAGCAGGCGCTCGACGATGGTCGGCAGGTTCTTCATCCCCATGAGAAAGACCAGAGTCCCGTGGCTTGCGGCCAGGCGCGGCCATTCCAGAGTCGCGGCTCCTTTTGCCGGGTCCTCGTGGCCGGTCACGAAAGTCACGGTCGAGGCCAGTGTGCGATGGGTCACCGGAATGCCGGCGTACGCCGGAGCGGCGACCGCGGAGGTGACCCCGGGCACGACCTCGAACGGCAGCCCGGCCGCCGCCACGGCTTCCGCTTCCTCTCCGCCCCTGCCGAACACAAAGGGGTCTCCCCCTTTCAGCCTGACCACGACCTTCCCTGCGCGAGCCTTTTCGATCATGAGGCGGATGATGGCCTCCTGGTCCTGGTACCGTCCTCGGCCCCGGCGCCCTACATAGATGCGCTCAGCGTGGGCCGAGACATGATGGAGGAGCAGCGGGTTGGCCAGATAGTCGTAGAGGATGACATCGGCCTGTTGGAGGCATTCCTTTCCGCGCAACGTCAGGAGCTTGGGATCGCCGGGCCCTGCGCCGACCAAATAGACTGTGCCGCTCTTTTTAATCACGGTCAGCCTTTCCCGTAAATCTGGCTCAGAATGGCCTGCCCTCCGCGAGCCAGCAGCCGTTCAGCCAGTTGGCGTCCCACATGTTCGGCTTCGGGGGCCAGTCCTTCGATCGTCTCGCGCAAGACTTGCCGGCCATCCACGCTGGCAACCAGCCCTTCCATCAAGAGAGTTTTGCCCTGGACTGTTGCATGGGCGGCGATAGGAACCTGGCAGCCTCCTTCCAGCCGTTCCAGCAGGGCCCGCTCCGCCGATACGGCTATACGGGTTTCCAGGTGGTCCAATTTCTGGAGGAGCGTGCCCACAAACGCATCATCACGACGCCCCTCAATCCCGATGGCCCCCTGCCCGATAGCCGGAAGACTGATCGTGAAAGGCAAATATTCCGTTACCTCATCCAGCCATCCTAAGCGAGTCAGGCCGGCCGCCGCCAGAACAATGGCCTCGTAGTCTCCATCCCGAACTTTGCGCAGACGGGTGTCCAGGTTGCCGCGCAGCATCTGAATGCGCAGATCCGGTCGGTGATGGAGGAGCTGGGCTTGCCGGCGTAGGCTGCTGGTGCCGATGCGGGCTCCAGCCGGCAGGTCCGCCAACTTACACGAGTTCCGACTGATGAGCGCATCGTGCGGGTTTTCCCGTTTGGGGATGCACAGGATCGCGAGCTGTTCGGGAAGCTGAGTCGGGACATCTTTCATGCTGTGCACGGCCAGGTCGATTTCTTCCCGCAGCAGGGCCTCTTCAATTTCTTTCACGAAGAGACCTTTGCCGCCGATGGCAGCCAAGGGCACATCCAGAATCTTATCCCCGGAGGTTTTGATGGTCCTGAGGGTGACCGAGAGGTCCGGGACGATGGCATGCAGGCTGGCCTGGACCCATTCGGCCTGCCAGAGGGCCAGCTTGCTTCCCCGCGTGCCAATAATCAGCGATGAGCGTCGTGTGGTGGAGTATGCCATCATATTCGCATGTGAGTTTGTCTGGCCGAGCCCACTTACCGGCCTGGTTCGCGATCAGGACTTGGGAATGGAGCCGCGGGCGAGTCTGCCGGAGAGCGGTCTCCCGGCGGCTTTTCACGTCCCTCGCTCGGGGATGCTGCCGACAGGCGTGGTGTGACGCCCAAGTTGCCTCGGTAATACGAGGCCACGAGCAGAAAGCTCAGCAGTCCCATGATGGCCAACAGATACATCAACACGTCCCAACGAAACCCTTCTTGCTCCCGGTAGTCATATCCGCACCGGGGACAGTCGGGAAGCGGTTCATGACCCAGATACGTACTCCGGCACTTGGGGCAAGTAAATAATTGAGGGCCCTGTGCCATCGCCTTGCCTGTGAACCGTTACGCCCGCTTCTGCTCCGGTTCTCCGCCTGGCGCGCTTTGTTTCAAGGCTGCCGCCGGTGCCGGAACCTGTGCCGCCCCCCTGCTCTCGCTCCTGGCCAGGGTGGGCTCCGCGGGGATGGCGGGCGGCAACTGGTCTGCATCCAGGCTGAAAAATCGCTTGGCGGCTTCGACGTACATGGAGCTGCCGGCGGAATGGGCTTCCGCTTTCAGCGTCACCAAGGGACCGTGCAGCAGCTTGTTGACAATGGCGGAGGCCAATCCCTCGATAGCGCCTCGTTCTTGCGCCGACAGGTGTCCGAGCCGGGCCATGACCTTGTCGATCTCCGTTTGCTTGATGTCTTCGGCCCGTTTGCGCAGGGCGACGATCGTCGGGGTGACGTCCAAGGACTTAAGCCACTGGAGGCTGGTGACCACCTCTTCCTCGATCATGCCTTCCGCCTTGACCGCCTCGCGCCGGCGTTCTTCCCGGTTCTGCTCGACCCGCATTTCCAGATCGTCAATGTCGAATAGAAACGCGTTGTCGATGTCCTTGACGGCCGGTTCGATATTGCGCGGCACAGAGATGTCGATCAGGAAAATGGGGCGGTTCATGCGCCGCCGGACGGCTTCTTCCACGTCGGCGGCCCGGATCAGGTAGTGCGCGGCGCCGGTCGAGCAGAGGACGATATCGGCCTCCGCCATGGCCCGGCGGAATTCATCGAAGGGAATCGAGGTGCCGTTGAATCGTTGCGCCAGTTCGATCGCGCCTTGGGGATTCCGGGTGGTGATCATGACCCGCTGCACGCCGTTGTTGATCAGGTGTTTGGCGGCCAGTTTGGCCATCTCCCCCGCTCCGACCAGCAGGACCGTCTTCTCGCTGAGGTTCGAGAAGATCTTCTTGGCAAGTTCGACGGCGGCGTAACTAACCGACACCGCGGTTTCGGCGATCTTGGTTTCCGTCCGGACCCGCTTGGCTGTCGAAATCGCTTTCTGCAACAGCTTGTTGAGCACCACCCCGCTGGCTTTATGCGTCAAGGAGGCCTCGAACGCGTCCTTGAGTTGGCCCAGGATTTGCGGTTCTCCGATGACCATGGAATCCAGGCTGGCCGCGACCCGAAACAGGTGACTGATCGCGCGGCCGTCGGTATGCCAATAGAGGTGCGGCGTGAGTTGCTCGGAAGACAGAGAGAGATGCGTATCGGCCAGAAACTCCTGCACCCGCGCAAAGCCGGCATCGACATCGTCCACGACGGCATAGACCTCGACGCGGTTGCACGTGGAGAGGAGCACGCCTTCTTTGATCCCCTGGTAGCCGCACAACCGGTGCAGCGCTTCGCCCAATCGGCTCTCCGGGACGGCCAGCCGCTCGCGCACCTCCACGGGAGCCGTCTTATGGCTCAAGCCGACCGCGATGATGTTCATGCTCTGGACCTCACGGAAGCCCTCATGCGACGGCTCCATGGGCTTTCAGCACCACGCCGATGAAGGTCAAGACCACTCCGGCAAACCCGATGATCGTCAGATAGGCGGCACGCTTGGCCCGCCAGCCGACGGTCAGACGTCCCATCAGCACCACGAAATAAAACAGCCAAGTGACCAGCGCCCAGAGTTGTTCGGGATTCCAACTAAGGTATGAACCTTGCGCGAACTCGGCGGAAAAGGCGCCCGCGATAATGCCCATGGTCAGGAGCGGAAATCCCATCACGATGGACTGCTGGTTCAGTCGGTCCAGAAAGTCCAGCGGCGGCAACTTGCTGTAGAGGACATTGAATCGCTTGGATTTGAGCAGGCCATCCTGGATCAGGTACATGATTCCGGCCACGAACGCCACGGCGAATCCGACCGTGCCCAACATACTGAGCGTCACGTGGACCCAGACGGTCTTGAGCACCGGCTCCAGCGTCGGGACCTCTTTGGGCAGAGCCGCGGCGGACAGGAGGGAAATCAAGGCCAGGGGAAGAATAAACGAGCCGAGGACATGGATACGCTGACGGATCTCCACAAACAGAAACACCAGCACGAGTGCCCAGGAAAAAAACGACATGGCTTCGTGGAAGCTGGCCAGCGTCACCTGTCCCGCCTCCAGCATGCGTGTCAATAGAGCCAGGGTATGGGTCAGGAATCCGACCGCCGTGACGCCCAGGGAGACCCGTGATAGGGCCTCCGATCGTCGGAGCAGGTAGGCCAGGAAAAAACCTGTGCCTGCAAAATAGAGGACGATCGTCGCGATAAAAAACGTGACCGGCATCAGCCCTATCCTCGCAACTTCACTGAGAAAATTCCTACCTTAAAACCCGTTATTATAACGTCAAGCGTGCGAGAGGGTCAAGGAAGGGACTGATTCATCGGAGGATCATTGCGGCCGGCTCGTCCGCGCGCACTTCTAGACATTCCGCTGAGAGGACAAGTAGGATAACCGATACATCTTGTGCCTGATCCGAAGGGTGGTGTGATGAAAAACAGCGTCAGCCCGGGAACGTTATATGTCGTCAGCTCCCCGATCGGCAACATCGAAGACGTAACCTTTCGGGCGCTTCGTGTTCTCCGGGAGGTGGCGGTCATCGCCGCGGAAGATCCGCAACAGACCCGGGCGCTCTGCGAGCGGCATGATTTCTGCGCGCCGCTTACCAGTTACCACAATGAGAACAAAGAAGAAAAAACCGCGGTGCTGCTGTCGCGTCTTCGCGAGGGGGCCAGTGTGGCGCTGGTCGCAGACGAGGGGACTCCGGTGATTGCCGACCCCGGAAAGTTTCTGATTCAAGAAGCCATCCGTGCGGGCATCCCGATTGCTCCGGTGCCGGGCCCATCCGCCGGATTGGCGGCCCTCTCTGTTTCCGGCTTCTCGGGGGACCGGTTTCTTTTCCTGGGGGCCATTCCCAATACATTTGCGGCCCTGCATCGCTTGTTAGGAACCTTGCGGAAGGAGCCAGGCACGCTGATCCTCCTGGCGACTGCGGGCAGGCTTCGCAAGATCCTCCAAGCCGTCAAGGAAGTGCTGGGCGACCGAAATGTTGTAGTGGCCGAGGATCTGACGATGTCCGGGGAGACGGTCGTCCGCGGCCAAGCCGACGCTGTCATGAGGCAGCTTCTTGAGATCCCCATCAGCGGAGCGGTGACACTGGTGATTGAAGGAGGCGAGGGAAAGGCCGGACAAAATCGGAAGAAAAAAACGCGGCTTAAGAGGCAGCGCGTTTCCGGATCGTGACGCGATAGGCGCCTGTCAACAATTCCTGTGCAAGCACGGTATGCCCGTCGTCGGACACGCTTCGCGGCACGTTGCGGATCGGGTCCCCCTCGTCGAGAATAACCGCCAGGATCTGTCCCGCCTGCATGGTTTCCAGTTTCAGTTTGGTCTTGACGAAGTTGTAGGGGCAGATCACGCCCCGCAAATCCAGTTCCGCATCGGCATGCAAGTTGTCCAAAGCTGCCTGTGCCGGCTCGTTCATCTTACCGCCAGATTGCAAGGGGCTAAAAACAGCGGTGGCGGCTTATCGCCGCCACCGCCTTCACGCTCTGACTGATCCGACAACCGGGTCGCGGTTTACTGCAGACCCTTCGTATAGGAAGGCTTGTCGGAGCTTCCGTAGTCGCTCTTGGTGCTGTTGCCATAGCCCCAGCCCGGCTGCGGATCGCAGTTCCAGCAGGGAGCGGCACCGGTGACTTCGCCGATCGAGCTATTGAAGCCCTTGGCGCCGGTCACTTCGCCAGGAAGAATCTGTCCAACCGGGCCGCCTGTTCCTGAGCCGGAGTTGGTCTCAATGCCCCGCTCGGTTCCGGGGTTGGGCCGCTGGCCGAGGCCGCCGAAGCCGGCCAGTTTCTCGTTACCGCGGAGGACGGAAACGTCACGGACCAACTTTCGGCCTGTTCCAAAGGGCTGATTCGCAGAAATTTCTTCACGGACCTGAACGGTCACGTCATCACCGCTGTTGACCTGCTTGATCAACTCCATATTGGTATCGCTATCCAGATAGAGGGTCAGGGAGGACATGGCACCGGTCCCTGCCCGGCCTTCGTCGTGTGAGCTGCCACCCGTCTCGAGGTGTAGCCGCCGGCCAGGAATATCGATGGCCAGCACGCGACCGAAGACCGTTTCGTTCTGCGAGAGCCGCTCCAGGAACGCGCTCTTGTCAAAGGAGCTGGTGCGGGTCGAGTTGCCGGACACGTCGCCGACGCCCGCTCCGACTCCGAAGCCGGACCCGGAGGATGACTGCGGTAGCCGCTCTTGGGCCGTTGCCACCCCCACGGAGCCGGCGAGCAGGATCATTGCTCCGAACAAAAATGCCTTACGCATGTGCTGCCTCCTTGTGAGTTAGACTATGAATGATGAACGACAAAACCGATGTAACGTACCCGATTCATTGGCGCATGTATAGAGAGACAGGCGCGGATATTAGGATATTCACCCCTGTCTGTCAAGAGGGAAATTCCGTTGATTGTGTCGAAAGGTCGCCCATGCCACTACCTGGGGTGGTATTCAGTTCTTGGAGGGTGCCTCCAGCTTTCGTATCAAAATGTATTCGTGAGGCGGGAGGATGGTGCCCGGAGGGAGGATCGAACTCCCACTCTCTTGCGAGAACGAGATTTTGAGTCTCGCGCGTCTGCCAGTTCCGCCATCCGGGCCGATAGGTTAATGGCGTTTCTTTAACATTGATGTCGGCAGGCCGTCAACCGGGCGCGCCTCTTTTCTTTCTCTCGGCATGAATGCTAGAATGCCCCTGCATGATGTCTGCGCGCGAGGGGTAAGGAGGATGTTCTGATGGCTGCTGTGCAATGTGTCAAATGCGCCAAAGAGGGCGAGGCGATTACCGATACGCTCTTTATGGGAAAACTTGAATCCGAGATCAAGGCCAAGGTGTGCAAGGACTGCTGGAAGCAGTGGGAGGGCATGCGGGTCATGGTCATCAACGAGTATCAGGTCAATCTCGGCGAGGAGAGTGGGCGAGAACTCGTCAAGAAACAGATGCGGGCCTTTCTCAACCTCGGCGAGGCGGTGGATACCAGCAAGCTGCAGCAGAATTTCAAGCCCCAGGCATAGCGCTCCGATCGGCTCGATGATGGTTCATGTCTCGCCTTGACGGATAGGCCAACCTACAGAAAACCGCGCCCCCCCGCCCCTCGCCCATCACGGATGACAAGGGGCGCCGGTATCCGGTCCGAGTCCCGACCGCTTGCCGGTCAAGTGGCGCTCATTACCGGGGCCGGCCGCGGCATCGGTCGGGCTACGGCTGAACTCTTCGCACAGGCCGGCGCGCGGCTTGTCTTGTGCGCAAGAACCAAGAGACAGCTCGATGCGACGCTCAAGTCCATCGTCGCCGGCGGTGGAGAAGCGGTGGCGCGGGTGGCGGACATCGGATTGGCCAGGCAGGGGCGAGCCTTGGCGGGTCTGGCCAAGCGGCGCTACGGTCGGCTCGACATTCTCATTAACAATGCCGGGATTCTGGGGCCGCTGGCGCCCCTCGTCGCGTATCCCCTGCGCGAGTGGAGTAAGGTGCTGCGGGTGAACCTGACCGGGACCTTTATCGTCACCCAGCAGGCGGCCAGGCTGATGGCGGCTCAGGGTAGAGGGTGCATCGTCACCATCTCGTCCTCAGTGGGCCGGGCAGGACGTGCGAATTGGGGCGGCTATGCCGTCTCGAAGTTCGGAGGAGAGGGCATGAGCCAGATACTCGCCGATGAGCTTCGGACCCGCGGCGTCATCGCGTTCACCTTCAATCCGGGGGGAACGAAGACCGACATGAGAGCCCGGGCCTATCCGCGTGAAGATCGACGGCGCCTGCATACCCCATCCGAGGCGGCCCAGGTCCTGCTCCGCCTTGTGGCCTCGGCGACTCCGGCCATGTCAGGGAAAGCCTTCGATTTTTCCGATCGGTCATGAGGTTTTCCGGCAAGGCTGGCGAGGGGTTTCATTGACAATTACCATCGGCGGATGGTATAGAAGCTCGGTTATGCTAAAGAGCCCGACCCTATGATTACACAGATGAAAGTCCGCGGGCTGACGTTTGATCCCTATAGCAATACCTTTGTGGTCATTTTGCGGGATGAGCATAACGTGGATATGTTACCCATTTGGGTTGGAAAATCAGAAGCCAGCGCGATCAGTTTTGCGTTGGAGGGCGTGGCGGCGCCGCGACCTATGACGCATGATCTGATGAAGGCCGTGTTGGATGCGGCCGGAGCCAAGGTGATCAGCGTGGTCGTCACGGATTTGAAGGACAACACCTACTACGCCAGAGTCCACCTGATGAGCGAAGATTCGGAATATTCCATCGACGCCAGGCCCAGCGACGCCATCGCGTTGGCCCTGCGAGCCGATGCGCCGATCTTTGCAAAAGAAGACGTGATTCGGCAGCAGGCGTCCGAAGAGCTGGGGCAGTGGCTGGAGAACCTCAAGCCGGAAGATTTTGGGAAGTACGAATCCTGACCGACGGGCCTTCGGTAAGGCCGGAACGACCAACCGTTCGGCTTTTCGGCAGACCGCGCAAACAATCGACCATGGACGACGATGGCAGCCGATGACGTAGACGCCGGTGAACTGATCCGCTTGTCGGTGCATGGAGTCCTGCCCGACCAGAACACCGACACCCACATCGTTATCCTTCGGGATGAACAGCATGCCGAGGTGTTGCCGATCTGGGTCGGCGCGGCGGAAGGTAACGCGATCAGAATGGCGTTGGAGGGAATGGTTTCGCCACGCCCCATGAGCCACGATCTGATTCGAAGCTTCGCGGAGCACTTGAACGTCAAGGTGACGCAGGCGGTGATCACGGAGGTCAAGAGCAACACCTATTATGCCAGGATTCACCTGCTCACCGCGGATGGCGAACAAACGGTGGACTCGCGTCCGAGCGATGCGATCGCCTTGGCGCTTCGCACCAACTGTCCGATTTTTGTGACGCAGGAGGTTCTGAAGCAGCGGGGCGGCACGAATCTGGACGCATGGCTGGAGCGGTTCGGGACAAAGAATCTCGGGAAGTAACTCGGCTTAGGAACGGGCATCGGACACAGGAAGGATGGAAGAGGATCATGGGAACCTATCTTGAGAAACCGGCGGACGTCGTGCGCAAGTGGTATCTGGTGGATGCCAACGGCAAGACGCTCGGTCGTTTGGCGGCACGGGTCGCCATCTTATTGCGCGGCAAACACAAGCCTACGTTCACGCCCCATGTGGACACGGGGGACCATGTGGTGGTGATCAATGCGGGCAAGGTGCATCTGACCGGCGACAAGATGCGCACCAAGTTGTACATCCATCACACCGGTTATCCCGGCGGGCTCAAAACCACCTCCGCCGAACATCTGCACGCGAAGAACCCCACGGAGTTGCTGGCTCGGGCCATCAAGGGCATGCTCCCGAAAAACACGCTGGGAAAGCAGATGGCGAGAAAGTTGAAAGTCTATCCGGGGGCCGAGCATCCGCACCATGCGCAACGCCCGGAAGTGCTCGCGCTCTAACCTGATCTCTCTACGGGACTGAAGGAGGCATCGTCGATGGCCGCAACACAGTATGCAACCGGCAAACGCAAGTATGCGATCGCGAGGGCGTGGGTGTCCGCCGGCAACGGCAGCATCGTCGTCAACACCAGGCCGCTGGACCAGTATTTTCCCCGGCCGTCCTTGCAGAGCTTGATTCAATTCCCGCTCGAAGTGACCGGCCTCGCTGGCAAGTGTGACGTCAAGGCGACGCTCTGCGGCGGCGGCACCACCGGCCAGGCCGGCGCGCTACGCCATGCCATCGCCAAAGCGTTGGTGACCATGAATCCGGCCTTGCGGGAGCCCCTCAAGAAGGAAGGCCTGCTGACCCGCGATTCGCGCGTCAAGGAGCGGAAAAAATACGGGCAGAAGGGAGCCAGGAAGCGGTTCCAGTTCTCCAAGCGTTAAGGCATCGCGAGTTGTCTGTCAAAAGGGAAGGCCTCGCGGCCTTCCCTTTTTTCTGTCTGTTGTCGAAGGAATCAGCGGCGTGAGTACGACTAAAATCATCACCGTGGCGGTGGCGGGGGCCAGCGGCTACACAGGCGGTGAGTTGCTGCGCCTGTTGCTCGGGCATCCGCGCGTGAAGATCACGGCGGTCACCTCGGAAAAGTCAGCCGGGAGTCCCGTGGCCGCCTCGTTCCCCCACCTGGCGTCGGTGCTTTCCCTGTCCTTTGAAGCCCTGGCTCCGGAGGAGATCTCGAAGCGCGCCGACGTGATCTTTTTGGCCCTCCCCCACACCAAATCGCTGGCGCCGGTTGCGGCCTGCCTGGCCGCTGGCAAGCACGTGATTGATTTAAGCGCCGACTACCGGCTGAAAGATCCGGTGCTCTATGAAACCTGGTACCAGACGCCGCATCTCCATCCGAACTTATTGCGCGAGGCAGTCTATGGATTGCCGGAGCTGCACCGGGATGCGATTAAGTCGGCGCGCCTAGTGGCCTCTCCTGGTTGTTACCCAACCGCAGCCATCTTGCAGATGGCGCCATTGGTCGCCAAGGGACTGGTAACGCCGGATACGCTGGTGATCGATGCCAAGTCCGGGGTCTCCGGCGCGGGGCGGAGCCCGGCGCTCCCCTATCATTTTCCCGAAGCCCATGAGTCCATTGAGGCCTACAAGGTCGGCCAGCATCGTCATATTCCCGAGATCGAGCAGGAGTTGGGTCTGCTCAGCCGGCGTTCGGCAGCGAAGACGGCCGCCTTGCGAGTGGCCTTTACTCCCCACTTGGTGCCGATGAATCGCGGCATCCTCAGCACCGCCTATTGCCGGCTGCGCGAGCCGCTGGGACAGGATGAGGTGAGAGCCCTGTACGCGGACTTCTATAAGGGGGAGCCCTTCATCCGGCTCCAGAGCGGGAACGCCTCCGCCAATCCGCGCCACGTCCGCGGATCAAACTTCTGCGACCTGTCCGCCTTTTCGGACGCGCGATCCGGTTGGGTGGTCACCGTCGCGGCGTTGGACAACCTGGTGAAGGGAGCTGCGGGCCAGGCGATTCAGGCCATGAATTTGATGTTGGGGTTTCCGGAAGACATGGGCCTCCGCTCGCCGGGAGTCTTCCCGTGAGCAGACTTACCGCCCGCCCCTGCTTGGTCTCTCGATAACATGAAGCCGACGACCATTCACAAGATCCCCGGCGGGATCACGGCCCCGCGCGGCTTTCTCGCTGCCGGTCTCCATGCCGGCATCAAAAAACCCTCGATCCTGGATCTGGCGCTTGTGGCCTCCGAACAGCCGGGGCCTGTTGCCGGGCTGTTTACCACCAACCAAGTTGCCGCCGCCCCCGTGGTCCTGGATCGACTCCATCTCAAGCAAGGGCAAGGGATGGGGCGCGCCTTCATCGTCAACAGCGGCAATGCCAACGCCTGTACCGGCGCCCAGGGGTTGGCCGACGCGAAGGCAATGGCCACGTTGGCGGCTCAGTGCCTTGGCGTGCCCGTTCGTTCGATCTTTGTCAGCTCCACCGGGGTCATCGGCCAGTTCTTGCCGATGACCGCGATCAGGCAGGGAGTCCCGCGATTGGTCCAGCGGCTGCGCCGGACCGGAGGACGGGAGGCGGCCAAGGCAATTCTGACGACGGATCTGAAGGCCAAGGAAGTGGCCCTGCGGGCGCGGATCGCCGGGCATGTGGTGACGGTCGGCGGAATGGCCAAGGGGTCCGGAATGATTCATCCGAACATGGCCACCATGCTGGCCTATCTGACCACGGATGCGGCGATCACACCGCCGGTATTGCAGCGAGCGCTGCGGGTGGCGGCCGAGACGTCGTTCAACTGCATTTCGGTGGATGGGGACACCAGCACCAACGACACCGTCCTCTGTCTAGCAAACGGCCTGGCGGGTAATGCTCCGTTGCGCGACGGCACGAAGGAGTTGGCTTCATTCCAGGCCTTGCTCAGCGAAGCCTGCCGTTCGCTGGCCATGCATATCTGCCGCGACGGTGAAGGGGTGACGAAGATCGTGCAGGTTCTGGTCACGGGGGCGAAGTCAACGGCTGACGCGAAGGCCGTGGCTAACACCGTCGGCACCTCCTGCCTGGTCAAGACCGCCTTCTTCGGGGAAGACGCGAACTGGGGCCGGATCATGGCGGCCGTCGGGCGCGTCGGCGTGCGCATCAGACCCGAGCGGATCGGGTTGACCATCGAAGGGGCGCCGATCGTCAAAGGCGGCGTCAGTCTTGGGCACGCCGCGGAGCGAGCCATTGCAAAGCTGTTCCGCCGGCGGGAGTTTCGAATCGTGATCGACTTGGGACTCGGCTCTGCGCAGGGCGCCATCTGGACGACCGACCTCTCCTACGAGTATGTGCGGATCAACGCGTCCTATCGATCGTAGGAACGAACGCCGCCGGCTTGCAAATCCGGTCCCGATCATGCTACGTTTTCAAGCCCTTGTACGATTTCGACAAACGCAGACTTCGGTACTCAGGGGAAAGCCGCAAGGCTCATTACTCAAATTCGAATTGGCGTGTTGCACGCCACTCGGCTTGGGAATAAGGGGAGAAAGACCTCTCGTCCGATGTCGTCGGACGCTCCGCAAGCAGAGGAAGGAGGTGAACGGATGGGGATGATCGCGATCAAGGAATTGCTGGAAGCCGGTGTCCATTTTGGCCACCAGACCAATCGCTGGAATCCGAAGATGAAACGGTTCATCTTCGGCGAGCGCAACGGGATTTACATCATCGATCTGCAGCAGACGGTGCAGCGGTTCGAAGCCGCCTACGCCTTTGTCCGTGATACGGTCTCGGCCGGCGAGTCCGTGCTCTTCGTCGGCACCAAGCGCCAGGCCGTGGACATTCTCGAGGAAGAAGCCAAGCGGGCCCGCATGTTCTTCGTCAACAAGCGGTGGCTGGGCGGGATGTTGACGAATTTCCAGACGATCCGCAAGAGCATCGAGAAGCTGAAGAAATTCGAATCGGCTCTGACCGACGGCACCCATCAGCGGCTGACCAAGAAAGAAGTCGGTCAGATGGAAAAAGAGCGGGTCAAGCTGGAAAAGTATCTCAGCGGGATCAAGAGCATGAACAGCCTGCCCGGCTGCGTGTTCGTGCTGGACACGCGGATCGAGCACATCACGATCATGGAGGCGAACCGGCTCGGGATTCCGGTCATCGCGATCGTGGACACCAACTGCGATCCCGACGGCATCGATTATCCGATCCCGGGGAACGACGACGCCCTCCGTTCCATCAAGCTGGTCGTGTCGCGCATTGCAGACGCCTGTGTCGAGGGCGCGCACCTGCGTGCGCAGCGCGAGGAGGGCGAGAAGCCCGAGGCCCAGGGAGAGGTGCGCAAGGCGACCGGGATGGTGATGGAAGCCGTTCCGGCTTCGTAACGGGTCCGGCGTCGGGCCGACTGTCACTGTGTGACGATTACCAAGGGGAGCGCGAACGGCATGGCAGGCAATGCGACGTTAGTGAAAGAGCTGCGGGAGAAAACCGGCGCCGGCATCCTGGATTGCCAGAAGGCGTTGGTCGAATCCGGCGACGACATCGAAAAAGCCATTGAGCACCTTCGGCAGAAGGGCCTGGCCGCGGCCCAGAAGAAGGCCGGGCGGGAGACGAACGAGGGCATCATTTCCTCGTACATCCATCCGGGCAGCCGGATCGGGGTCTTGGTCGAAGTCAATTGCGAAACGGACTTCGTGGCGCGGAACGACGAGTTTCAGTCCTTCGTCCGGGATCTGGCGTTGCAGATCGCCGCATCCAATCCCTCCTTCGTGAAGCGCGAGGATATTCCGGCGTCCGTCGTCGAGAAAGAGAAGCAGATATACCTGGCGCAGGCCAAGGAAATGGGCAAGCCGGAACCGGCCTGGGCCAAGATCGTCGACGGCAAGCTCGAAAAGTTCTACCAGGAGAGCTGCTTGTTGGAGCAGGCCTTTATCAAGGATCCCACGGTCACGATCAAGGACCTGCTGGCGCAGAAAATCGCCAAGATCGGCGAGAACATGGCTATCCGGCGGTTTACGCGTTATCAACTGGGGCACGAATGAGTGCCGCCAAATACCGGCGGATCCTGCTCAAGATCAGCGGCGAGATTCTGGCCGGCGACCAGGGTTACGGTATTCAGCCGTCCGTGCTGGAAGGCCTGGCCGAGGAAGTGGCCTCCGTCGTGGCGCTGAATGTAGAAGTAGCGCTGGTCATCGGGGGCGGCAATATCTTCCGGGGCATCGCGGCCAGTGCCAGCGGGATGGAACGGGCCTCCGCGGATTATATGGGGATGCTTGCCACCGTGCTCAACGCGCTGGCGCTGCAGAATGCGCTGGAACGCAAAGGGGTCACGACCCGCGTCCAGTCGGCCATCGAGATGCGGCAGTTGGCTGAAGGATACATCCGCCGCCGGGCGATCCGGCATCTGGAAAAGAAGCGCGTCGTCATCTTCGCCGGCGGAACCGGCAACCCCTACTTTTCGACCGATACGGCCGCCGCCCTTCGCGCCATGGAGATCGGGGCCGAGGTGATCATGAAAGGCACCAAAGTGAACGGGGTCTTCGAAGCGGACCCGGTCACGAACCCGACCGCCAAGATGTTCACCGAGGTGCCGTTTCTGTCCATCATCAATAAAAACCTGAAAGTCATGGATTCGACGGCCGTCACGCTCTGCATGGACAACAACCTGCCCCTGATCGTCTTCAATCTGAAGGAACGCGGCAACCTGGCCAAGGTCGTGCGCGGGGAAAAGATCGGGACGCTCGTGACCGCCGGCAGCCGCTGAGGCGGAGGAAGAGGCTTATGTCGGGCGCCACGCACAAACAAGTCCAGGAACGGATGGAAGGGGCGCTGGAACATCTGAAACGGGATCTGGCCACCCTCAGGACCGGCCGTGCCTCCCTGGCTCTGCTGGACGGGGTGAAAGTGGACTACTACGGGACGTTGACGCCCCTCAAGCAGGTGGCCAATTTGGGCGTGCCCGAGAGCCGCTTGATCACCGTACAGCCTTGGGAGCCGGCCCTCATCAAGGAAATCGAGAAGGCCATCCAGGCCTCCGGGCTCGGGCTCACCCCCTCCAACGACGGCAAGTTGATTCGCATCCCGGTCCCATCCCTGACGGAGGAGCGGCGCAAGGACCTGATCAAGTTGTGCAAGAAGCATGGGGAGGAGAGCAAGGTCCAGCTTCGGAACATCCGCCGCGAGGGCAACGAGGAACTCAAGGGCCTGCACAAGGACGGCAAGTTGTCTGAAGACGACGTCCGCAAGGCGGAAGCCGAGATCCAGAAGGTGACCGATCAATACGTCCAGAAAGTCGACCAGACCCTCAAGAAAAAGGAGGAGGAGATCCTCGAAATCTGAGCGGGCTCGCGGTCCGCTTCGATCTCAGTAACCAGCGTGTCTCCCCTCACGACCGCACCCCCGACCATCGCTTCTGTCGATTTCTCTGCCCTGACGTCCAATCTGCGGCAGGCGCGGCAACTCTTGTCCCACGGTTGCGACATCCTGGCCGTCGTCAAGGCCGATGCCTATGGGCACGGCGCCGTCGCCATCACCAAGGCTTTGGCACAGCAAGGAGTAACGCGGTTCGCGGTCGCCACGATCCAGGAAGGGGCCCAACTTCGTGACGCCGGTATCCAGGCGCAGATTTTGGTCATGGGAGCTTTGCCTCCGGCCCAGCTCGCCGATCTGCTGGGCTATGCCCTGACGCCGGTCATTTACGAGTCGAGCATTGCGGCAGAGCTGGCGGCCAGGCTCGGCCGCAGGTCGAATCCCTACCCGGTCCATCTCAAGGTTGATACGGGGATGGGACGGCTCGGTCTCCTGTCGGAACAAGTATTGCCCCTGCTCCAATCCCCTGTCTTCCAAGGTCCGTTGCGGTTGGAAGGGCTCATGACGCATCTGGCCGATGCCGATAATGCCGATCCTGCCTATACCCAGATCCAGATCGAGCGGTTCCAAACGGTCCTGGCCGGGCTGCGTAAGGCCGGCCTCCCGGTTCCGCTGATCCATGCAGCCAACAGCGCGGCCATCCTTGGGCATCCGGCCGCGCACTTCAACTTGGTGCGGCCCGGCATCATGCTCTATGGGTACTCCACCGCTCCGCAAAGCGGCCAGGCGGAGACGCTGAAACCGGTCCTCTCCCTGCGCAGCCAGGTTGCGCAAGTCAGGAGTCTGGCGCAGGGCGACAGTGTGGGCTACAACCGATCCTTCGTCGCAAGCAGGCCTTCCAAGATTGCCGTCCTGCCGATCGGCTATGCGGATGGCTATAGCCGGGCCCTCTCCAACCGCGGGCATCTACTGGTGCAGGGCCGGAGGTGTCCGGTCGTGGGACGGGTCTGCATGGACATGACGTTGGTGGATGTGACGGACCTGCCGGACGTCCGCCCCGGCGACGAGGTGGTCGTGATCGGCCGCCAAGGGACCGACGCAATCCTGGCGACCGACCTGGCAGCCTGGAGCGGGACGATTCCCTACGAAGTCCTCTGCGGGATCGGGCCGCGGGTACTGCGGGTCTATTCCTGAACATCGCCTTGCTCCCAGCCCGGGCGATATCCTCCGGTGGTGTTCGTTGTTCGCGCCGGGCGGTTGCCCTATAATGGCGCGTGACAGGGGGCGGTGATGCAGAAAGACGGTGCGGTGATGCCGACCTCGTTCAATCTTGCGGCCAGGCTCTTCGATCTGCTCCTGATCGTGCAGGAGTTTACGATCCTTTGCGCCCAGACGGTCGCCGGGCTGGTCCGGCCTCCCTGGTATCTTCGAGAAATCATGCTGCAACTGGACCGGATCGGCGTCGGGTCCCTGTTCATCGTGATGTTGACCGGTTTGTTCACGGGCATGGTGCTGGCGCTGCAAGGCGCGGTGCAGCTGGAGCCCTACGGCGCGACGATGTACGTGTCCCGCCTGATCAGCGAAAGCGTCGTCCGGGAGCTGGGCCCGGTCCTGGCCGCCCTGATGATCGCGGGACGTGTGGGAACCGGCATCGCCTCAGAGATCGCGTCGATGCAAGTGACGGAACAGATCGACGCCCTCCGCGCGGAAGGCACCGATCCAATCAAAAAGCTGGCCACGACCAGGCTGGCCGCCTGTCTCATCATGATCCCCCTGCTGACGATCATCACGAACTGCATCGCGATTCTGGGCGGGTGGCTGGTCGCAAGGCTGTACCTGGCCATCGACTCTTATTTCTACTGGACCTGGGCGTTCGAAGCGATTCAACTCGACGACATCGTGCAAGGGCTGGTCAAACCCCTGGTCTTCGGATTCATCATTGCGATGGTGAGTTGCTATGCCGGATTTTCGACGAAGGGCGGCACGGCCGGCGTGGGTGTCTCCACCACCCAGTCCATGGTCTATTCGTCCATTTTGATCCTGGCCAGCGATTTTTTTATTACGAAGTTCTTCATGGCCTTTGCCTAAGCTAGAGGCGCGGGGCGACGATGATCGAGTATGCGAATGTCTGGCTGACGCTGGGGGATCGGCTGATCCTCAAGGACGTCTCGTTCGTGGTGCAGCCGGGAGAGACCAGGGTGATCCTGGGAGGCAGCGGGTCGGGCAAGACCACCCTGCTCCGGCTGGCGCTGGGCCTCTACCGCCCGGACAAGGGCGGGATCAAGGTAGCCGGGCAGGACATTACCGGCCTGCCGGAGCGTGACCTGTTTCAAGTCAGGCAACAGATGGCCATGGTGTTTCAGGATGCGGCCCTGTTCGATTCCCTCTCCGTCCGTGAGAATGTCGGCTACCGCTTGTGGGAACAGGGCCTGCTTTCCGACGAAGAGATCGAGCAGAAGGCGCTGGAAAGCCTGTGCTTCGTCGGGCTGGACGACATACTCGACAAGATGCCGGCGGAACTGAGCGGCGGCATGCGGAAGCGGGTCGGCATCGCCAGGGCCCTGGCCAGCGGGGCCAAGACTCTCCTCTACGACGAGCCGACCGCCGGCCTGGACCCGATCAATACCTGCGTGATCGGCCGGCTGATTCTCCGGCTCAAGACCATGGGCGTCACCCAGGTCGTCGTCACGCACGATTTGGATACCGCCTACCGGGTCGCGGACCGGATGATCTTGATCGTCAAAGGACGGCTGGCTTTCGACGGCACTCCGGATGAACTCCGGCGTTGCGAACGGCCGGAGGTGAGACAATTCCTCGACCCGAGCAGCATGCCGTCGGAATGGACGCCCTCGCCCAACTCGAATGGCATGTCCGATGAGTCGCTCGTGCGGCCGATTGCCACACCAAGGAGTGTGTCATGAACAGGCAGTCGCAGCTCCATTGGGCCCAAGTGAAGGTGGGCATGCTTGTGCTGGTGGCCCTGGCGATCCTGATCGGGGTGATCATGAACCTGGAGGAAGGGATGGGTCTCTTCGCCAGGCAGGTCAAGTTTCGGGCCACTGTGGTTCACACGCAGGGGCTCAAGGTCGGAGGCCCCGTGCGCATGAACGGGGTAGATATCGGCAATGTGCACCGCATCGCCATCGCGCAGGATTCTCCCAACGTGGACATTCTCTTCACGGTGCAGAAGGCCGTGGCGCCGCACATTCATCGGGATGCCAAGATCAGCATCAGACCGATGGGCCTGCTGGGGGACAAGTTTCTGGAGATCATGCCCGGCAGCCAGACCGAGCCGGCCTTGGCGCCTGGCAGCGTCCTGGTCGGCGAGGCCGAGTCGGACCTGACGAACCTTGCTTCCGGTGCGAGCGCTACGCTGGATAACGTCAATGCGGCATTGCGTGAAATGCAGAAGGTTCTCGTGCGGCTGAACGAAGGCCAGGGCACGGCCAGCAAACTGCTGTCCGATCCGGCTCTCTATGAACAGTCCAAGAAGGCGGTGCAAAACATCGAGATCGCCTCCGAAAAGGGCGTGGCCTTGCTGGAAAAAGTGGAGAAGGGCCAGGGCACGATCGGGCAGTTGATGACGGACAAGGAGCTCTATGTGCGGGCCAACCAGGCGGTCAAGGAACTGAACGCCCTGGCCGGCAAGCTCAACGATCAGAACGGGACCCTGGCCAGGTTGGCCGACCCGACCCTCTACAAGCGACTGGACAATTTGACCAGCAGGGGCGAGCAATTGCTGGCGAAAGTAGAAGGAAGCCAGGGCACGGCGGGCAAGCTGATCAATCAGGATGAACTCTACCAGCGGGCGGATAAGCTACTGACCGAAGTGGAGAGCCTGATCGAAGACGTCAAAAAGAACCCCACTAAATACTTCAAGTTTTCAGTGTTTTAACTGGCATCTCGAAAGAATCGCAGCAACTTCTTGCCAGTCCTCTTGCCGCTTGCGTCTAAAACATTCGCAGAATTTAGATAGCTCGGCTGACGAACGGCTGACAGCCTCGGCGGCGGCACGATGCGTTGATCTCAAACTGCACCCTCGCCCTTACTGTTGGTCGGTCGCCTCAACGGATGAGCGGAGCCTGGCGACCGGCACTCCTCCTGCTCTTGATGCTCCATCCCCGCCGTGCCGCCACCTCCCTGCCTAGCCGTTCCAGCTGAGGGGAGAGAAAGTAAACGGGGGACAGGTCGCTTGTAGACCTATCCCCCGTTCTGTTTTCTATAAATCCCTCTTGCATGTGAAGATCGCCGAGTTGAAGAGCCGGTGGTGGAGCAAGGCGCTGGCCTATCTGCGGCAGATCGCCGTGTGTCTCTGTCGTGAGATGACGGACTCCTCGTTCCCGGAGATCGGCCGGCACTTCGGGGGCAAGACTTGTTCGATAACTATGTGCGAGATGGCTATGTGCTTGGCTACCCAGCGGTTGTGAGGACGATAACTAGCTCGGGTCCAATCGAGAAGTTACCTGATGACCAAAGGGGAAAAGGCTGGCCTCCCAAACCAGCCAGCCGAGCACAATAACGATTCCTGTTGGGGAAGAATCTAATCTTGATGGGATTAGGAACAGGGACAGGCCTACAAGCGGCCTGTCCCTGCTCGTTCTTTTTTATTCTCGACGCGGGTGGAAGGGATGGGCACGAAGGCGTTCGGTCTGGCGGGCAAAGCAAGTTTAATAGCCAAGAGGGTGCAGGTCGCCGGGCTCCGGTCGTCCGTTGAGGCGACCTGCCAACGGTATGGTGCGGCTAGCTTGAGGAGATCATCGCATCAGGCCGACGCCTGAGTTGCCCGCCCTTTGTCACCCGTCTCTGTGCCCCATGGCTTGTAGTGAAGGGATGCCGACTGTCCTCCCGTCGCCAGCCGTTGCGATCTGCTAGGTCTTGAGCTTTCGCTTGAGCTTTTTCTCCACACTGGCGACTTTGCCGGCGAGGCGTCCCTTGTGTCCTTTGCGGTAATCCACCTTGATCGTGCAGGAGATGCGGCCACAGTCTTTCTTCATCCGTTCGTAACACTTGCGCACCACCCCGAACACCTCGTCCCACTCCCCTTCCAGGACCGTGCCCATCGGGTTGAGCCGGTAGTCCACCCCGCTCTTGTCGATGATGTCCAGGGATCGCGACACGTACTTGCCGACGCTCTCCCCTTTGCCCAGCGGGGACATGCTGAATTCCAAGAGGACCATGTATCGCTCCTTCCAATCAGGCTTGTTGTTGCCGGCGCGCATTGAGCCAGGCTTTCGGGTATTGAATGGTGCCGCTGAGCTTGAAGCCTTCGACGGCCTCGCGCAACTTGGCGCGACGTTGCTCCGCGTCCGGCTCGGCAGCCTTGGTTTCATCCCGGATGACGGCCAACCATTCCAGGAATCGCTCGAACTCCTCATCGAAGAGCTGCTCGCAATCCTGTCTGATTTTGCCGGCCAGGACCGGCGCCACGCCGCTGGTGCTGATGGCCAGGCGCAAATGACCCCGCTTGGCCACGGCGGGAAGCATCACCGTCGAGTGTTCAGGCTGGTCTGACGCGAGGAGCAGAAACCGCTCCTTCTGGGCCAGTTCGTAGAGGGAACGGGAAAAGTCCTGATCGTGCCTTAGGGTGTTGACGACGAGGAAGCAGCCCTGCGCGTCGGTTGAACGAAACAGCCGGACCCGGTGCAGGATCTTGGCGGTCGCCGTGAGTTTCCGAAGGTGGTCGTTCAAGGTGGGGCTGATCACCGTGACCTTGGCGCCGCTGTCCAAGAGGCGGTCCACCTTGTCGGAGGCTTCGTCATCGCCTCCCAAGACCACGCAGGACCGTCCTTTTACATCGAGTGAGACTTGAAACCCTGGATTGGCTGCCATTGCTCCTCCCTACCCATCATCTCAAGACCTGTATGCCCTCGTTGGTGCTTGCCGGCGCGTATCATACAACAGCCTCCCTGCCTGGAGGAAGCTCCCTTTCTATTCCCCGATCCGGCTTGTATAATGCGCCGCGTTGGCTGTTCTGGTTGGGTCTGACGTGAAGGAGGACGCAGGTGGCAGAAGGCACAATGCGGGTGATCGGGATGGCCGGCGGCGTGATTGCCCTGGCAGGTTTGGCCGCTTGGATGGGGCTGGCGCACGGGTGCGAAAAACCGTCGGGCAGCGGCGTGATTGCCGGACAGGTCACAATCGATCCGGCCTTGGCGTCAAAAGTCCGCCCGACGGACGTGCTGTTCGTCATCGTTCGCAGGCCGCAGGGAGCGCCCCGTCCCCTGGCGGCGAAGCGTATCGACAACCCGACGTTTCCGGTCTCGTTCGAAATTACCAATCAGGACGTGATGGCAAGCGGGTCGGAATTACGCGGGATGGTGGATGTGCTGGCTCGCATCGACCGGGACGGCCAGGCCGGGCCGCCGCAGCCGGGAGATTTGGAAGGGAAGTTTGCGAAGAATCCAACCTTGGTGGGATCGCGGGAAGTGGCGATCGTGATCGACAAGGAGTACTAAAGGAATACTAGCCTGCCTCCGGTGCGTCCGCCTCCAGTTCCAGGTTCCAGTACAGATAGTCCCGCCAGCTTTCCGGTGCGTTCCTGATGCCGATCGTGATCGTGATCACGGGATTCCAGCGCGGCTTGACCGGCCTCCGGATTAGCCGCATGCTGGCTTCGTCCGGCGTCCGTCCGCTCTTGCGGTTGTTGCAGCGCCAGCAGGCCGTGACGATGTTTTCCCAGGTCTTCTTGCCCCCCTTGGCGATGGGGACGACGTGGTCGAAGGTCAGGTCCTCGGTCCGGAATTTCTGGCTGCAGTACTGGCAGGTATAGCCGTCGCGCGTAAAAATATTAATACGGGAAAATTTGACCGCCCGGTGACTGTCCTTCAACTTGACCAGCTTGAGCAGCCGCATGACGGCCGGAAGCTTGATGGAGATCGAAATCCCCTGGATGTCCCGGTCGTACACTTCCAGGACTTCCACCTTCTCCTGCCAGAGGAGCGTAATGGCTTTTTTCCAGGTGACGACTCGAAGCGGTTCGTAGGTCGAGTTCAGTAGCAGCGTCAGTTCCATCTGTCCTCCTGGGTTACCCCGCAAGTCGACAGTGCCGAACCAAGGCTTTCACTGCTCTACTCTATGCCATAGTCCTGCTGTAAAATCAATCCCTTGGCACGTCCACGGCGGCTATGCACCTTGCAGCCTCCGCTCCGACTGGCTAGACTGGGCGGCCATTGAGGAGGCGATGATGGCTCAGTGGGTCAAGGTGGCGAAGGTGGACGAGTTGGCGCCTGGCGCTTGTCTCTCGGTTGAGGCCGAGGGGCGAGGCATCGCGCTTTTCAATGTCGAGGGAACGATCTATGCGTTGGATAACTGCTGTCCCCATGCTGGCGGCCCGCTGGGGGAAGGGACGTTGCAAGGCAACATCGTGACATGTCCCTGGCATGGCTGGCGGTTCAACGTCTGCACGGGCGAACGGCCGGAGAATCCTGTTTTGACGGTCAGCCGGTATGTGGTGCAGATTGTGGAGGGAGAAATTGTGGTGCAAGTCCCTCCGGAAACGGAAGGCATCGGGCCTTAACTCACAGGCCCGCCGGTCCGCCTCCGCGGAGCAGAGGGCCGGCAGCCCCAGGGGGCATGAGGTCTTCCGCGGGCATGGACATGGGCACGACGGACTGTTTCGTCAGGTCCACCTGCCACTCATAGTCCCGCTCGAACCAGCGCAGCCCTCCGCCTTGGCTCCCCTCCTCGCGGACAAAGACTTTCACCACATACAGGTCGTCGCGCTTCTTCTCAACCGTCCACTCACCCATGCGGACCCCTTTCCCGCGGGCCGCCATCCCTTGCACCCGCTCGGTGAGCGCCTGACGGAGCGTGGGGGCTTGCTTGGCCCGATGGGTTTGTACGAGCGCCATCGCCTCGGCGGCTCGCGGGTCGGCCATTGGGTTGGCCGTTGGGGGTTTCATCACCCAGTAGGCAAGGCCGCCGAGGACCAGCAGACCGACGGCAAGATAATGGAGCACCTTGCTGGTGGAGAATGAACCGGCCGCCTGAGTCGCGTCGCTGTGTTCCGGCTGCATCGTAGGGCTAGCGATGGCCGTGGCCTTGTCCGGCTACGACCTGCCGAGATCCCGGCTTGGCATGAGGCATTGGAAGATGGGAGAAGGAGTGGGCTTGAAACGCTTGCAGCTCCCGCAAACGCTGCTGCAATCCGCCTGGGCCAGGAGGGATCACCATCGAGCCGAATGGAAAACTCTGGCCGGGTCGTGAGCTGCCGAGCAAGGGAACACCCAGCGTCAAGGCCTGGCCCAAGGCGAGTTGATTGTTTGCTTGTTCCATCTGGCCCTGCAAGTCTGTCCGGGCCTCGCCGGGTGATTCGGTCGGCGGAGCCAGCCTCGCGATTTCGCTGGCCGGCGCCGACTCCTGCATACTTGATGCTGCGTTGCTGTTCATGGCTTGAGTGTGGTTGGAAGTCGAGGTCGAGGGCCGGTCCCTGAATTTATACGTCCAGACGGACGTGGATGGCATCGAGGGAGGGAGCCCGCTCAGATCATCCGTCAACACCAAGGTGCCGGATGAATCAATCCAGCTGTAGTATTCCGCAGTCCAGCCGGAAGCCGGCGTAACCGCCGCCCAGATCAAGAGCGAGGCCGGCAGGAGACCTCCGATCATCATGGCCCGGCGGATCCCCATGGAATCAGCTTAACTGCCTCTTCGAAGAAATGTCAACGCATCCAGCGGCAACATCAGGCCACAGCCCATACCGGCCTTGACAAGGCCGGAAGGCCTTGTGGTACAACTGCTTCTGCTTGCACAGAGCCCATCTGCGCGCCCACTCACGGCACAACCATGAAATTTTTCGTGTATGCGGACAATCTGAATCCGACCCAACTCAAGCGCCGGGCGCCCGAGCACCAGTTCGTCTGTAAGGCGTACCTGCCCGACCATGCTCTTCAGTTTTGCCGCTGGTCGTCCCAGTGGCGATGCGGATTGGCCAGCGTGGCTCCCTCCCCCGGCGAACAGGTCTGGGGCGTGGTGCTGGAGGTGACCGAAGAAGATCTCAAGCTGATGGACGAGTTCGAGGGCGAGGTGCCCGACGGGGCGTTTCGTCATCTGCAGGTCACGGTGGTGGGCGAGCAAGGGGAGAAAATGCTGGTGAACACCCATGTGGCCGCCCCCATCGGCAAGTTCAAGCCCAAGGAACATTATCTGGAGTGGGTGCTCAAAGGAGCCAAGTACTGGAAGTTGCCCGAAGAATGTATCGAGCGGTGGCGCTCGTTCATGCCGAAATGAGACGGCACACAGCTATCAGCAATTAGCCGTCAGTTCTTCTTCAACAAGCTGAATGCGGAGAGCTGAAGGCTGACAGTTTCTTGCAAACCAAGGAGACATAATGCCGAAGCCGAAATATCACATTATCGTCTGCACGAACACCAGGCCTCCCGGCCATCCCAAGCCCTCCTGCGGCGCGGCTGGCTCGCCGGGGTTGCTGATGGCGTTCAACATGGGCTTGATGGAGCGGGGCGTTCAGCCTGGCCAGGTGCTGGTCACCGGTTCCGCCTGCCTGGGGCCTTGCGAGCAAGGCCCGACCGTTGTGGTCTATCCGGACGGAACCTGGTACTCGCAGGTCAAGGAGGCCGACGTGCCGGCCATTCTGGATGAACATATCGGCAAGGGCCAGCCGGTGGCCAAGCTCAAACCGGACTCGGTCTGGGGCTGACCAGCTGTTCGGCGCTGCACGGGCGATGGGCAAGCATAGTCGCAAGGCTTCCAAGCCGAAGAAATCCTCCGGGCCTCGGCGTTCTGTGTCGCCGCAGGTCTCCCTTCCCTCCCATAAGGAACATAAGGAGCAGGCTCCGACCCGTGTCGGGTGCATGGTCATTACCTGCAGCGACACGAGGACGCCGGAGACCGATACCAGCGGATGGCTGATTCGGAAGGAGCTGGAGGGAGCCGGCCATGAGGTAGTGGCCTACCATCTCGTCAAAGACGAGCCGAAGCTGATCACCGCGCTCATTCAGCAGGCTGCGCGCAACAAGCACATCCAGGCGGTGCTCATCAACGGGGGGACGGGCATCTCCCGGCGCGATTCGACTTTTGAGGCGGTGGATACCCTGCTCGAAAAACGCCTGGTGGGCTTCGGCGAGATCTTCCGCTACCTGACCTATCAGGACATCGGCTCGGCCGCCATCATGAGCCGTGCGACCGCCGGCCTCTACAAGAACCGGATCGTCATCTCCACCCCCGGCTCCGAAGGGGCGGTCCGCCTGGCCATGGAGAAGCTCGTCCTGCCGGAGCTGGGGCACATGCTCCGCGAAATCACGAAGTAGTCCGGTTAGAACGTCAGCGTCCCTTGCAGGACCATGACCACCTGCCCGCCGACTTTCACCTCCTGAATCGCATCGTCGTCCGATTCCACCTGAATCATGATGCGCGAGGGGCGGTCCAGTTCATACCCCTGTTCGGCAATGATCGTGCTGGTCGGGCCCACATCCACCACTCCATTTTGCACGAGATAGGCCCCCAGGGCCCCGCTGGCGCTGCCGGTGGCCGGGTCCTCGGGAATGCCGATCGGCGGCGCGAACATGCGCGTGTGGACCGTGGACACCTCCTCCACCGTCATCGTGGTGAACACCATCATGCCGTTGGCGCCGTATCGTGCGCAGAGTTCGGTGATCGCGCTGGCATCGGGCTTGATCGAGCGGACCGCCGTGAGGGTCCTGACCGGCACGATCATGACCGGCAAGCCGGTCGACACCACCTCCACCGGCAGCTTCGTGCCGTCGATCTGCCTCTTGGTCAGGCCGAGCGCCTGAGCCACTTCGAACAAGTCTTGGACCGGCTCGATCGCCCCGAGAAACTGCGGCTTCGGCTGGGACATCACGACTCGGAGTATGGTCTCGTCGCGGACGTGGACCTCGACGGGAAAGAGGCCGATGTTGCATTCGTAGAGCAGGCGCGTCACCGGGCCCTTGAGAGACAGCCGCCCCAAGGTGGCGAGCACGAAGAAGGTCCCCAAGACCGGATGTCCGGCAAAGGGAATCTCCTGGGAGGGCGTAAAAATGCGCAGCTTGATGGCGGCGGCAGGATCGGTGGGCGGGAGGACGAAGACCGTCTCGGACAGGTTCATTTCCCGCGCGATTTGCTGGAGCTCATGGTCGCTGAGGTCGCTCCCGTCCGGAACGACCGCCACCGGATTGCCCCCGAAGGGCAAATCGGTGAAGACATCGGCTTGATAGAACTGGAGGCTGCGGCGATCCGGACTCATAGGTCGAGTCGTACTCTAGGTCAGGCGGCCACGCTTGTCAACGCCGCCAAGGCGTGGGTCAGGCCGGGACGGAGAGGGCTTCGTACGATTGCGCCAAGGGGTGGCGGAGGTAGTCTTCCACGTAGTTCTTCAGAAATCCGTTCCGGTACAGTTGCCGGTTGGCGAAGTTGGTGTCGATTTTGTGCAGGACTCTCACCTTGACGCCGGTTTTTTTTATGAAATCGTCCAGCGAGACGCCGGCGATGTCCCGATAGGGTCCGCGCCCCGACTGCATGACGCACTTGGGGATGTGGACGAGCTTCTCCTTGGTAATCCGCCTGGCGATATCGTCGAAGGTCAGGAGCACCGTGCAGTCCGAATCCCCGCCCAAGGTCGTATTCGGCACATAGAGGTACCGGGCCCGCCGCTTCCGGTACAGGTTCAGAATCTTGTAGACGCTGCCGGCCACGATGACCGTGTCTTTCTTCTCCAACTCCAGCTTGTCGAACTCATTGACGATGCGGCGACGGTTCAGGAAGGCGGTAATGTAAGCCTCCGTGTGAATGGTCGTCATATTCGGCAGGCCCAAGTCGTAGATGCGCCGGGCTTCCTGAGGCAATGCTTTCCGGCCCTGCCGCATCAGGTCCGCCGTCTCCGGTTTGATCCCGCGGACCGGGGTCAGGCAGCCCATCCAGAGGACGCACTTCTGATTGACCTCCGAAATCATCGCCGCATCCCTCGACATCGTCTGGTCGCCGAAGCTGTAGAAGTTGGCCGACGACACGGCCGGGCCGTCCAGGACCTTGAGCAAGTGTTTGACCGCCGGCGCATGGGGCATCAGCCGTTGCCGATAGTCTCCGAGCGTGATCACCGACAGCTCGAAATTGATCCGCCCCGGATATTGGGCGGCCAATTGATGGATCTTGGGCACGTGGACGAAGCCAACGGTGAAGAAGGTCAGGTTCTTGTCCGTGTGCTTGAGAAAATCCTCGACCCATTCCATGGCCTTGGGGTGCAGAAAGAGGTCGGTCCACTCCATGTACTCGTTTCCGCCCAGACACCAAAATTGCGCGGGATCGGTCGGCTTCTTGTTGAGGTAGTCGAGGATGTAGGCCCAGTCTTCCTGGGTGGTCTTGGGCGGCTCCAGGGTTTCACGGTAGGAATGGTCCGTCTCGTAGCAGAACTCGCACTTGACCGGACAGTTTTTCCCCAGGCTGATGGGGATCTTCCCCGCATCCATCTCCTGGTTGAGCACCTCGCGGTAATCCTTCCCCGCAAGGAGTTTGGCCGGCTGGAGGATGGGGAGCGGGCGGTTCATCGAATCTGGCCCTCATTGACAGAGGTGGAAAAGGTTTGTCAGACTCCCCGCTCACATATGGCGTAACCTGGAGCCAACGTGGCGCAAGAAGACATTATCCGGGCGTTGCAAACCTTCGGGCTGACGGAAAAACCGACACGAGAACAGCTGGAGGCGAGAAAGAAAGAACTGCTGGCGACCTGGCATCCGCACCGTTATGCCAACCTCACGAACAACCCGCGCAAGTACATGCAGATGTACAAGAAGGGCGAGGCCATGACGAAAGAAATCCAGGCGGCCTATAAAGTCCTGGCCGCCTGGCTTGAAGAAACATCCAAGAGCTGATGGCCGATGTAACAGAAAAGAGCATATGGCGTATGGCTTATGGCCGGAAGGTAGTCGGCTCCTGCTATATGCCATTAGCCATCGGCTCTTTTCTTCTCTATGAAACCGCGTGGCTGACCACGCGGGCCATGTCGCCTTCCTCCCCCCGCGCAACCGGCCAGGTGACGAGACCGGAAACCTCATCGCCGCTCTTCGTCTTCGCATAAATCTGCGGCAAGCAGTTCGTGCCGTACTTGGAAATGTAGAGGAAGACGTGTTCGCGGGCATTCACCCGCACGGCCCAGGGCTCGAAGTCGTTCTGATAGAACTCCTCGCAGAGCTGCATCGCGTCCAGGCAGGTCAGCCCGACCGGTTCGTTCAGCGTGTAATAATAATCCAGCGGCAGATCATAGTCGTCCTGCTTGTGGATCGTGATGCCGAATTGTTCCGGTTTGCGCACCATCGGCGTGTGTCGATAGGCCACGAAGTAGAACAGCTCCACCGAATGGATCTGCGGCTGGTTGTCCAGGACGAACTGCCTGGTCTCCAGCGCCTCGTCGCGGGTCTCCCCCGGGAATCCGTAAAACGCCATGACGTGGTTCCAGATTCCGACCTGGGCCGCGTCCTTGAGGTTGCGCGCGATGATAGACTTCTTGACGTGCTTGTCCATGAGGCCCAGCACCCGCTCGTTCGCCGACTCCATGCCGTAATAGAGGGTGCAGCAGCCGGCCTGAGCCGCGAGTTTCATGTCCTGTTCTTGCAGGGTTTCTTCGAAGCGGATCAACGTGGTCCACTTGATCCCGACGTTCTGCTCGACCAGCAGTTGGGAGACTTTCTTGAACAGGGCCGGCGGATAGGACTCGTCGGCAAAGAGAAAATGCTCGGCCTGGTATTTTTCCTTCAATGCCTTGACTTGGCGGACGACGTCCTGCGCCGGCAGCCCCCGGTACTGGTCGAAATAGCCCTGTCCGTGATCGCAAAACGTGCAGCGGCCCCAGTAGCAGCCTCTGGTGGCGAGGTACGGCAGGATGCGGACCGGCGAGAAATAATGGTCGAGGGGCAGCCCTTCAAAGTCCGGGAGCGGCAAGGCCGCGGTCTTCTCCGTATAGATTTCCTTGTTGACGTGGATGCCGGTTGCGTCCCGATACATGAGGTTCGGCACGGACTCGATGGCCCGTCCTCCGGACAGGGCCTCCAGGAGCCACAACAGTGCGTGCTCGCCCTCGTACATGATGGCCGAATCGAAGACCTCGGTGAAAAACCGTTCCTGCCGGGGCAGCTCTTCCTGCAGGCGGGTGATCACGTTGCCCCCGACCGTCACATGAATGTTTGGGAAGGCTTCTTTGACCATCTTGCAGAAGGTCAGCCCGGCCAGGAGCTGCATCTGCGTGCCGATCGAAACCCCCACCACGTCCGGCGCCTCCTTGCTCACTGCCGGAAGCACGAGTTGCCGGCAGATATCCCGATACACATTCACCTGGTCGTCATCCAGGCAAGCGAGGACTTCGCGCGAGACGCCGGGCCGATAGCCGAGATTGCTCTCCATCGGATAGAAGACGATCGATGCCGGATAGTAGGCGGCCGAGATGTACTGCATCACCTGGCGGAAGGTATTCAGGGCCCATTCCAGCTTGTCCGCCTGGTAGAAGGCCTCCCCGCGCACAATGGATTTGGCCCGCTGGGCCTGTTCGATGAGCTCGAAGACGTCCAGATCGACCTTGGCGGTCAGGCAAGCTTTGTGCTGGGTTTCCGCTTCCGTCAGCCAGGCGTGTTTGGCCTTGTCCTCCAGGGCGCGAAGCTGCGAAGCCATGCGGGTCTTGACCCAGATCAGGAAGGAGTCGCTGAAGAAGTGGTCGTACATCTCGATGTTGATGTCCTTCTGCACGACCTCATGCCCCTGTTCACGCAGCACCGCGGTGAGGCTGGGCAAGGCCAGGTAGGGCGCCGTCGGCACCCATTCCGGGGGGAACAGGAGCATGGTCTTCAGCTTGCGGGCGGGAGCGGTATGCGCCTGCGCCGCGCTGGGCATGGTGCCGTCAATGTGCAGCAACGTGCTCATGCTCAACAGACTTTCGCTTCCAGCGACGGGGGCGATCCGGAGCCGGCCTTCGCCGCGTCGAATTGGAGCGCCGGCAATGTGCTCAAGCCGAACCGGGCGACGTAGAGGAAAATATACTCCCGAATGAAAATCCGCAGGTCCCAGTTGGACGGATGGTTCCGCTCGAACTCCTCGAAGACCTGCTCCGCTTCCTCGATGCTGAGCCCCTGCTTGACCGTGTAATAGTAGTCCAGCGCCAGGTCCCACTCGGGGTTGACATAGGGTGTCACGCCCCACTTTTCGGGATTCTTGGCCACCGGCGTGTGGCGGCTGAGATCGAACGTGCCGAAGCCGACGGAATGGACGATGTCCTTGTTCTTGGCCAGGAACCGGATGGAGTCCAGCGCTTCCTCGCGGGTCTCACCGGGAAATCCGAAAAAGCCCATCGCGTGATTCCAGATGCCCGCCTTGGCCGACAGTTGGAGGCTGCGCGTGATCACGTCCGTCGTCGTCGCCTTGTCCATCAGCTTGAGCACCCGCTCGTTGCCCGACTCGTAGCCCACGTGCAGGTACTTGAGTCCCGCCCGCTTGGCGTCCTCCCACACCGGTTCGTCGAGCAGGCTTTTCTCGTAGCGCATGTGGGTCGTCCAAGCGATGTCCATGCGGCGCTCGATCAGCCCGCGACAGAGCTTGCGGAACAGGGCCGGCGGATAGGATTCGTCGGTAAAGTGGAAATGCCGGACCCGGTGCTTGTCGCGTAACTGCTGCACCTCGTCCAGAATCTGCTGAATCTTCTTCGTCCGGTAGCCGGCCGTGTAGCCCTCGCCGTGGTCGCAGAACTCGCAGCGGCCCCAATAGCAGCCGCGCGTCGCCAAATAGGGCAGAATCTTGTCCGGCAGAAAGTACTTGTCCAGCGGCAGGCCATCGAAATCCGGCGGCGGCAATGCCTCCATGTCTTCCGAGTAGGTCAGCGTCGAGGTGTGCACCCCGGATGCATCGCGGTAGAGCACATTGGGGACGCCGTCCAGGCTGCGCCCCGCCCCCACCGATTCGACCAGTTGCAGGAACGCCGTTTCCCCTTCATAAAAGACCGCGCTGTCGAAATAGGCGAAGAGCGGCGACTGGGGCAGCAGGTCGCGCAAGCGCGTCACCGTGTTGCCGCCGATCGTGACGTGGATGTCGGGGAAATGCTGCTTGATGAGGGCGCAGAAGGTCATGCTGGAGAAGAGCTGCTGCTGGAGCACGATCGAGATGCCGATCACGTCCGGCCGTTCGGCCTCGATCGCCGGTTTGACCAGGTGCTCGAATACGTCGCGATAGACGTTGACCTGCTGATCCTGCACGGCGTCCATGATCTCGGACGAAACGTAGACTTTATAAGAGAGATCGGTCTCCATCGGCGGCATGCAGATGCGGGCCGGCGCATAGACGAGCGAAATGGCCGCGGTAACCTCGCGAAACGTATTGACGGCCCATTCGAGCTTGTCGATGTCGTAGAAGTCCTGGCTGCGGACGATGCGTTTGGCCTCTTCGGCCTTGCGGGCCAGCTCGGCGATCCGTTCCCGCGTGAGGTCGCAGAGGGCCAGTTGCAGGTCCCGTTCCCATTCTTCCAGGGCGCGCTTCTTGGCGAGCTTTCTCAGCCGGTCCAACTGCTGGGGCACCCGCCGCAGCACCTTCTTGAGGAAGTCCTCGCTGAAGTACCAGTCGTACATTTCCAGATTGACGTCTTTCTGGACGACGGTATGGCCGGCGGCACGGAGCACGGACGTGAGCGTGGGCAAGCTGAGGTAGGGCTCGGAGGGATACCAATCAGGCGGAAAGATCAACAGTACTTTGACCTTTCGCCCGCCGGCTGCCTCCTCGGAGGTTCGCCGATGAAGTTGTATCAATTCCTCGGAGGCTTGCGTCCCCTTGGAGTATTGCACGCGCATGGGAGAGAGTCCCCAGCCCGGAATGTTGGGTCATTCTAGGCGGTGCACGCGCCCCTGGTCAAGGCCTTTGATTTTCATGGACTTGCACTGAGAAGGCGGCTCCTAGGGTTACATGTCTGGCTGTTGGGGAAGCAGTTCTGCATAGTAGGCCTCCAGCAGGGCCGCCCGAGCCGGCTCGACCAGGACCAATTGGCGGTGGTCAAGGGTCGTGGCTTGGTAGAGGTACCTGAGTCCGTCTGACTCGCCGAGTTCGACGTGAACCTGAGCGCCGGTGGGGGCCGTAAAGGTCTGTTCGCGGCGGATCAGGCGGTCCGGCAGACCCAGCCAGACCGACTCAGCCGAAGCCTCGTGATTTTCATAGAGGGGGGCCTGGGAGGTGGCTGGAGCCCTGGTGGCTGAGGCCCGCACCTGCGCGAGCAACTCTGTAACGGACGCAATGGCTTCTCCCCGCTCTTCCGGGGTTTCATCCCAGGGCTGGGCTTCGTTTCCGGGATGGCCCTCGCCCGATGCCCCTCCCCGGCCCGTCACATATAAGGGCCCGTCGTCCGAGACCTCTTCGATGATCCGATACCGCAGCGGCAGCGGAGGCTTGGCCAGGATCAGGCCGCGGGCGGCGAGGGCGCGCTGGAAGGGAACCCGCCTCGCCAATTCGCGGGTCTTCTCAAAAGCAATGAGCAGCCCCTCCTGAGCCAGGACGGCACAGAGCCGGTCGAGCCTGAGCCCCAATCCGGTGCGCTGTTCAAACGCCTCTTGGGGACCTGTCCCAGGCGGACGTTCGAATGTCGTCCAATCCCGGCTCGGCAGGCCCGGCTCCCCCTCGGCTTGTAAGAGAGCATGAACCGAAAGGATCACATCGAAGGGGCCGGGAACTGGTGCCCGTTCGATATCCAGGGATTCAAATCGGACGTTCGTGAGTCCCAAGGCCTGGGCCCGCTCTTGCGCGGCCTTGACCGAGGCGACGGAGCGATCGAGCCCCACGATCATCAGGCTCGGAAAGACCTTGGCGTAGAAGGTCGTCAGCACCCCGACCCCGCAGCCGAAATCCAGGACCGTCCCCTGCGCCGGACCTTCGGCGGACAACAGGGCGGCGATCAGCGGGCCGACGGTTTGATACAGTTCATAGCGTTGGCTGTACAGGACCGGCAGGATAGACGGATCGGCCGCCAGATCGTAAAACGCCGTTTCCAGATCGGCTCGCTGGGGCTGGGCCTGTTTGGCTTCCACTGCCCGATGGAGCGATGTCAGCTGGCCCGGCGACAGAGTCTCCTGCTGCCACTCGAAGTAGACTCGGTCGGACTCGACATGCCGCAATCCCCACCAGGCAAGGTGCTCGGCGAGTCCGGTTTGCAGAGAGTGGAGGTCTGGGCCGGTCATGGTGACGGGAGAGCAATCAGCCTTCAGCTATCAGCTTATGATGAGGCGTTTGTCGGGGCTCATTTCGAAAAAGCTGACTGCTGATCGCTGACAGCTTCTTACGAGGGCCGTTTCAACATGATCGCGTCTTCATAGGTCACCGGCACCGGATGGGGGTGACGGAGTTGGCCTGTGCCCATGACCACATATTTCTGGCACGTGAGTTCGTCCAACGACACGGGCCCGCGCGCCGGCAGCTTGGTGGTATTGACGCCCAGCCCCCCGCCCAATCCGAACTCCTGCCCGTCGTGCAGTCGCGTGGAGGCGTTCACCAGGACCGCGCTCGCATCCACCTCGCGGATAAAGCGCATCGCCGAGGTATAGTCGCGGGTCACGATCGTATCCGTATGGCCGGGACCATATTGCGCGATGTGGGCCAAGGCATCGTCCATATCCGTCACGACCTTGAGCGCCAACGTCTTGGACAGAAATTGTTTTCCCCAGTCGTCGTCCGTGGCGGCGATGAGATTCATATAACCGGGCAAGGCGAAAGACCCGGTCATGGCGATCGTCTTAGGGCAGCCCCGCACTTCCACTCGAAACTCGTCCAGCAAGCGCCGAATCAGGGCGGACAAGAGCGACCGAGCCACGGCTTGGTGGACCAGCACGCAGTCCACGGCGTTGGGTGCGGTCGGCTGCTGCGCCTTGGAGTTCACCACGATGTTCTGGGCTAGCGGCAGGTCCGCATCCCCGTCGATATAGACATGGCTTACGCCCACGTCCTGACCCAGCACCGGTAGACGGGTCTGCTCGATGACCGTCCTGCGCAAGCCGGCCCCGCCCCGAGGGAGGATCGCGTCCAGATGCTTGTTGAGCCGGAGCAGCTCCAGCGCCGCGTCTTTTTCGTTGCGTTCCACGAAGGTGATGCCCCCGGCCGACACACCGGCCGCCTCCGCCGCCTCGCGCAGGATGGTCGCCACCCGGGCGCCGGACTTGGCCCATTCCGGGCCTCCGCGCACCAGGCTGACGTTGCCCGCCTTCAAGCAGAGCGCGATGCACTCGGTCGTGACCGGCGGCCCTCCGTCGGAAATGATCCCGATGACGCCCAACGGCACGCGCATGCGGCTGACCTGCATTCCGTTGGGTTGGCGCCAAAGCTTGGTCATCTCTCCGACCGGGTCAGGCATATCCGCGACCTGGCGCAAGGTCTTGGCCATCTCCTTGACGGCATCCTCCGCAAAGCGGACCCGATCCACGGCTTCTTTCACCGTGTCCCGGTTGGTGTCACCGGTCAGGCTCTTGCCCACCGCTTCCGCATCCAGCCGGTTGTCTTCAAAAATAGCTTCTTCTTCCGCCTCCAAGCGGTCGGCCATGGCTAACAAGGCCTTGGTCTTGACGGAACCGGATACGAGCGCCATCGCCCGCGCCGCCTCTTTCGCTTTTTTGGCGAGGGCCGCCACATACATCTTGACCGGAACTTCAACCATGGTGTCCTCGTGAAACGTGAAGTGCCTGACCGTGGCGGGACTATAGCACGCAGTTTTCAGGCCAGTCAAAAGAGTGGGATGTCTCGGCTGAGAAGGAAGGGAGGGCGAGGCGCCTAGTCAATGTTCCCTGCTGGCGGGCCGTCCTGATTTGATGCAGGGCCAGCCATGCCTTCATCTGTTGCATCGGCTAGCTCTTCTTCAGGGTCTTGAAGATCATTGCCGTCTGCATCTCCTTGACCCTCTGTCTTAGCGCTTTTCTTTTTCTTTTTTCTGGCCTTGCGTATTTTAATATCCTCAGTCAGGACCTCAGGGTTAAGTAGGCGCCGAAGTGAAGCAGCAACATCGGTTAACTCCAAGCGCACCTCTGATTTACGGTGCAAATCTCTCCGGAGAGCATTCAAGACTTCTTCAGTAAAAAGAGCCTTAACGAGTGACGCGGGGCTTAATGTTTTCTTGTGAGCCCAGAAGTCTTCCAGTCCTTCACTGACTAAGCTCTCACGAGAGAGAAGGTGCAAGCATCTCCACGCCTCTTCAAGGTCGGATTCGGGAGCGAGATCAACTTCAAAAGCAAGGTCATGTTCAATTCCACCCGCATCGAAGGTTAAATGGTACAGTCTCCAGGAGATGCCATTGGTCAGGACTACCCATGGAATCCCAGACCGTGACGCATAATTTCCTGCTTGCTCAATATGCCTGTCTGCCAGCGGTAAGGGCATGGCTTTTGCTTCCACAAGGAATCTAACCTGCCCTCCGATCTTTACGGCGATATCACAATAGCGATCTCGTACTTGGAATTCTTTTGTAATCTCTGAAAACAGATCATATCCCAACACATCAGTGAAAAATTTAGTGAGGTACATGACCGTATCTGCTTCATTGATGCCTCGCTGGCGGCCGTCCTGAAAGACCTGGGCATACTGTTGAAGAGATCTCTTCACTCCCTTGTCCATCACCCGCCTCCACTTTTAGTTAAGATCCAGTGCAGGTCAGCCCTCGACTCAGGTTACCTGCTTATAGTCCTCTCTCCTAATACTGTCAATAATCCTAACTTGGATGCTTCCGTGAGCCGGGCGGGAGGTTTGTCGCCTATCGCCGGAGGGGGCGGGACACAACTAGCCGTTGCGCGCGTCCTTGCTCTTTGCAGGCAAGGGAGAAGCCTGCACTGTCTGAGGCCGTTCCGGCCGAGTTTGCAGGATTCCAGCGCGCAAGGCGTAGTTGGGTGCACCCGGAGGCGTCTACGACGACAAAACCTCCCGCCCGGCCTCGGTCACTTGTTCCCCTGCTCCTGATTCCCTTAGAATGCCGACATGACATCACAAGAAGCCCGCGCCCGATACAACTATCTGATGACCCTCTGCATCAGGAAAGAGGAGTCGTTCGGGCCCCTGGCCATGGCCTTTATCAAGGACCATGACCTGGACCAGCTCGGCCTCCTGCCAGAGGAGCAGTTCAACCTCTACATGGCCACCGCCGAGGCCTTCGCGGCCGAGCCGAAGCGTTACAGCCACAAGCTCGACTACCTTCAACGGGCCCTGCATCTGCTCCGGCAGACCTCCTGCCCCGATCCGGGATTAGCACAGCACCTGACCCAGGAGATCCAGAAGGCGACTGCCGAGCTGGACCTCTACAACGAAGCGATGCGGTCGAATCGGCCGCAGGCCCCGACGGCGCTCGACAAGCAACGCATCATCGTCGAAACCGACCTGCCGGATTACTTTCTGGACACAGCCCAAAAGCGTGCGTCGGCCTACTATCAGAACAAGTACAAGCTGACCAAAGAGTCCAAGACCGCTCAGCACTTCACCGGCCCAGCCCGCAAGTTCGAGCCGGAGAATCCCGCCGTCCACAAGGAGTTTGCCGGCGCCTGCGCTCCCTTCATGGCCGTGCGGACCAGCGCATTGCATCTGATGCTCCCCTTCGATCTGAAGATCAGCCGCAAGCCGGACGAACCGCTGGACGCCGCGCTCCGCATCTGGTACGCGACGATGGGTTATTCCTTTCCACTCCGCTATGGGATGGGGAAGCTTTGCAGCTACTACGACGATCAGGTGCTGGACATTGCCCTGGACGATCCGAACTTGTTGTTCGTCTCCGCTTCTCCGGTGAAGGAAACGGAATTGGGATCGATCGAGCGTCCGCTGCCGTCGGATGTGCCCATGGAGATCGGCCTCCCCCGCGCATTCCTGGATGCCACGAACGCCTTGGGGCCGTACATCCAGGTGGTCTGCAACTTCAAGGTCTGGTTCGACGCGGCATCGGTCTCGCTCCTCGTCCAGGGCGCGCCGGACTTGCACGAGTATGGCTTGCAAGGGGGCGCGGGACTACTGACGCGCACCTATGCCACCGAAAAGGTCCAAGCCTATGCCGAGGCGGTCACTCAGGCCTGGACGGAGGGGCTCAGTTTCAACTTCGTGAACATGCACCTGCAATTGCTGCCCGGAACGGACAGTGCGGTGGTCCCCTGCAACACGCCGATCTTCTCCGTCCTCCCAGTCCTGAGCCGGCAACAGTACAAGTTTGAAGACCGGCGCCATCTGGGTCAGACCCCATGATCGATCTCCGCAGCGACACGGTGACGCAGCCCTCCCAAGCCATGCGGGACGCGATGGCGACGGCGCCCGTCGGCGACGACGTCTACGGCGAAGATCCGACCGTCAACCGTTTGCAGGAGATGGCGGCCGCCTTGCTTGGGAAAGCGGCGGCGCTCTTTGTGCCGACCGGCATCATGGCCAATCAGCTGTCCCTCAGGGTCCATACCCAGCCGGGCGATGAAGTGATCGTGGACAGCCGCGCCCATATCGTGAAATACGAACATGGCGCCGCCGCGGCCCTGGCTGGCGTGCAGCTCCATTGGGTGAGCGGACAGCGCGGCATTCTGGAGCCGGAGCAAGTCCTGACGGCCATCCGTCCCAACGACCCGTACAATCCCCAGACCAGACTTATTTGCCTGGAAAACACCCACAATAGCGGCGGTGGTTCAGTCTATCCCCTGCCGACCATCCAGCGGATCAGAGACATAGCCGTTGCGCGCGGCATCCCCATGCATCTGGATGGAGCCCGGCTGTTCAATGCCGTGGTGGCTTCCGGCGTGCCGGCGGCCGACTATGCCCGGCATTTCGAGACCGTCTCGTTCTGCCTGTCCAAGGGTCTTGGAGCGCCGGTCGGTTCGATCATCGTCTCCGATGCCGATACGGTCGCGAAGCTCCGACCGCTCCGGCGCATGTATGGAGGCGGCATGCGGCAGGCCGGCATTCTGGCCGCAGCCGGCCTCTACGCGCTGGAGCACAACATCGCCCGGCTGAAAGACGATCATGCACATGCCCAGGCCTTGGCCGGGCAGCTCCGGAAGATTCCCTCCGTGTCCATCGACGCAGAGGGCGTCGAAACCAACATTGTGGTGTTTGAGGTCACCGATCCTTCCCGCTCCTCCTCGGAAATCCTCGGGACTTTGAAACAGGCGGGCCTGCTGATCAACAGCGTCGGGGGGATGAGTTTTCGCGCGGTCACCCACCTGAATGTGTCCGCCCAGGCGATCGAGGAGGCGGGCCGAATTTTCTCCCGCGTGCTCACCCGCTAGTACTCGTGAAGCGTGAGGCGCGAAGCCAAGGCGTGTCGTTGATTTGACAGGCTCCTCACCCCCTCTCTAGAATGCGCCATGATATCCATGGTCACGTTTCCACAGATCAATCGCATCTTAGAGTTGACGGACCGGCTGGGATTGTCGCGCGAGTGGGTGGAAATTCCCCTCTCTCCTGCCAGTCCCGGACTGGTGCATAAACTGCCGAACGGGAAACTGGAGATCGTGGTGGACGAGACCCTCCCGTTCGAACAGTGGCTGGCCTCCCTCGAGGCGGAGATCCGCAAGGTGACCGGTTCGTGAACGACGCACGCTCAGGGCAGAAAGGCCTGGACATATAATGGACCACGTGTCGACCCCGCCGTCGGAACAATCGGCCAGCGATCCGCTCGCGCAGCGGCCTTCTCGCGAGGAACTGCAGGCTGAACTCCTGGAGGTGCCGGATGTGCCCGACGCGCCCCCGGTGCCCGATCCTCCCGGCGTGGAGCAGGTGCTGGAGGCCGCCTTGCGCTATGTCCGCGGACGGCGAGGCGCCGACCTTCTGGCCGTGCTCCTGGTCGGCTCCGGCGCCAGGCGCGCGTGGACCGCGCACAGCGATGTGGACTTGATCGCTCTCGTGAAGGGTAAGGGCGAGGGGGATGAAATCGTGCGCGTGGCCAACCGGCAGGTGGAGATCCGCTACCGGGAATATAAAGGGGTCGAGCAGGATCTGGCGCTGGTGCTCCGTCTTCCACCGTTACTCCGGAAGGCGCGTGTGCTGTTCGAACTCGAAGGGGCCGGCTCGAAGCTGACCGACAAAGCCAACCAGCGGTTCCGGAACGGCCCTCCCCCGATCGGCATGCATGAGAAAATCCGCCTCAAGGCCGAGTGTTTCCACCGACTGGGCAAAGTCGAGGATCTAAGCCAGCAACCGGCCACGGCTGAGTATCTCCTGGGACTGTTCCTGGAAGCTCTCGTGGACGACTTCTTCCGCCTCCGCGGGTTTTGGCCGACGGCACCGGCCGACACGCTCCGGTTTGTCGCCTCGCGGGACGCCGCTTTGGCGGACCTCATCGAGCAATTCCTGGCTGCACCGACCATGCCCGAGCGGCTCGGCATCGGGCGGAATCTTGCGCTCCATCTGTTTCATGACATTCCCCACCCCCAACGCGTCGATTAACAGGATGTCAGGAAAACCTATCGCTTCGTTCTCGCATCGTTGACGGTTTTTTGACCATCCTGTAGGGCCCCTGGATCTCCTCAACATTTCCGTTTCCCCCTCTCAAGTATGCTAGAATTGCGCCCGATAGAAGATGGATAGGGATAGCTGTCTTCTGTTCCCTCCCCGCCATGGCGGGCGAACACAGACGGAGAAAGGATCGTTATGGAGCTCGGATTCGTCGGACTGGGCAAGATGGGCATGAATATGGTCACGCGCCTGCAACGGGACAAACATCGGGTCGTGGTCTATGACCGGACGGCGGACTTGGTTAAACAGGCGGAAGGCGTAGGGTGCGTCGGCGCAACCTCGTTGGCCGATCTCGTCTCGAAGCTGGCCGCGCCCAAGGCGGTCTGGATCATGGTTCCCTCCGGGCAGCCCACCGAAGAGACCGTGCAAGCGGTGGCGGCGCTGCTCAAGCCCGGCGACACCATTATCGACGGCGGCAATACGAAGTTCCACGACGATGTGCGACGGGCCGCGGACCTGAAGGCCAAGGGCATCCACTATGTGGACGCCGGCACGAGCGGGGGCATCTGGGGGCTCAAGATCGGCTATTGCCTGATGGTCGGCGGCGACAAGGAGCCGGTCAAGCGCCTGGAGCCCATCTTCACGACGCTAGCCCCGGAGAACGGCTGGGCTCATATGGGGAGCCATGGGGCCGGCCATTACGTCAAGATGGTGCATAACGGCATCGAGTACAGCATGATGCAAGGCTATGCCGAGGGATTCGAGCTGATGGCCAAGAGCACCTACAACCTGGACTTGGCCAAGATCGCCGACCTGTGGATGCACGGCAGCGTCGTACGTTCCTGGCTGCTGGAACTGGCCGCCGATGCCCTGGCCCAGGACCCGCGCCTGGATCAATTAAAAGGCTATGTGCAGGACTCGGGGGAAGGCCGCTGGATGGTGCTGGATGCGATTGAAAAGGACGTGGCCGTTCCCACGCTGACCGCCGCGCTCTTCACCCGCTTCCGATCCCGCCAGCAGGATACCTTTGCCGAGAAGATGCTGGCGGCCCTGCGGAACGCGTTCGGCGGCCATGCGGTCCGCCGATAACACCGGGATGAGCGGACGAGGAGCCGACGCATGACGCAACCAGGACAGAAGCCGCTTGCCGATGAGCATGGACGCAACGGAGCTGCCGAGCCTTGCACGGTGGTGATTTTCGGCGGGTCCGGCGACCTGGCCCGGCGTCGTTTGGTGCCCGCGCTTTACAATCTGCTGCTGGACGGCCTGCTCCCCGAACGCTATACCGTGCTGGGACTCGGCCGCAAACCGCTGAGCGATCAGGAATTCCGAACCATTGCGCGCGAGGGGGTGCAGACCTTTTCCCGCCAGGCGCTGACGGAATCCAAGTGGGCCGATTTTGAGCGGCATCTGCATTATCAGGCCTCGGTGATCGACGACCACGCCTCCTATCACGACATCAAAGCGGCTGCGGAGAAGCTCGAAGCCGATTTGAAGTTGCCGGGCAACCGGATCTTCTACCTGGCCATCCCCCCCACTTCGATCGCGCCGGTCTGTGAAGGTCTACAGCAAGCCGGCTTGGTCCGCCCGATTCAAAACGGCGAGCCCTACTCCCGGGTGATTGTGGAAAAGCCGGTCGGTCGAGACCTGGAGTCGGCGCGGACGATTAACAACACGATCGGGAAGGTCTTCGACGAATCGCAGACCTTCCGCATCGACCATTATCTGGGCAAGGAAACGGTCCAGAACCTCATGGTCCTGCGCTTTGCGAACAGCATCTTCGAGCCCATCTGGAACCACAAGTACATCGACCATGTGCAGATCACGGTCAGCGAGGCGGAAGGCGTCGGCACCAGGGCGACCTATTACGAGGAATCGGGCGCATTACGCGACATGGTGCAGAACCATCTGCTCCAGTTGCTCTGCCTGGTTGCCATGGAGCCGCCCCATTCGCTCGACCCGGACGTGGTCCGCGACGCCAAGATCGAGGCGTTGCACTGTCTGCGGCCAATCCTGGGCCAAGACGTGGAGCGCTTTACCGTGCGCGCTCAATACAGCCAGGGCAAGGCTCATGGCAAAGACGTCCCCGGGTACCGCCGGGAAGCCGGCGTCTCCCCCGAGTCCCTGATCGAGACCTATGTGGCGGTCAAGTGCTTCGTGGAGAACTGGCGCTGGGCCGGCGTCCCCTTTTATCTGAGAACCGGCAAGGCCTTGCCCAAGCGGGCCAGCGAGATTGCGGTGCAGTTTAAGGAAATTCCGAGGGTGCTTTTCAATGTCGATCCCGCCACGCCGCAGGTGCCCAACCTTCTGACTCTTCGGATTCAGCCAGAAGAGGGGCTGTCCCTGCGTCTCATGTCGCGCGTACCGGGAACCAGAGCGGAGACTCACCCGGTGGATATGAGCTTCAAATACAGCGAAGTGTTCGGAACCCCTTCTCCGGAGGCCTACGAGCGGCTGCTGCTGGACGTCATGACCGGCGACGCATCACGCTTCATGCGGCGCGATGCGGTCGAAGTGTCCTGGGCCTGGGTCAGTGGAATTCTGGAAGGTTGGCGGGCGCAAGGGGTCCGGTGGCTGCCGGAATATCCGGCCGGGACCTGGGGGCCGGTCGAAGCCGATCGCTTGATCCAGAGCGATGGGCGGACATGGCGCATTCTATAGCAGTGATAAACGATGAATGCAGAATGATGAATTTCTGAGCTGATCGTTTTCGTTCATCATGCATCATTCAGCGCTTCTTGTAACTGTTGCAGGATCATGTCTTTTGTGCCCAAGCCCCCGATGAACCGCTCAAACTGCCCGTGCCGGTACAAGGCCAGGGCGGGCAGCGACGAAATCTCCAGTTCGGCCGGGATCTGATAGTTTTCCTGCACGTTCATCTTGAGGATGACAAGACGATGCCCTGCATCGAGTTGAACTTTTTCCAGCTCGCGCAGTAAGGCCCGGCAGCCTCCGCACCCTGGCTGCCAGAATTCCACCAGAACCGGCCGGCTTGCCCCTTCCACAATCCGGTCGAATTCGTCGTCACGGACGTCGCGAATCATCGGTTTCCCTCAGCGCAGGCTGCGGCAAAGACCCGTTCGTATAACAGTACCGCCAGCCGTTCGTACCCTTCGGTCGTCAGGTGCAGTCCATCGTTGGAATAGCGGGCGGCAAGCTGCCCCGTCAGCGGGACCACCGTGTCGGTGAACAGATCGACACAGGCCATTCCCTTTCCGGAACAATAGTCCATGATGAGTCGGTTCAATATCCGGCGGCGGTCGATATGATCCGCCAGCCATTGTCGCGCCTCCCCGAGGAGGGCCGGGTCGGTAGCGGCAGGAGAGGCGTCTTCGTTTTTGCCTTCCTCTCCCACGCGAATGGACGGGACGGTCACGGCAACCGGCCGGATGCCCCGGTTCAGCGCGTGGCCGTACATATGAGCCAGATTGTCCATGATTTCGAGCGGCGCGGCATTCCACCCCAGGTCGTTGGTGCCGCCCAAGATGACAACCCAGGCCGGCCGGTGCAGTTGTACGTCCCGCTGAAAACGCGTCACCATGTCGCCCGTCGTTTCTCCGCATAGGCCGCTCACGACAACCTTGGCTCTTCCGCGCAATCGATCTTGAAGGAAGCGGCCGTAGGGCGTCTCCAATAGCTGCGGGCAAGCCATGGTCGGCGACTGATAGCCAGCCGTCAGGCTGTCGCCAAAACACATAATCAGGGGAAGGCCGGCGTTGCTCATCTATGCGTACTCATGCGCAAGTGTCTCATGAGACACTTGCCCGTATTCGTGCGGTTGTGTCCGGCGGCAAATACGTTGACAAATCTTTTGCCTCCAGTACACAATGCCGCGCAAGTGCGTGGGAGGCGGCGGAAGGGATGGCCGAAGCCCTTGAGAAATTCGTCAAGCCGATTCCCATCATGCAGTGGCTTGTGGTGGTGGTACTGTCGGCTCACGTCGTCACCGCAGAATCCGCCCTCGAATCCAGCGATGCCATCTTTCTGATTCTGGTGTTGCTTGCCGGCAACGCCCTTCTGCTCTACGGCCTGCCGAAGCTGATTGCCCCCGGTTCGATTCCGGCGACCCTGGTGATTGTCGATACCCTCCTCGTGCCCGCCATGCTGTATGTCACGGGGACGAGCAGCACCGACATTTTCGTGGTGTATTTCGGAATCATCATGATCGCGGGCGCCGCCGGGAATCTGAAGCGGGCCTTGATCCTGGCCTCGATCACCTGCGCCGCCTATCTTGGTTACAGCACCTTTTTATTCATCACGCAGCATAAACCCCTGCCGGTCGGCACGCTCCTGATTCGGCTCCCCTTCTTGCTGGTGATGACGCTTTTTTACGGAGCATTGGCTGAATTCGCCCAGCATGAGCGGGCGCATCGAGAAAAGTTGGCCCACGATGCCATGCACGACGAACTGACGGGGATGCCTAACCGTCGGCATTTGCTGGGGAGCCTGTCCCGGGCGTTGGAAGAATCGAGGCGGTTTGACTGCCCCCTGTCCTGCGCGGTCATCGACGTGGACCATTTCAAATTTGTGAACGACACGTATGGCCATGATATGGGCGACCGGGTGCTGAAGGATTATGCCTCCATCCTCGCGGTTCAAAGCCGTGGCTACGACCTGGCTGGCCGGATGGGCGGCGACGAGTTTATCTGGATCCTGCCCCGCGTGGGAAAGGATGGGGCGCTCGCCGCCGCGGAGCGGCTGCGCGAGGCGGTCGAAGAGTATCAATTCGGCAATGAGACCCGCACCTTAAAGCTGACGACGAGCGTCGGCCTCACAACCTACCTCCCCGACAAGACCGAGACCCCGACTCCCGCGCAAATCTTAAAAGTGGCGGATTTGGCCCTGTATATGGCCAAACGAGAGGGGCGGAACCGCGTCGCCCACTTGCCGATGCTCGACTCCAAAGCTCCGTCTCCCGAATCGGTTCCGGTCCAGCGCACCTGACCGGCTCTTCCCTCCCCATCGCCCTTGCTACCGCCTGGACTCAGCCGGGGGCCAGTCCAATTCCGTCTGTCGCCCGCAATAAAAACAGGACAGCCGATACCGGGCCCGCCGACGTGGGTTCGGCAAGGACGTGAACACCACCGGGGTATCGTCGAACGGGCAGATCGGTTGCTGATGCATCAGATGCTCATCCGCCATGAGCAGGAGCGAGGCGTCGTCCCAGGGGGGGGCCAGGGCCTCCTGCCCCCTCAGTTGCCCTTCCCACCCACAGTGCGGACAGCGGAGACTGAACGTCTTGACCCGGTCCTTCAACTGGGAGAGGTCGGTCACGTCGAGCGGCCCGGCGCATCCCACGGTCGGACATGGGATGGTTTCATGCTGCAGCGCCTTGACGAATTCTGGATGTCCGTACGGCTGTAATGATGGGGTCTTGGTGCTCATGTCTGCCCTCGCATTTCGCACAAGCCTAACAGTGCTCCGCTCAAGAATCAAATGACCGGCCATCTCTTCCGGCTTGAAGAACGCTTCCCGGCTCCGCATCTCTTTCCTCCTACCCCAGCGCAGGACTTTTACGCCGTTTTAATACGTTCCCGGCCCCTTTTGCCCCTGTTTTGATACGCCGTCGCGTAACCTGCACCGACATGTATGCATGAGCATGGTTCGATCACCGCTGCCGATTCTGCATACAGAAGGAGGTGTGTCATGGTGTTGATTGCGTGGGTGTTGATCCTGGGTGGCTTGTGTCTGTGGATTATGAGGGACACGGCGGAGCGGGAAAACAGACGTTGAACTTAGTCTCCCATTCGCCATCCTGATTCGAGATGTGGTATCAGAGCGATGTTACCGGAAGGAAAGGCAAAGATCTCATGGCACGGTTTACGGTCCGATTGAGCTGGACGTTGCCGCTGTTGATGTGGCTGTTGGTCACGTCCGTCGCTGCACAGGAGCCTCTTGGAGGGACAGCCGCTGAGCCACCGCCGGCTCCAGATGCTGCGCAGGCCGCCCCTCCCCTCTGGCATTATGGCGCTTATGTCGACTTGAGCTACGACGTCGATTTCAACTTTCCCAAGAATCATCTGTTCCGAAGCCGAACGACAACTCAACGAACAAACGAGCTGGACCCGAACATGGGACTGGTCTACATGCGCAAGGATGCGACGGCCGAATCCCGGTGGGGCATGGAGTTCGGTGCGCAAGGCGGCTACGACACCAAGGACTTTGCGTTCCTCCAAGGGGAGCCGAAAGTCGGAGGGGCCGATACGCTCCGCCATTTTTCCCGTGCCAACCTGTCCTACCTGGCTCCTGTCGGAGGCAAGGACTTGACGGTTACGGCGGGGTTGTTCAACAGCTTGATCGGCTACGAATCGCTCTATGCCAAGGACAACTTCAATTACACCCGGTCCTGGATCGCGGACAATACCCCCTACATGATGTTCGGCGTCAACGCCCGCTATCCGATCAACGACGACCTGACGGCGGCGGCCTTCGTGATCAACGGGTACTATCATTTGGCCCATGCCAACGACCAGCCCAGCTACGGGGGGCAATTGTCCTGGAAGGCGACGTCGCGGGTGACGGTGACGGAAACCATCTATTACGGTCCGGCTCAAGCCAATACCGCCATGGAGTTCTGGCGGTTGTATTCCAATTACATCACCGAATGGAAGGGCGACGATGTCACGGTCGCGTTGTCTTACGACTTCGGAACGGAAAACATCGCCGGGCAGCCGGGGAGCCCCAGGGCGTTTGTCATGGGCGGGGCTCTGTTCACCAGGTGGCATGTGGCCGGGCCCTGGAGCCTGGCCCTGCGGCCGGAGTTCTATTGGGACCGAAACGGACGCTGGACAGGCAACCAGCAGCTCGTCAAAGCCATCACCAACACGGTGGAATACAAAACGCCTTTTCAGTGGACAAACACGACGTTCCGAGCGGAATACCGCTATGACGAGTCCACCGGTCCCCAGGGCGGCTTCTTTAAGAACGGGAACTTTGCCAATGGGCAGCCGATGCTCACGCCGGGCCAGCACTTGCTGCTCTTCGGCGTCCTCTGGACCTTCGATTCGCCCTAACAGTCAAGTTGAAAAGTCTGGACAGTCTATAAAGCCGGACCGTCTCAGACGGTGCAAACGAGACTTGAAGACTTTCTGATTTGACGACTTTGGGACTACTCCGTACGGAGGCGATAGCCGACGCCAAGTTCCGTCAGCAACAGTTGCGGGCGGGCCGGATTGTCTTCCAGCTTGTTGCGGAGTTGCCGCATATACACCCGCACATAGTGGGCTTCGTCCACATGCAACGGACCCCAGACCTCCTTCAATAGTTGGCGGTGCGTCAGGACCTTTCCCGCGTGGCGGACCAGCGTCGTCAGGAGTTTATACTCGATGAGCGTGAGATGGACTTCCTTCTCTTTGACAAACACCTGCCGGCGCAAAAGGTCCACCCGCAAGTTCCCCGTCGCAAAGCTGGCCTCCCCCTCATCTCCTGGCGGTTTCGCGGCGTGGCGCAAGGCCACTCTCATACGGGCCAATAATTCTCCCGCACTGAAGGGTTTGGTGACATAGTCGTCTGCGCCCAGATCGAGCGCTTCGATTTTGGATTGTTCCTCGCCGCGGGCCGTCAGGACGATGAGGGGGACGCTCGTCCATTCACGTAACCGTCGCGCCACCTCCAGTCCATCCATGTCCGGCAGGCCGAGGTCGAGCAGTATTAGATCAGGATTGCGGGCGGCGGCTTGCGCCAGTCCGTCCTGTCCCGTTGTCGCTTCGTGCAGCCGATAACCCTGCGGCGAGAGCATCGCCCGGAGGAATCGTCTGATCTCCGGTTCGTCTTCGATCAGCAACACCGCGGCGTTATGCTGGACGGCGGCAACGGGCATCTGGGAATTCGAGGTCGGCATGGTTGTTACGCGGCCGGGTGCGGTTCCGTCCGTTCTGGTTCAACCGTGGGTTGGGTTGCGTCCAGCGGCAACGTGAAGCGGAAGACGGCGCCGCCGCCGGGCCGATTCTCGGCCCAAATCCGACCGCCATGCGCTTCGACGATGCCGCGACAGATGGTCAACCCCAATCCCACGCCACCCTTCCGTGCCTGACTCCCACGATAGAATTTGTCGAAAATCCGTTGTTCGTCGCCGGGCTGCAATCCCGGCCCTCGGTCGGCCACTTCCACCGTGACGGCATCATCGCTCCTGGAAGCCGAGAGTTCGATGGGGCCGTCCGGCGACGCATATTTCAGCGCGTTCTCCAGGAGGTTCACGAGCACCTGCTCGATCAGCACCCCGTCAAGGCGCACCAGCGGCAGGTCCGGGGGAAACTGTGTTTTGACCGGATGGCCCTGCAGGCTCCCCTCGAGCCGCGTCAGCGCGGCCCCGACGATTTCCTCGATCGGATGCCATTCTTTCTTCGGTTGGACGGCGCCGGCTTCCAGTCTCGTCATGTCCAGCAGGTTTTTGACCAGGCGATCCAAGCGGGCCGCCTCTCCATAAATCGCCTTGGCGAGGTCATGCCGCGCGGCGGCATCGAGCCGGTCGCGGCCCTCCACCAGGCTGCTCGCGGCGCCCGTCACGGTGGCGAGCGGCGTGCGCAGATCGTGCGAGACCGAGCTGAGAATCGCATTGCGCATTCGTTCGGTTTCCGCCAGGACTTGCGCCCGCTGGGCTTCTTCGGCCAAACGGACGCGTTCAATCGCCAGGGCGATCTGGCCGGCAAACGTTTCAAGGAGGTGCAGCTGCTCCGGATCAAAGAGACGCCCCGGACGCGAGGGGCGCACGGCCAGGACTCCTACCGGTCCGTGCGCACCCACCAACGGCAGGTACAGCGCGCCGGCCCCGGGAAGGGTATCGCTCCCCAGTCCGGCCGGTTGACCATGTTCGTAGACCCACTGGGCCAGGCCGGTTTCCTTGGGATCGAACTCGAAAGAGAGCTGGGCGCCGCGTTGCCAGGCCAGGCGGCCATCGGGCGCGGAGAGAAAGATGGCGATCTGGCTCTCGAACACCTCGCCGATATGCCGGGCGGCCACCGTGGCCAGATCCTCCACGCGACGGCGTGTCGCAAGGTCGCGGCTCATGGCATACAAGACGGACGTGCGCCGTTCCCGTTGACGGGCCAATTCCGCCTGCCGTTTGATGCGCCCGGTCAACCCGCTGAGCAACAGGGCCACGACTAACATGACGCCGAAGGTCAGGAGATATTGCGTATCCGATACGGCGAAAGAAAAGTACGGGGGGATGAAGAAAAAGTCGAAGGTGGCGACGCTCAGAATGGATGCCAGCACGGAGGGACCGCGACCATACCGGGTGGCCACGATGACCACCCCCATCAGATAGACCATGATCAGATTGGTCACGCCGAAGTACGGAAACATGAGCCAGGCCAGCGCCGTACACAAGACGACCGCCAGCACCCCCCGCCCATAGGACCACCAGTTGCTGGTCCGCTGGAACACCGGGGCGGCTAGGGGTCGGCCTTCGCCCGCCTCCCCCGTGATCACGTAGATATCAACCTCGCCGCTGTTGCGGACGAGGTCCGACACCACCGATCCGAACACCCACTCCTTCCAGCGGGCGCGGACCGGTTTGCCCACGATGACCTTTGTCACGTTGCGGGCGCGCGCGTAGCTCAGGATTTCCTGGCTGACGTTCTCTCCACTCAACGTGACCGTCTCAGCGCCCAGTTGCTCGGCAAGACGGAGGGTCTGGACGATCTGATCCCGATCGGCTTCTTTCGCCTGCAGATGCCGGGGCATCTGCACGTACACGGCCAGCCACTTGGCGTGCAGCCCCGCCGCCATGCGGCGGGCGGCACGTACCAGCCGGGCTCCCCGTGGCTTCATGTTGACGCAAACCATGATGCACTCGGCCGCCGGCCAGGTCCGGACCACGGCATGATCGCGCCGATATACCTGCATCTGCTCGTCCACGCGGTCGGCCGTGCGACGCAGGGCCATCTCACGCAACGCGATCAGGTTGCCCTTGCGGAAGAAATTGCGGAGTGCCTGCTCCGCCTGCTGAGGCAGGTAGATTTTTCCATCTTTGAGCCGCTGGAGCAGGTCATCGGGCGGCAGGTCGACCAATTCGACGTCGTCGGCCCGTTCCAGGACCGAGTCCGGCACCGTTTCCCGCATGACCACGCCGGTGATCTGGGCGACGACATCGTTGAGGCTTTCGAGGTGCTGGACATTGATCGTCGTATAGACGTTGATCCCCGCACCGAGCAACTCTTGGACGTCCTGCCACCGCTTCGGATGGCGCGAGCCAGGCGCGTTGGTATGGGCCAACTCATCCATCAGGATCAAGGTCGGACGGCGGGCGATCGCGGCATCCAGGTCGAACTCTCGCAGGACCGTTCCACCGTGTTCAACGGTCCTGGGAGGAAGAAGTTCCAGTCCCCTCGCCAAAGCATCGGTCTCGACCCGTCCGTGGGTCTCGACCCAGCCGATGACCACGTCCACCCCGTCCGCCTGCTGTTCGTGCGCCGCCTCCAGCATTGCGTAGGTCTTGCCCACGCCGGCCGTGGCGCCGAAGAAGATTTTGAGCTTGCCGCGTGCCTGCTCGGCCTCTTCGGCTTGCACGCGTCTCAGCAAGGCATCAGGGTCAGGTCGTTGATCGTTCATCGGATTCCTGCGCTGAGCTCTCGAGTACTGTTACCCGCACATCACGATAGGCACAAATATCTCGCTGGGATTGTAGAAGAGGTATGCCAAGGCGTCAACGAAGTCAGCGGCTTCCGAAGGAAACAACCTGGCTTGGAATTGCAAGGACAAGGCCGCGAGAGCCGATTATGGCGTGGAATCCAGCCTCAGATTTAACTCCAAGACGTTGACCCGCGGCTCTCCCAGCAGACCCCATTGCCGACCGTGGGTGTGGCTGGCGACGAGCTGCCGCAACACCGCCTCGTCCATCCCGCGTGCCTTGGCCACGCGGCGCACCTGATAGTCGGCCGCCGCCGGGCTGATGTGCGGATCGAGTCCGCTGGCGGACGCGGTGACCAAATCCACGGGGATCGGCTTGGGATTCCCCGGATCAGCCGCCTTGAGCGCGTCGATTCGAGCTTGGACGGCTTTGACCAGGGCTGCATTGGTGGGTCCCAGGTTCGAGCCGGCGGAGGCCGCCGCGTTATACGGAAAGGGGGACGTCGCCGAGGGACGGCTCCAGAAGTATTGTGGCGCGTCAAACGGCTGCCCAATCAGCACGGATCCGACCGGCTTTCCGTCGCGGACGATCAGGCTGCCGTTCGCCTGCCGGGGAAAGAATACCTGGGCCATCCCGGTCACCATGAGCGGATAGACGAGCCCCGTGAGGACCGTCAGAAGCCCCAGAATGACGAGCGCCGGTCGCAGGTGCGTACGCGTCATATCTTCCTCAGATCAGTCTCAAGACTTCCAACAGGACATCGATGATCTTGATGCCGACGAACGGGACAAGGATTCCCCCGACCCCGTAGATCCACAGGTGCCGCCGGAGCAACGGCTCCGCCCCCATGGCACGATACTGCACCCCGCGCAGCGCCAGCGGGATCAAGGCGATAATGATGAGCGCGTTGAAAATCACCGCGGACAAGATGGCGCTCTCCGGCGTCGCCAGTCGCATAACATTCAGGGTTCCCAGCGCCGGGTAGGTGCCGGCGAAAGCGGCGGGGATGATCGCAAAATATTTTGCGACGTCGTTGGCGATGCTGAACGTGGTGAGTGCGCCACGGGTCATCAGCAGTTGCTTGCCGATTTCGACGATTTCAATCAGCTTGGTGGGGTTGGAATCCAGATCGACCAGGTTGCCGGCCTCCTTGGCGGCCTGGGTCCCGGTGTTCATGGCGACCGCCACATCGGCCTGGGCCAGGGCCGGCGCGTCGTTGGTCCCGTCGCCGGTCATCGCGACCAACCGCCCGCCCGTCTGCAACTCGCGAATGAGCTGGAGCTTGGCCTCGGGCGTTGCCTGCGCCAGGTAGTCATCCACCCCCGCCTCCGCCGCCACGGCCGCCGCCGTCAGCGGATTATCCCCGGTGATCATGATCGTCTTGATCCCCATGCGGCGCAGTTCGGCGAAGCGTTCCTTGATCCCGCCCTTCACGATGTCTTTGAGATGGATGGCCCCCAACACGTGCGCCCCTTCGGCGACCACCAACGGGGTGCCCCCTTGCTTGCAAATCGTCTCGACGGTCGTCCGGACCTTCCCGGAGAAGCGCCCGCCCCGATGGGTGACATAGGCTTCAATGGCGTCGGCCGAGCCTTTGCGAATCTCGCGGCCGTTGAGGGTGACGCCGCTCATCCGCGTCTGCGCGGTGAAGGGCACGAAGACGGCGCCCAGCTCATGGATGTCGCGCGCGCGCAAGCCGTACCGCTCCTTCGCCAGCACCACGATACTCCGTCCCTCGGGCGTCTCGTCTGCCAAGGAGGAGAGTTGCGCCGCGTCGGACAGCGCGGATTCCGTCACGCCCTCCGCGGGAATGAATTCGGCCGCCTGGCGGTTGCCGAGGGTAATCGTGCCGGTCTTATCCAGCAGCAGCACGTCCACATCGCCGGCCGCCTCCACCGCCTTGCCCGACATGGCGATCACATTGGCCTGGATCATGCGATCCATGCCCGCAATGCCGATCGCCGAGAGCAGGGCGCCGATGGTCGTCGGGATCAGGCAAACCAGGAGCGCCACCAACACCGTCACCGTGACCGGCACGCCCTGTCCCATGGCTTGCACGCTGTAGAGCGAGAACGGTAGCAACGTGACGGTCGCGAGCAAAAAGATGATCGTCAGGGCGGCGAGCAGAATATTCAGCGCCAGCTCGTTGGGCGTCTTCTGCCGTTGGGCCCCTTCCACCATGGCGATCATGCGGTCCAGGAACGTTTCGCCGGCCGTGGCCGTGACGCGGACGATCAGCCAGTCGGAGAGGACGCGCGTTCCGCCGGTCACGGCGCTGCGATCGCCGGTCTCGCGGATGACCGGGGCGCTTTCCCCGGTGATGGCGCTTTCGTCCACCGACGCGATACCCTCGAGCACTTCGCCATCCACCGGGATATAGTCGCCCGCCTCCACCAGGACCGTGTCTCCCTTTTTCAGCATACTCGCGGAGACCACGGTATAGCCTTCGCCTGCCTTGCCCATCGCACTCGATCCTGCCACAGACTCGACGCCGGGCTCCCGCCGGTCGAGCCTCTTGGCGGTGAGCTCACGCCGGGCCTTTCGCAGGGACTCGGCCTGAGCTTTGCCACGGCCTTCCGCCATCGCCTCGGCAAAATTTCCGAACAGCACGGTAAACCACAGCCAGAGGGAGATGGCGAGGATGAACCAGGCGGAGGCTTCGCCGGCTCCCGCAAGCGCCTGCACGAAGAGGATCGTGGTCAGAACGGCCCCGACAGCCACCACGCACATCACGGGGTTGCGGGCTTGGTGCCGCGGGTCCAGTTTTCGAAACGACTCCAGGGTCGCCTGCCGGATGAGAGGGGGACTGAACAGGGAGATCGCCTTCTCATGACTGGTCATGACGCATGCCTCACTGCCACAGGATCATGAGGAGTGAACCATCAACAGATGCTCGACAATCGGACCGAGGGCCAGCGCCGGGATGAAGGTGAGCGCGCCCACGAGCACCACGACCCCGATCAGCAGGACGATGAACAGCGGGGTATGGGTCGGGAGGGTGCCGGGACCGACCGGCACCGCCTTCTTGCGGGCGAGGGACCCGGCCAGCGCCAACGTGGGAATCGCCAGCCAGAAGCGGGAGATCAGCATCGCGATTCCACCGGTCGTGTTGTAATACGGCGTATTCACGTTGAGCCCGGCGAAGGCGCTTCCATTATTGTTGCCCTGGGACGCATAGGCGTACAGCACTTCGCTGAATCCGTGCGGCCCTGGATTGAAGATCGAGGTCGTGCCGGCCTGGGTCATGACCGCGACCGCGGTGAATCCCAATACCACGATCGGCATGATCAGAATGAGCAGCGCGGCCATCTTCATCTCGTAAGGCTCGATCTTCTTGCCCAGGTATTCGGGCGTGCGGCCGACCATCAGTCCCGCGACGAAGACGGCGATGATCGCGAAGACGATCATGCCATAGAGGCCGGAGCCGACCCCGCCGAACACGACTTCGCCGAACTGCATGAGGAAGAGAGGCACGAACCCGCCGAGCGGCGTGTAGGAATCGTGCATGGAATTGACCGAGCCGTTCGAGGCGGCCGTCGTTACCGACGCCCAGATCGCCGAATTCACGATACCGAACCGGGTTTCTTTGCCCTCCATATTGCCGCCCGGCTGCCGGCTGCCCGCGGCCTGATCGAGCCCCAGGTTTGCGAATATCGGATTGCCCCTTTGCTCGGCCCAGAAACCCATCCCGAGAAAAAGGACAAGGATGATCGTCATCGCGAAAAGGATCGCCCATCCCTGGCGCGTATCCCCCACCATCCGGCCGAAGGTATAGCAGAGCGCCGCCGGGATGAGCAGCATAGCCAGCATCTCCAGAAAGTTCGACAGAGGGGTCGCGTTCTCAAATGGATGCGCCGAGTTGACGTTGAAAAACCCGCCCCCATTCGTGCCCAGCTGTTTGATCGCAATTTGAGATGCGGCCGGACCGACGGCGAGGATTTGTTCGGCCACCGTGACTGGCCGGATCTTCGGCAGGCCTTTGTCGTCGAGCACCGGCCGGCCGTTGGCGTCTGTGATCGGCTTGTCGTAGGTCAGCGGCTGGACCAGCGCGACCGTTTTGTACGAGTCGAACGTCTGGATCGTCCCTTGCGCAACGAGCGCCAGCGATAGAATGATCGAGAGCGGCAGCAAGATATAGAGAGTGCTGCGGACGAGATCGACCCAGAAGTTCCCCAGCGTTTCGATCGTCCGACGTGCCAGGCCACGAATCAGCGCGACGAGGACGGCCATCCCCGTGGCAGCCGATACGAAGTTTTGCACCGTCAGTCCGAGCATCTGGGTCAGGTAGCTCATCGTGGTTTCTCCGCCATAGGCCTGCCAGTTCGTGTTCGTGACGAAACTGGCGGCGGTGTTGAAGGCCAGGTCCGGCGGCACGGCGCCGAAGCCCTGGGGATTCAACGGGAGAAAGCCCTGGAACCGCTGCAAAGCATAGAGGGCGACAAGACCCGCCGCGTTGAACAGCAGCATGGCCTCGGCATAGGCCCTCCACCCCATTTCGTCGCTGGGTCGAACGCCAGCGAGCCGATAGATCCCCTGCTCGACCGGACCGAGCAGGATATCCATTCCCACCGGCGCCCCTTCATAGACTCTCGCCATATACCAGCCCAGGGGCTTCACCAGGGCCAACAACGCAATGAGATACAGCCCGATTTGCAGCACGCCATGGCCCGTCATCAGAACCACTCCGGCTTCAACAGCGCGACCAGGAGATAGACCAGCAATCCCACCGCCACCAGGCCTGCGCCGATATAGAGCGCGCTCATCGTGTGCCTCCTACAGCTTGTCGAGCCCGGTGCAGAGCCACCCTGACAACAGAAAAAATAGGGCGGCCGCGCCGACAAAGGCCACATCCAGATAGATCGCGTCCATGGCAGGTTCCTCCAACAGCAAGATTACGGTAACACCGGGATTGTAAAAATGGTGTTAAAAGTGCCCCGTATCTGCAGTCGCCCATACCATATCGGACCGGATGAAGAACTTGACACAGCCGACCGCTACGGCTATTCTCGCGCGAATTCCAGGCAATGTGCAGGGGCGATCGACCCCTGTCGTTTGGCTCAGAATCGGCACCAAGGAAAAGGAGTCATGCGGTTATGATGAAGCGAACAGCGGGAATAGCAATGCTGGCATTGATGGCCGTCTTTGCCTGCGTCCTCATGGTCATGGGCCCGTCGCCCGCATTGGCTGCCGATGCGTTCAAAATGGGCGTGCTCGATCCGCAAGAAGTGCTGGAAAAATCCAAGTCCGGCAAGCGGTCGCTGGATGCGCTCAAAGAGTACGCCCGCACGAGACAGAAAGTCCTGTCGACCGACGAGGAAGAGCTCAAGGCGTTCGAGAGCAAAATGAAAGATCAGGTATCGAAGCTGTCCGATCAGGAAAAGAAGGCCATGGAGGAACAGTTTCGCGCCAAGATTCAGCACTATCAGAAGCAAGCGCAGGAGTTCAACCAGGACCTCCAAGGCAAGCAAAAGGAAATGGTGGACGACTATATGAAACGGATTGCCGTCGCCACCAAGGCCGTGGCGGAGCGCGGCGGGTTCAGTGTGATTGTCGACAAGGGCAGCGAACAGACCTTGCGGATCGTCATCTACAACAAGGACACGATCGACTTGACCGACCAAGTGATCAAGGAATTCGATAAACTCAATCCGGTGAAGTAAGGCATCGAGGCGCCGCCGTCAGGCGGCGCCCGGCCCTCCCCCCCGCTCAAGAGGAAAACCTGCGTCACGCCAAGCCTTGATCCCCCCCGCCATCGAGACCACGCGACGATAGCCCATATGCTGCAAGCTTTCCGCCGCCAGTGCCGACCGGTACCCGCCCCCGCAATAGAGGATGATCGGCGCCTGCTTGTCTTGGATAAGCCCTTCGATGTCCCGCTCAAGAATGCCCCGTCCCAGGTGTCTGGCCCCCTTCGCGTGGTCCTTGGCGAATTCGTGATCCTCCCGAACGTCCAGGAAGTGCATCGGCTCTCCTCGATCCAGTTTGGCTTTGACCTCGGCGACGGTACATTCCTTGATCCGCTGCTTGGCCCGCTCTACGAGCTCCAGAAACCCCGGATTATGTTTCACTAAGCTCCTCCTCGCCTTCGAACAGGGCTAGTTGTGCCGGTCCAGGCCTGCGGAAACTGTGCGGCACGGGTCTCACCGCATCGTCCTGAAACCCCGCCTTCCTGTAGCCGACCTCGAACAGGCGTTCGATCATGTTCCAATAGGTGCCTTCGCCCGTATGCCGCTTGAAGAACTGTCCCTCTGAGAGCTTCCCACCCCGGACTTCTTTCATCCGGTTGGTAATCTTCTTGATGCGGTCAGGAAAAGCCGCGGTCATCCGCTCCAGGAACACCGGCTCGACGCTGCCGGACAGGCGAAGCACGACGAAGGTCGCACTGACGGCCCCCGCCTCGCGGGCCCTGGCGAGCAGTTCCGGAATATCGTCTTCATTGAGCCCCGGGATCACCGGGGCGATGGAGATCGTCGTGGGGATGCCCGCTTCCGAGAGACGCCGCATGGCCTCGAACCGTTTTACGGTCGACGGCGCCTGCGGTTCCACCTTCCGCGCCGTCTCATTGTCGGCGAAGGGAATACTGAAATAGACCTGGACCCAGGCCTGGTCGTGCAATCGCGTCAGCACGTCAAGGTCGCGGGTAATCAACGCCGCCTTGGTAATGAGACCCACCGGATTGCGAAATTCTGCGCAGACCTCCAGGCAAGCCCTGGTCAGCCCATAAGCGGCTTCCAGCGGCTGGTAACAGTCCGTGTTGCCGGAAAACACGATCAGTTCGCCCTGCCATGATGGTTTCAGGAGAGTCCGCCGGAGCAACGCAGGGGCCTCGCGCTTGACGACGATCTTGGAGTCGAAATCCGTTCCGGCCCCGAAGCCCCAATATTCATGAGTCGGCCTGGCATAACAGTAGGCGCAGGCATGGGAACAACCTCGGTAGGGGTTCAGGCTCCAACGGAATGGCAGATCGGGACTGTCATTGGAACTCAATATTTCTCTCGTTGAATCATCGAATACCTGAAGTTGTGCATGAGGTGCAGGTTCGAGGAGATGGCGATGCCGCGACTCAAACGGGTTCGGGGGGTTGGAGACGGTTCGCACGGCCCCTATGCTCCCTCTCCCGGGCCGGCCTTGTCAAGGTCGGCTCAAGGACAGCGCCTCTGGGATACGCGCTCCGGAGGACCTCTACTCCGACAACCTTGCCGGTACCGGCTCAGCCATTGACGATTCCACGGTCCTCACGTAACATCCGAGCCCATGCACGATATGCGGCTCCTTCGTGAAAACTTGGATGGGCTGAAGGCCCAGCTCGGCCTGCGTGCCGGAGATGTGCCTTGGGACGACCTGCGCAAGCTGATGCAGGAGCGCGGCCGTCTGATGACGCAGGTGGAAGATCTTCGGCACCAGCTCAAGAAGGGTTCCGATGAAGTCGGGCGGCTCAAGCGCGAGAAGCAGCCGGCAGACGAGGCTATGGTCCGGATGAAGGCTGTGGGCGATCGTATTAAAGAAGGCGAAGAGAGTCTCCGCCTGGTGGATGAGCGGGTCCAGGACATGGCGCTCCGCATTCCCAATCTCCCCCACCAGTCCGTCCCGGTCGGGCCGGATGCAACGGCGAATGTGGAGGTGCGGCGCTGGGGCTCGGCCCCAGCGCTCTCCTTCGCGCCAAAACCCCATTGGGAACTTGGTGAAGCACTGGGCATTCTGGATTTTGAACGGGCCGCCAAGATCGCCGGCGCGCGATTCGCGGTACTCACCGGCCTTGGGGCAAGACTGGAGCGGGCGTTGATCAACTACATGCTGGACCTGCATACGACGGAGCATGGGTATCGTGAGGTACTCCCCCCCTTCATGGTGAATCGAGCGGCTATGACCGGCACAGGCCAGCTTCCGAAGTTTGAAGAAGATTTATTCAGGCTGCGCGACGACGACTATCTGTTGATCCCGACAGCCGAGGTGCCGCTCACGAACCTGCATCGCGAGGAAGTCGTCACGGAGGCGCAGCTCCCCATCAAATACACCGCCCATACGCCCTGCTTCCGTCGTGAAGCCGGCTCCTATGGGAAGGATACCCGAGGGCTGATCCGACAGCATCAGTTCAATAAAGTGGAACTGGTGGCGTTTGCGAAACCGGAGGACTCTTACGAGGAATTGGAGCGACTCACGGCTGCCGCCGAAGCGGTGCTCCGGGGCCTGGGCTTGCACTACCGGGTCATGGCTCTCTGCACCGGCGACATGGGCTTCAGCGCAGCCAAGACCTACGACCTAGAAGTCTGGCTCCCCTCCCAGAAGACGTTCCGGGAAATTTCCTCTTGCAGCAATTTTGAAGCTTTTCAGGCCAGACGTGCCGGTATCCGCTTCAAACGAGCCAACGGCAAGAACGATTTCCTCCACACCTTGAATGGCTCGGGTCTGGCCGTGGGCCGGACTCTGGTCGCAATTCTTGAGAACGGCCAGCAGGCAGACGGGTCCGTCATGATCCCAGATGTCTTGCGGCCATACATGGGCGGCACGGAGCGGATTTCGAAAAGCTAACAGGGCAGCCGTTCACGTCGAAACGTCGCCTGCAATATTTTACCTGACAGTTGAATGTAAATCTCCGCCGCGATTTGCTCGAACGCGACGGTTCAAGCGAAGCTTGGCATAGTATTTCACTGGCGGCAAAATACTTCTCCCGGCCCATGTGATCGAAGGGCCGGGCAATTATCGAAGGTGCAATTGTTTGAAGGTTTTCTCCGGCGGCATCAATTGCGATAAAACGATACTGAGCCGCCGGCTCACACGAAGTGTGGTATGGAGGGGTGGCTGAGTGGCCGAAAGCGCTGGTCTTGAAAACCAGAGTCGGGGTAACTCGACCGTGGGTTCGAATCCCACCCCCTCCGCCATGACTTGGCGCGACAGAAGCCGTCGGTTCACCAGCCGACAGGCAGTGCCGCGCCAGCCGTACCAACCGGCAATGCTGCTTCATGGCCATGACAAGGTGTCGCTCCGCGACCTCGAATGCCGCCCCCTCCGCCACGCCCAGCTTGCTGTAGCCGTTGACCTATCTATTGAGGTCAACGGAGAAACACCTCAAGTGTATTTCTGGCTATGATATGAATTGTGCCGCCGGAGAATACCTCCAATATTTTCCGTTGGAGCGTTCGGCTGTTGACCCATATCATTGAGCCCAACGGAACATCCTTCCGTTCCTATTTCTTCCCTCTCACGGCCAAGCATGGTATAAGGGTGAGCCCTCATGAGGGGGCGCGGTCCGGGGTGCGAGTCCCCCGGGACCAGATAGCGAACGTCAGCCAAACGCACCGATAACCAAGTCGATCCGGAGACAGCCGATGCGGAGAGGTGGCCGAGTGGCCGAAGGCACCGGTTTGCTAAACCGGCACAGGGCCAAAAGCTCTGTCGCGGGTTCAAATCCCGCCCTCTCCGCCATCCCGAGCTTGCTTGGCGGGAGCGCTTCTGATCGCGATCCGCAGCTGATTTTGCTCCAACCAATCGCCTCGGTCGCTTCGCTCACATGCGGCCGGAGAGCTTTTGCCCTGCCCGGTGAAGGGCGGATAACCTTTTGGTGAACCGTCGGCTTTCCCGTTCCTTTAAGCCTGCCCCACTTCTCTTGACCCCCCGATACAAAGACCTGTATAAGGTCCAGGCACCAAGACGCGCCCGTAGCTCAATGGATAGAGCACTAGACTACGGATCTAGGGGTTGGGGGTTCGACTCCCTCCGGGCGCACCACTCATCCATTCCCATTGCCCAGCCTTAAGACTGCCGTTCCAGACGACGCAGGGAGCGCATTAAAGCCGGGTCGCTCAGCCCCACCTCGCTGAGCGCATCCATCACATGCATACCCTTGCTCTGCACGAGCTCTTTCGCCTTGGCATACTGGTGACGGTTGAACCGGGCCACGGCCGGCTGGCCGTTCACCACCTGGCAGGCCAGGACCTCCTCCTCCACTTCCAAGATGCCCCCGGCCTCCAACAGCTGCTTGGCCTGTGCGGGCGTGATCCCGTGCAAGGATGAAAATTCTTCGATGCCGCCGGTCTCCACCAGCTTGCCGTCCGGCATGATGCAGAGCCGCTTGAAGTGTGGGGACCAGTCCTTCCTGAAATCGATATACTTCACATTGCCGCCCTTGGCCACGGCCCGGTCGAGCTTGGCATAGTCGAGCCCAATGTTCGGCTGCCTGAGCCGTTCCTGGAGCTCAGGCGGCAGGGTCCGGCGGAACACTCTCGCCGCTGCTTCTTCCAGGCTGAGCCCATACGCCCGCGTCAACTGCTCCGCCTCCGCATACTGCATAACGTCCAAGACCCAGGTCTGCTTGGGCCCTTTCCCGGCGACATCGAGCTGGCACGCAAACAATCCTCGCGTCACCAATACGCCTTCCTGCGGATAGACGTAGACTCCGCCCTCGGTAAGCAGCCTCGTCATTGCATCGATCGGGACTGCGTAGCTCTCGGAGAGGACTCGGGCATGGCCGGGCAGGTCCTCCGGCTCCGTCATCGCGCACAGAGTCACGTTGCCGGGCGCATCGAACTCCGTATAGTCCTCGATGATGTTGTAGAGGACCGGAGATTTTCCGGCGGCAGCGGCCCGTTTCTTAATCTTGAACATCCTGCATACCCCTCATTGCGTCTGCGGCCCATACGGCGGGAGCGTGGTCAGCCTGGAATCTTCGACCGGCCCGCCGACGGTAAAGTGGTAAAGCGATTGCAAGGCTTGGTCCTTGATCCCGAAGGTCTGGTGCACGGGGTCATCGAAATAGCAGCCGATTCCCGTGGCGCGCAGGCCGGCCGCCTCCGCCTCCAGATATAACACCTGCCCGATCAGTCCGGTTTCCCAGAATAATCGACGATAGAACCAGGGGCCATGACGGTGCAAGCTGGAGTCGAACTCCGCCACCATTCCCAGCGAATAGGCGCTGTCGCCGGCAATCTCCTGGCCACAGCTGACTTGAGCGGCCAATCGCCGCGCATCTCCTTCCTGCAGCAGAAAGAGCGGGAGCGCGTTGGGGCAGCCCTGCGGCTTGGTCCATGTGAAGGAATCATGCATGACCTGCCTGAGCCAATCGGTTTTGGCTTGATCACGGACCAGACAGTAGAGGCCGGAGGCTATCCCCTCTACCCGGTGGACGAAAAGCAGCAGATGGATGGTCGGCTCCCAGGGAAGACAGTCCCAGGGCACAGGCCGTTGAAGCACCGGTCCCTGGGCCAGCGGCATCACCCGAGAAAGCATCGTAAAAAAAGTTGCGGCGGGCATGGCGGTCTTGCCGTCGAACGCCACCGCACTGCGCCGCTGGCGGATGATCTGGCCGGCGGAGAGCCGGCTTGGATCGTATGGATTGCCCGTGCATGGTCCGCCCTCTGCCACAATCGCCGGCAGAGCCAGCAGGCCCGGCTCCACTGTCGTCTTCCATGAGGCGGTCGCCACCTCGTCGATGATGGCCCAGGAAACCGGCTCATCATGGCTGAGCCGGTTGGCCTTCCCGTACCATGTGCAACCGGTCGGGACTCGGAGCGATTCCGAATCAAGGCACAGAGGGATGCCGGCCATCGAGGAGATGGGCGGTTCGCCTGGCCAGACAGCCATTAAACAATCGGGATGTTCGCGTTCGGCTCCGTCAAAGTCTTGCGGCCGGTCCAAGCCGAGCAGCGCCGTGATCTGATCGTCGGAGCTTCCATCCAACAACACCGCCCTCCAGCCTAACGCCGCCGCGGCGATGCGCGCCGTGCCGATGGCATGGCCCACGTCATGCTGGCAATACCGGAAGGCCCTCTCTCCATACTTCCATGCCTCACGCCAGTGGACGGAAGAAAGTCCGAACAGGAACGTTCCTTGGGGAAACGGCTGCAGCAGGCGTGCAAACGATGCGTCGGACCAATCGGTCCGCCGTTCCAATCCATGCTCCTTCGGCGCATAGTGGTAGAGTCCGGAGGTCTGTGCAAGGCCGGACACCGGCCCGGTCAGGACATAGCCTTCGGTCGGATGCAGGTTGCCGCTGGACGGATTGCTGCGCAAGGCCCAGCTGCTCTCCCCCGCCTGCTTCCAGGCCGTCAGGCTCAACGCGTATTCGAAGAATCGGGACAGAGCCTGCTGGGTCACAGGTTGGCTTGGAACGGCCCCTGCGCGATAGAGATTTTCATAAGGTGGAGACGCCGGCTGTTCGTTTGCGGTGAGTCTTGGCAGAGAGATGAGCGGAGCCCCCTCATAGCGTCGGAATGGGTTCGGCTGATTGGCCCAATCCAGATAGCCGAGGGAGCGTGCAAAACGATGGAAATGGTGCTTGGTTGCCTGATGGTAATGGAGCACTGGTTCCAGACTATTCATGGCGACTCAATAGAGCGTGGGACGATTGCAATCAGAAGACGCACGCGTGTGTGGCGTGAGTCTACAAGGCCACCGAAGGAAAGTAAAATGCTGGCTGTTGCTCATTGACGGACAAAGACCGGCTGCGTATGCTCAACAGGAGGAGGCGCACAGGACATGAATTTCGACCCGGCAATTGCCGCCCAGGTGGCGTTCAAGCAGGCCTTGGAATCGGGCCTCTTGGGTCCGGACGCAGAAACAGCCGTCGCGGCGGAAAACACGTTCTCCGCGAGTGCCGGATCGGAGGCCAAAGCCGCCTACATGACACTTCAGGAACTCGGACGAACCCATGCCGATGCCCAATCATTCCAAGAATTCCTAATTTACATTACCTGGCAACAGGTCACGGAAGAGACGATCCCCCTTCATTTTCGGCGTGGATTGGATCTCTGCAACCACTACCTGGCGCGATTCGGCCGGCCAACCGAGACCGAGGATAATGGTCTCAGGCAAGTCCGGGCGTTGCGAGAATCATTCCATGGCGGGCTGGGGCTGACCAAGGAGGATGACCATGGAGCAGAATATGACAAGGATGCCATCAAAGGCGGGGATTAGTTTCTGGCTGTTGCTGGGCCTGCTCGGTTGGCTCTCGCCCATGCCGTCGCTTGCGGCGCAAGAAACTCAGGCCGAGACTCCTGCCCTCCTGCTCACCGCAATTGGCCTGGGACATCCCCCCCGCAACGCCTCCTCACCCACGCAGGCCAAAGCCATGGCAGAACGAGGCGCGTTCGTAGATGCGATCCGCAAGCTGGCTCAGAGAAGCGGCCGGGCCGCGCCGCTGGACTATCGGGGACCAGTGAAGGTTGGCGCGGCGGTGAAAGGATTCCGGATCACGAAAGTTGCGCGGCATCCGGATGGAACGGTGGAAGTCGAAGTTGCGTTGTCAGCCCCGGCGAAGACCCCTTAGCGACCCCGTCCGCGCCGATTTCGAGTAAAATCTTCATTGATCGTGCGGTTAGACTTGCCACCGCTGGATGTGCCAGTGACCTTGGTGTCTGAGCCGCTTTTCGAAGACGAGCTGCTGCTCGAGGACGAACTACCACTGGAGGACGAACTGCTGCTCGAGGAAGAACTACCGCTGGAAGATGAGCTGCCGCTGGAAGAAGATGAGCCCCCTCCCGAGCTATTGTTCGACGAACCGGATGAATTCGAGCTCCCCGCCGCCGCCTCTTGGGCAAAAATGATATTGTCGGCAGCCCCGGAAATGCTGGACGGAGGAGTTACAGATGGGAGGGACCCAACCCGTCCCGCTCCGCTAAATCCGAAGAACGAGGTTGTACGACCGGCGCCTGTGCTGGGGGGGGCAGAAGACTGGCCCGAGCTCCCGCTCTGTCCTCCGCCTTGCCCACTGCCTGACCCGGAACCCTGACTTCCCACGTTACCGGTCGAAGCCACCTGGGCTCCTTGGGCTCCCTGGCCACTACCGGAACTGAAGCCTTGTCCAGCACCGGGACCTGAGCTTTGCCCGCTCCCGCTTGAGGCCAATGGCCCACCCTGGCCAGATCCGGTTCCTTGTAACCCTTGGGATTGGCCGCCTGACTGAGCCGTTTGAGAGCTGGCCCCCTGACTGCTCCCTATTCCCTGCCCGCCAGAGGCCTGCCCTTGCCCACTACCCTGTCCCTGCCCCTGGCTACCACCTGAAGCAGCGTTACCCTGGTCTCCGCCGACTTGAACTTGAGCGAGGCCTTGCGCAACCCCGCCCCCCTGCCCGCTGCTGTCTCCTCCTCCAACGTTTCCGCCCCGTCCACCGAAGTCACCCTGCCGTCCTACTGTGACCAGCCGAATGGCTGTCTGACGATCCCCTGACGCGACCAGTCGGGCGACTTGCGCTTGCCGCTGCGCCCGCTCCACGTTCCGAGGCAGAGTTTCCCCTCGCGCCCTAGCCGCTTGCCGTTCTTGCCTGGCTTGCTGTCGTTCCTGCTGCAGGGTTCTGGCCAGCGAACGGGCCTGGTCACTGGATTGTTGCCTGCCTTGTTGGGCGGCGCGCAAGCGTTGCTGTTCCCGTTTGGCCTGTTCGGCTTTCAGTTTTGCTGCGTCGCGTTTGGCCTTGTCGGTCTTGTTTTTGGAATCCTCGGTTTCTTGCGTCTGAGTCTTTTCCTGCTCCGTGGGCTGTGTCTGAGTCGTTGTCTGTTCCGTGGGCTGCACCTGCGTACTTGTGGTCCGCGCTGCCTGTCGCGCCGCGGTAACCGTCTGCACCGCCTGGCCGCCTGATTCACCTTTCGGCGCATCGGTTAAAACCGTTCCCTGCACCGAGGCGTTCACAATCGCCGGCGCGCCAGGCGAAGCCGATGGCGCAGGGGGAGCCGGCGGCGCCCCGGGAGGGGCAGCTGAAAATTGGGTCGGAGCCACGGTGACGGTCTTGCCCCCGGAGGTAAAATCGACTTTTCCGGAGTTGCCGATGTTGGCGATGCCGCTCTGGCCCCCTTCCGACCAGACGACGAAATACGTCCCGCGAGCGGCGGCCACTGCGCTCGAGGTGTGGATTTCAAACTTGTTGCCGGCTTCTGAAAAGACCTTGCCGACCAAGGCGCGCAGCTTCCCCTCGATCAGCTTGACCACAACGCTGCGCTTGTTCTCTTTGGGATCGTAGATATGTTCGGTGATTTCGACCCGGCTGTTTTCGCCGATGGTCAGAAGGCTTTCGTTGTCCAGGAGCGCCTTGGTTCTGGATTCTTTTTGAGTGACGATCACGTCCTTGAACAACACGTTGTCTTGCAGCTTGACCTGTACCGCCGGCGCCGGGTCTGGGTGATCCACGGTCACGTTGCCCTGGACCGCCGTGACAACCCCGATGCCCGCCTCCGAATCCGCAGCCACTGTGACCGAAGGAGTCCCAACCATGACAAGGGCGACCCACAAACCTGAGATGTAGCCGCCTGCCCGATGATTGCCCATACCCCCTCCTGGTCTGACAGCCGCTTTTTTAGAGGTAAGATTAAACTTTACTGAGTCAAGATACAGCAAGTTCCATTCCCATTCAAACCAAAGGTGAAATTTCTCGAAAGGCTTATCAAGGCAGGAGATTTCGCCTCTCCGCACCCACGATTTACATAGGTCAGGAGGCAGATAAAGACAAATTTTGGCCGGCGAACTGAGAATTGTCGCTCCGCAGGAGCTTTGCATGCTGCCGAGGCAGGTCCTGTTGCTAGAATGTCCCGTTCAGAATGAGAGAATAAATGCTTCGGTTGTAGTCGTAGGCCTGAATATTGTTCTCGTCGCGGGTATAGGCATATTGGAGAGAGAGGGCAAAGTATTTGTTTACTTCTCGCGTCAGGGCCCCGGTGAAGGCATAGATATTATCGCGGCGCTTGATCAACCCGTTCGCGGAGAGTGTGTTGGGGTTTTCGTAGTTTTGCCGGTAAAAATCAAAGGCCAGATCGGCTTCCACCGTATAGATCGGGGGCAATTCCAGCCCGACCGAAAACCGATGCCCGATATAGTCCCAGTCCGCATTTTCCGCTGTTCCCGGTAAGGCGGCCACGTCGGGCGACCCACCGCCCGTATTGTCCGTGTCGTAGGTATAGCCGAGCCGGAAACGGCCCTGGTTTTCCGCAAACAACAAATATTGCGTGAGTCCAGCCAGCCAGTTCTTGCCGTCACGGGCGGAGTTGAGGAGGAACCGCCCGTCCTGGAAGTCCTTGTTTTGAAACCGGAACGCCACCTGCGTAAAGGTCCAGGGCGTTTCCGTCACGGAAAAAGTCGTCTGGGCCGTGTGTGCGATCAAGTAAGGAGAGCGGCCGACCAAGGTGTAATTGTATAGATAGGAAGCCGTTGCCTGGACTGGTCCTATCTGACGTCTGATGTAAAAAGTCGGGTTGAAGTCCTCCACGTCGAATCCGCTCAAGGTCCGGTGAAAGCTCTGGTACACGCCCATCGTCGAGCCGATCGTCCAGGTATCCGTCTGGATCGCGCGATATTCGAGGTTGGCGTTCATGACGGTCCGATAGTCCTTCTGCCTGGAAATACCGGTGCTGCCGGCCGGAGGCGAGGTGCCGCTGGGAAGGACGACGACGTTGGTGTCGTATTCCGCAGCGAGGTTGAAACTCGCGCTCCACTTGCGCGGCCCAGCCGGCATCTGACTGACGGTTTGAGTCAGCAACTCTTTGGAGATGCGGACCTGCTCCGTGTCTCCACCGGCGGCAATGGCTGATTCGAACGAGGTTTTGGCTTCGTCCATTGCGCCGCGCTTGAAGAAGGCCACGCCGCTGTAATATTGAGCCGTGGGGGCCAGATCCGGACTGAGGGTCATGGCGCGGAGGAACCGCCCGGGTGATTTATCGAAATCCTGCAAATCGTGGTAAGCCAAACCCTGGAAGTAGTACACCAGGGCGTCGGTGGGCATGAGCTTTTCGGCTGCGGCCAGGCTGGTCAGGGCCTCCTGGTACTCGCCGCGATTGTATTGCACCATGCCGATGCCCAGCCAAGCCTTCCCGGATTCCGGGTTCGCCTCCACCATGTCGCGGAACACGTCTTCCGCGTCCTCCAGCTTGCTTTGCCGCAACAGAGCTTGGCCCAGGTAGTAGCTGGCCTCCGGGTCGCCGGGCTTCCCCTCAAGCGCCAAGTCGAAATAAATTTCGGCCGCCTCGTAGTTTCCCCGCCCGAATTCAACCAATCCCCTCGAGAACTTCAACTCGTAGGTTTCGACATCCTCGTCGGCCGTCGGCGCGTTGGCCGCCTCACTGCCCGCATCGGATTGGGCGTCAGCCGTCACGGGGCACCAAAAGAAAAGCAGGATCAGTCCGAGTCCGAGAGACGAAAGCAGGATGACATTACCTCTGGGACGGCGCACACATATCATTGCTCAACTCCGAAAATAGAAGCGATATTAGCGCGATAAAGGGCCAATCAAAACAAATATTGAATATGTCACTTCTCCGTCATCTCCAACGTTTCCTCTGACGCGTCCTCGGCGACCACGGACGCTTGATCCCGGCCCAACGAACCCAGCCCATATACGACGACCGGCTGATCCTTGCCTTTCACTTTGACTGCGCCCAGCTTGCGCAGATCGATGTGGCTGATCCGCCCTCGATTGTCCTGGTTTTCTTCCGCGCCCATCAACTGCTTGAGACGCTCCGCCGTGTATTCGGTGATCACGATGGGGCAGCCGAACTTTCTGGTGAGCCCTTCTGCTCGAGCCGCCAGATTGACGTGATCGCCGATCATCGTGTAGTCCATCTTTTTTCCTTCGGCCCCGATGTTGCCCACCACGGCATGGCCGGTGTTGATTCCGATGCCGTTCTCGAAGGGCACCTTCCCTTCCGCCTTCCACTTCTCCTGCAACTCCTCCAGTCGCTTCCGCATGTGCAGCGCACATTTGATGGACAACTCCACGTGGTTGGGTTGTTCGAGCGGGGCTCCCCAGAAGACGACAATGGCGTCGCCGACGAACTTGTCGAGCGTGCCGTTCCACCGAAAAATGACGTCCGTCATCGCGCCGAGGTATTCGTTCAGCTGGGCCACGACCTCTTCCGCTGAATGTTTTTCGCTGAACGCGGTAAACCCGGCCACGTCCGAAAACAACATCGTCAACTCTTTCCGTTGGCCGCCCAGCCTGGCCTTGGCGGGGTCCTTGATCAATTCCTCCACGATCCGCGGGCTCACGTAGCTCGAAAACATGGCCCGGACCTCTTTGGCTTGTTTTTCTTCTGTCATGAACCGGAGCACCGTGATGGCCGTGAACGTGATCGCAATCGTCAGCATCGGATAGACCACGTCCAGCCAGACCCCGTGCTCGATGAAGAGATACTGGGCGGTCAGCGCGTAGCCGGCGAGGGCGGCGAAGGCGACCAGGACCCCTGGCAGGGCTTTGAGGCGCGGCAGAACAAAGCCCAGGGTCAATCCGAAGGCCGCGATGAGACCGAGATCGAGCGGTCCGGCCCAGATGCCCTTCTCCAGAAACCGGCCATGGATAATATTCTCCACCACGGCGGCATTCTTCTCGACCCCAGGAAAATTGGCCGAGAAGGGAGTGCTCTTCTGGTCGTACGTGCCGAGTGCCGACGTGCCGACCAGCACCGCCTTGCCCGAAAAAGTCCCCGGCGGGAAGCGCTGATGAATGACATCGGTCGCCGAGACGTATCGGAAGCTGGCCTCTCGGCCCACATGATCGATGAGCATCCTGGATTTTTGGTCCGTGGGGATGAGCCGATCGCCCACTCGCACGCCCTCTCCCAGCGTCAGCGACATCCGATCGCGGGGAACATCGAGATAGAGCCGGGCGATCTCCAGCCCCAATGAGGGATAGTAGTCGTCCTCGGTCCCATAGGAAATCGCCAGGTACTCATATCTGGTGATCCCATCCACATCGGGCAGGCTGTAGACATGCCCGAGGCTCAGCGCCTGATCGGCGAAGGGCTTGAGCGGCGGATCGGCATCCGCGGCCCGTTGCGGCTCCAACGCCTTTCCTCCCTTGGCCTGCCTCACAAGCATAAACAGGTGCTTCTTGAGGTATTCGGGGGGAAGCGTTTCTTTCGTGCGACTCCGTGAACCCGCTCCGGATTCGGGCACCAACAAGGGGAGCGCCAGCACGACGTTGCCGGCCTCCCGGAGGCTGGCGGCGAATTGCCGGTCCGTGTCCGCTTCCGCAAGCTTCTGCCGGAGAAGACCGGTGAAGGAGGCCGGGGGGCCAGCGGCAGTGTTGGCGGCGGCGATCAGCTCCTGCAAGCCCCGCAGGTATTCCGTCACCTCCGCTTCGGAATAAATGATATCGAGGCCGATCACCTTGGCTTTATCGGCAGCGATCGTGCGGACCAGCTGGGCCTGTTTGTCGCGAGACCAGGGCCACCGCCCGACTTCCTTCAGACTTTTTTCATCCACGGTCACGACGATGATGTCGTCCCCGGGTTGGCGCTCGCCCCGCAGCTTGAACCGGAAGTCGAGCAAGTCGTTTTCAAGTCGGATCAGAGGCCCCGGGCCGATCCAGGAAAGAACCATGATCGTGCCGGCGACCAATATCGCAAGCCACAAAGCGAGCGTATGAATGACCTGGGTTTTTCCGAGCCAGATACGGGCCATGAGGCACTCCGGGACGGATACGCAACCGTGCCACGATCGATCACCGCGCGTCGAACTCCGCGCGCGTCGGCCGGACGGTCAACGTCGAACATGAAGCTGGATTTCGCCCTCGCTCCGCCCTATCCTAACCATCATGGCGGAGGCTCACAAGGAAAAAGGCAAGATCTTCCTGCACCGCGGCGATCTCGTGCAAGCCCGACACTGGTTTGAACTGGCGCTCGCGGAGGACAGGGCTTGCGGCCTCGTGCCGCCGCTCACCGACACGCTCGGCAACCTCGGGAACATTTGCGCCATGCTGGGAGCGCTCGACGAGGCCGACCGATACTACCGGGAAGTCCTGGCCATCCAGCGAGCCGACCCGGACCCGCGGGCCATCGGGCAAACCTTGGTGAACTTGGGCAATGTCCAGGCCGAGGCAGGCCATCCGGAGTTGGCGCGGCCCTATTACCTCGAAGCATTGGACATGCTGACGCCGATCCAGGACCATCGGGCGCTCGGCATCCTCTATTCGAACCTGGGGCTCCAGGAAGCGGCCGCCCATCGCCATGAAGAAGCGATCGCCGCCTTCACACAAGCCCTGGACTCCCATCGCGTCGTGGGGGACGAAGACGGGCTGGCCGTGACCTACAGTCAACTCGGCCGGACCTTTCTGGCGGCAGGCCGGAACGATCAGGCCGAAAAATGTCTCAACAACGCCTCGGAACACTTCATCAAACTCGGCAACGAACCGGGCGAGGCCTCGGTGCTGCGCCTCCTGGCCTCACTCTACGAACAGCGGGGCGATCGGCTCTCGGCCATTCGATGCCTGGAGCGGGTGGTCCTCGTCAACAGCCGGTATCGTCTCACGCAGACGGCGGCAGATGAAGCTCGCCTGGCAGTTCTGCGGCAAACCCGATTCAAGCGGTAATCGCTGTGGAGGGCCGGCGACGCCTCATGCTATGATGCCGCGCGACAGTACAGGAGGAGGACAGGCCTGTGGATATTGACGCCTTTCGCCAGATGGTAACCAAAAATCCGAAGGGATTCTTGGGACGCTACGGACTGGGCAATAAGCTGCTGCAGGAAGGCGGGAACCTGTCCGAAGCGGCCGAGCATCTACAGGTCGCCGTTCAATTGGATCCGACGCATGTCGCCTCCCACCTGGCCCTGGGCCGCGCCCTCGTGAAGCTCGGACGGAAGGACGACGCCAGGCCGATCTTACAAGCCGGCATCGACGCAGCCCAGTCGGGCCGATCCTCCGGCGGGGTCGATCTGGTCCCGGAACTGCGCGCCCTGCTCCAGATGCTCGGATAGTCCTTCCGCATGCCGTTGATCTGGTGCTCCATCTCAGGCCATGGGTTCGGGCATGCCGCGCAAGTGGCGCCGGTGCTCAACGAACTTGGAAAGAGTGTCTCCGGGATCAAGGCCTTGCTCCGGACCACCCTGCCTCGCCAGTTCTTCGAGGGGTTCATCCAGATTCCCTGGGAACTCACCCGACAACAGCAGGACGTAGGGTGCGTGCAGGAAGGGCCGCTCCACATCGACCACGACGCCACCTGGGCCGAGACACAACGGTTTCACGACCAGTGGGAGACTCGGGTCGAGGAAGAAACCCGCGCCATTCTGGCCCGATCGCCGGCCATGCTGCTGTCGAATATTTCCCATCTGGCCGTCGAAGCGGGAGCGCGGGCCGGCCTGCCGACGATTGCAATGTCCAGCTTGTCCTGGGACCAGATACTGGAGCCGCTTATGACGCCGGGTGATATCCGACAGGCTGGGGTGCTCCAACAGATCAAGCAAGCATACAGTCATGCGGATCTGCTGATTCGGGTCACCCCCGGCATGCCCTTTCCCGCCTTCCCGAATCAAATCGACATCGCGCCCATTGTGCGACCGCTGGTCTCCGACCGCGCTCGACTCAACGAGGAATTGGTGGCTCAGCCGGATGACTGCCTGGTCCTGATTGGCTTCGGGGGCATCGCCCTGAACCGCCTGCCCTTCAGCCGGCTCAACGCGCTCCAGGGCTATCGGTTTATCGTCGGCGAATCCGTGCCATCCGGCTACTCCCGCCTGCGTTCAGCGAAATCGCTGCCCCTTTCGTTCGACACCCTCATGGCCTCGGCCGATATGATTGTCACGAAGCCTGGGTACAACATGACCGTCGAGGCCGTGGCCATGGGGAAACCCACCCTCTATGTCAGGCGGTATGACTTCGCGGAAGAAGAATACCTGGTGCAGTTTCTTCACCAATATGGACGGGCGCTGCAACTGTCCATGCAGGATTTCGAGGCGGGCCACTGGGGCTCATCGCTCGATACGTTGCGGGCCCTGCCTGCCCCGCTCCAGGTTCCGCCGTCGCCGACGGGAGCGGCTGAAGCGGCAGAGATCCTGGCCTCGTACCTCCGCTAACCTCGCTCAGGTCCTTCGACGGACGGCAGGCCGAATCTTTCGCTGGTCACACAGCTTCGAGACCCACGCCTGTCTTGACTTCCGAGAGCTTGGACGATACCCTACGCTATCGACAACTCAAACGCCCCTTTCAGCCGTATGTCCAACGTCACAGACCCACAGCTGTCACCAGCCTCCCGCGTGAGTATTGCGGAGGGAGTCGTGTTCCGCGATCTGCAGGGAGAACTGGTGCTCCTCAACCTGACGACGGGAGTGTATTTCGGCCTGGACCAAGTCGGCACGCGCATCTGGCAGTTATTGCAAGAACATCAGGTTCTGCAGTCGGTCTTGGACCGCATGGTCGAAGAATATGAAGTGGCCGAAGCGCAGTGCCGCGAAGACTTGCTCAAATTCGTCGCCCTTGGGCTGGAGAAGGGGCTGTTTGAACTCCAACATGGAACGACTGCGTAAGCTCTGCCGGCTCACCTGGGCAGAAACGCTCTGCCTGGGGCAAGCCTGGGGCCTGCTGTGGACGCTCGAGATCGCCCTCCTCGTGATCCCCTTCCAGTCGGTGCTGAAGTTCCTGCGACAGGTTCCATCCAGCGCAATCCGACTGCCCTTGAGCGCCGAGACAGATGCGCCGCGACTGGCTTGGTTGATCCAGCGAGCCGCCCTTGCCGGCCCCGTCGGCGGTCCCTGCCTCAGGCAAACGCTGGTGCTGCTGTACATGCTGCGGAGGCGCGGGCAAGAAGGACAGGTGCGGATTGGCGTGGCGCGGGAACGAGGCTGCTTCAAAGCCCATGCCTGGCTCGATCAGAACGGCCGGGTCCTGCTCGGGCAAGCGGGCTTCGAGCACTATACCCTGCTCTATTCCACACGCGAGCAGTGAGACATCACGAGACCCACGCGGTGGACCGGCAAGACCGTGCAGGACAAGACATAACCGTACCGGGGGGCCTGTCCCCGACAGGAGAACCGTGAGCGGCATCGCCGGCATCTGCCAGAGTGACGGTCGTCCGATCGAGAAGCCACTGCTCGAGCGGATGCTCGCGCAGATGGTCCACCGAGGGCCTGATGGGCACAGCCTCTGGAGCGACGGCCCGATCGGGTTCGGCCATGCCCGACTTTGCACCACTCCAGAGTCTCTCCGCGAACGGCAGCCGCTCGCGGACCGGACCGGACGGTGGACCCTCACCCTCGACGGCCGGGTGGATAACCGCGAGGAATTGCGGCCGGCGTTGGAAGCCAAGGGCCTGACCCTGCGCGACGACACCGATGCCGAGCTGGTGCTCGCCGCATACGAGTGTTGGGGAGAAGCAGCGCCGCTGCACCTCATCGGAGACTTTGCCTTTGCGATCTGGGACGGACGTGAGCGGACACTCTTCTGCTCCCGCGATCCGCTGGGGATCAGGCCGTTCTATTACACCTTCGACGGCAAGACGTTCGCCTTCGCCTCCGAATTGCGGCCGTTACTGGACCTGCCGTCCCTGCGGCACGCCCCCAACCTCGGCATGCTGGGAGAGTATCTCAGTAACGAGATCACCAGCCTGGAGGACACGCTCTACCAGGGCCTCCTGCGCTTGCCCCCATCCCATTCCCTTACGCTGCAATCCGGCCGACTCACGATCGCCCGGCACTTCCAGATCGACCCGGGCCACTCCATCCGCTATCGGTCCGATGGGGACTATGCCGAACACTTCCAGGCCATCTTTACGGAAGCCGTTCGCTGCCGCTTGCGGAGCCAGGAGCGAGTCAGCCTCTTTCTGAGCGGCGGCGTCGACTCTTCCTCCATTTTCGGCGTGACGCAGCCACTGGCTCGCGAGGGAACCGCAGGGTCCGGCCAACTGGACCTCTACTCCATTGTGTCCTCCCACCCGGCGGCCGACGAGCGCGCCTATCTCGACGAGGCCCTCGCCATGTGGGGGACGATGGCCCATACCGCCAGCCTGGACCGCTGGTCGCCGGTCCCGCTCGCCGATCAAATCAGGCAGTTTCAGGACTTTCCCGACTCCCCCAATACCTCGCCCTGGCAGATGCTCTATGAGATGGCGAGGCAACGGGGCAGTCGGGTTGCCTTATGGGGTTTTGGGGGAGACGAATGGCTGACCGGCGACTCGGGCCATTGCGCGGACTTGCTACGCAGCTTCAAGGTGCGCCGGCTCCTGCGCCAGATCCGCCAAGACCTCGCCCTCTCCAACCAATGGGGCGGCGGGGGGACGGGCGGCCTAGACGTGCTCCGCTGGTGCCTGTTTCCGTTGATTCCCTCCTCCGTCAAATCACAGATCAAACGTCGTACTCTGTGGGATGTGCCCCGCTGGATCGCACCTAAATTTGCACGGACCATCGGCCTGCAGGATCGGCTGCTCCGGCGGATGTCCGTGCCCTCTTTCCCCACGATCGCCCAACAAGAAATCTACGGCCAGATGGTCAGCGGATGGGGAACTCTCGAAAACGAATTCTGCAACCGGTTCGAAGCGCATCAGGGTATGGAAGGGCGGTATCCGTTTTGCGACCGCCGGCTGATCGAGTTCGCCTTCGCGATCCCGGAGGAACAACGGTGGCGAAACGGACAGACGAAATTCGTCTTGCGCCAGGCCATGAAGGGCCTCCTGCCTGACTCGATCAGACAGAGACAGAGCAAAGCCGATTTTTCGTATTTGTATCGTGACAGCCTTGCCCAAGAACGGGCCGAACAGACCCCCAAGTCGCTCTGCCTGACGCGTGACGGGTTCGTGCACGCAGGTGAGACGGAACAGCTCTATCGTCGCTGTGCTCAGGGAGACATCGAGGCCCTCGGACCGGCCTGGATGATTCTTGCCGCGGAACGCTGGTATAGTATGACATTCGCGTCAGCTGCCTAACGCCCCCAATGTAAGGAGAAGCTGCATGAGCATGAACGAGAAGACCGAGGCGCAAGCCGCCCCAGCCAAAAAGCCCTACGCGGCTCCCTGCTTGACCACCTATGGCCCCATTGAAAAGCTCACCCAGTCCGGCAGCCAGAAGACCGGGGATGGGGCCAGGATGATGATGGCCTGTCTGTAACCAGCCCAGTAGTCGTGGCAGGACGTTGATTTCACCGCCAACATTCCTCGCCAGGGTGCGGCATGTCGCTCATTGTGGATGAACATCGCGAGTACCTCTCGGATCACAACCGGGTGGAGGCGTTCCGGCGGGCGATCGACGAGGTCGTCAAGCCAGGGTCGGTCGTCGTGGACCTGGGCGCCGGGTCTGGCATCATGGGGTTGCTCGCCTGCCGCGCCGGCGCCGCACGGGTCTATGCCATTGAGTCCACCGAGTTGATCGGGTTGACGGAGGAAATCTGCCGCGCCAACGGCTTTCAGGACCGGGTCCGTTTCATCAAGGACTTTTCGACCCATGTCCGGTTGCCGGAACGGGCCGATGTCGTGGTGGCCGACCAGATCGGGCAGTTCGGATTCGAGGCGGGCATATTCGAATACTTCAGCGACGCGCACGAGCGGTTCCTCAAGCCGGGCGGAGTCCTCATTCCCTCGCGTATCGATCTGTTCGTGTCGCTCGTGTCGCACCGGCCCCTCTGGGAGCAGGCGGACTTTTGGAATCATGCTCCCGCCGGCTTCAATTTCACACCGGCCCATGCCATTGCCGCCAACACCGGCTATCCCTTCAAGTTTACGCCGGAGCAGATTCTTAGCCGACCGGCGCTGCTGACCTCCCTGGACACGGCCAAATCGCCGGCCTCTCTTTCGGGCCTGGAAACCTGGCTTGTCGCCGACCGTGACGGGCCGCTGCATGGCATCGGCGGCTGGTTCTCCGCCCAACTCTCGCCTCGGATCACCATGACCAACTCTCCGCTGGTTGCCGATGCGATTCACCGCCGGAACGTGTTCTTGCCGATCGACCGACCGGTGCAGTTGGCCAAAGGAGACCGGGTCAAGGTTGCCATGCAGATCCGTCCCCAGGATTCGATGGTGTCCTGGACGGTGGAAGTCCGGGGAACGGAAGCGGAGACGAGACAAACCGACCGTGCGCCGAAAGCCCGCTTTTCCCATTCCACGTTCCAGGGAATGCTCCTCTCCAAAGAGTCCATGGAGAAAACCAGGCCTGGGTTTGTGCCGAGGCTCACTCCTAGGGGCCTGGCCCGCCGCTCGATTCTGGAACTCTGCGACGGACAGCGCCGGCTGGGGGACATCGAACAGGAAATCTACCGCCGCCATCCTGACTTGTTCCGCTCCCCTGCCGAGGCGGCCGTGTTTGTGGCCGAAGTCGTCACCGGGTATACCCAATGATCGTTCGCGCAGAATCCTGCGCCCCCCCGTTGTTCTATTACGCCTATGGGCTGACCCTCGGCAGCGACCTGCCCCTGCCCGAGTTGTTCACTTCCCCCCGGACTGTTCACCATACCCGGCCGGATATCCTGGTCACCGTGGGTTCCAGACATGGCCCTCACCCCTCTCCCATCACTCCGTTCCTGACCAGGCGCAGCGCCTCCGGCGGCGTGTGGATGCAACATGCCAGGACCGAGGACGGCTATCTGCTCCGGTTTCCGGACTATGCAGATTTTTATGTGGCGGCCGATGGCCGGACCGTCGCCATCCAGGCGAGCGAGGGCACGAGCGAAGACACGCTGCGCCACTTTCTCCTGGACCAGGTCCTGCCGCCGGTGCTCACCTTGCATGGTCAGCAGGCGATCCATGCCACGGCAGTCTTGACGCAAGCCGGCGTCTGCGCCTTTACCGGACCGGCCGGCACAGGCAAGTCCACACTGGCGGCCAGCTTCCAGTTCGCCGGCATTCCCCTCATCAGCGACGATTGCCTGATTCTGGAACCACAACCGGACCGAGTGGTGGCTCGCCCTGCCTATCCCGGTTTGCGGCTCTTGGACGACGCCCTCGAAGCCTTGTGTGCCGCCGATTGCACGACATTGCCTGTTGCCCAATATACCTCCAAGCGGCGTCCGGTCCTGGAACCGTCTGGCCCCGGCTTCCCTGCCGGGCAATACCCACTGGCGAGAATCTATTGCCTGTCTCGCGAGGACTGCGGCGACGAGGGGGCGGCAGCCCGGGAGCGCATCGAGCCGGTCAGCCAACAGGAGGCATTTCTGGAGCTGCTGCGTTCCACGTTTACGCTCGACTCCGAAGATCGGGGCGTCATGCTCCGGCAATTCCGGTGGCTGGATCAGGTGGCTTCCCTGGTTCTTGTGCGGAGGCTCCACGTCCCCAGCCGCTTTGAGGCCCTTGCCTCCGTCCGCGACAGCATCCTGGCCGACCTCGGATCTCCATGATCGCCCCGGCTCTCAATTCCTTTTTGATGAGCTTGCTGACCGATGCGGCAGGCCCAGCCGTCCCGCCCCCGCCCGAGGATCTGGCGCAGTGGGAATCCCTGATCGAAGACGCGGAAGCGGAGGGTCTCACGCAACTCCTCTCAGGCTGGCTGCATGCCTTGCCGGAGCGGCGCAGAACCTTTGCCGCGGCGGTCGAATTGATCAGACCGATCTTGGTCAAGATCGCGGCGCAGAACCTCGTCCTGGCGGAGGAACTCTCTTCGCTCCTCCGCCGATTCCAGGATCACCGGCTCCCTTGCATCCCGATCCGCGGCCCGGCGCTGGCGGAGCAACTCTACGGAGACGTGACCGCCAGGGCCATGGGAGACCTGGACCTGCTCGTGCCGCGGGACCGCTTGCCGGAGATTGCAGGACTCCTTACGGACGCCGGCTATCGGGAAATCGACCGGCGTCCGGGATTTGCCCGGACTTTTTCCTACACGCTCGAGTTTGTCAAAAAACGCCACGGATGGATCTACGTGGAGCCCCACTGGACGATCGCCTACCCGCCTGTCGCCGACCGGATCGACATGGATTCGGTCTGGCAGCGGGCGGTGCCGGGCCACGTCGCTGGCGTGAACACGCTGCTACTGAACCGAACCGACCTCCTGCTGCACCTCTGCTTTCATCTGCTGCACAAGAGGGAGCAAGCCCCGCTGCTCTGGTGGCGCGAGTTGGCCCTCCTCATCCGCCAGGAGCCGGCCGCGATCGACTGGGCTCAGGTCCTGCGCATGGCCAAGCAGACAGGCCAGGGCGAGTTGCTGGCTGAGACGCTCGGTCAGGTCCGCGCGCTCTTCCGCTCGCCCGTTCCCGAACCGGTGCTGGCTCAACTGGCGGTTCAGCCGGAGCAAACGTCGAGAAACTTCCTGCGCCGGCGACTCGCGCCTCTCTTGCGAGGTGATTCCTGCGTGGATGGACGCGAGAGTCTGGCACAACTGCTGGTTCTGAAGGGATTCCCGGCCAAGTGGCGCTATGCCTGCGGGATTCTCTTTCCCTCCTCGGAGTTCATGCGGGCCCACTATGGACTGACCGGCCGACCCTGGCTCGGCTACCACTATGCCGCCCGCCTCCTGCACCTTCTTTGGGAAGGCGGCAAAGGGCTCGCCGAGCTGGCGTTGCGGCCCTCATCCCGTCAAAGTTCACTTCGCTAAGCTGCGCTTCTCGAGTCATCTTTTTGCGCCCCTCGTCCGTAGAATGTTAAGATGCGCGCCACGGTTTCGAGGGCTGATTCGACTCCCCAACGAGCATGGATTCCTCGGCCAGACCAGCGTCCGCCCTATCCCCCGACCTCTTGGCGCAAGTGGCCAAGGGGAGCCAACAAGCATTCGAAGAGCTCTACGACCAGTCCAGCGCGCTACTGTATACGCTCGCCGTCAGGATTCTCGGAGACCGGGATGAAGCCACCGAGCTGTTGCAAGAGATCTATCTGGAGGTCTGGCGCAAGGTGGCCCGGTACGATGTCGGCCGCGGCTCGCCGATGGCTTGGCTGGTCACATTGGCCCGCAGCCGGGCGATCGATCGGCTCCGGTCGCGTGCAAGCAAGGGCTATGGCACGACCGACCCGATCGACGAACAACTGGCCGCGCAATTGTCGAATCACGATCCAAGCCCACTGGAAGACCGACAACAGACGGAACTGCGCACGTCGGTTCGAAAAGCCTTGGCGGAGCTGCCCGAGGGGCAGCAGCAAGCCCTGGAGCTGGCCTATTTCGAAGGGCTCTCCCACACGGAAATCGCGGAACGGTTGCGCCAGCCGGTGGGAACGATCAAGACCAGGATCAAACTCGGCATGACCAAGCTGAAGATATCGTTACAGCCATGGATCGACTGAGCCGTGACAACGTCATCGCATGTGAGTAGGAATCGCCATCGTGTCGCACGAAGTCTTTGAAGAACACATTGCCTCCTACGCGGCCGGAGCCTTGGAGCGGCCGGAGCGGCAGGCCATCGAGGCGCACCTGTTGACCGGCTGCCAGGTCTGCCATGCAGCACTCAAAGAGGCGCGCAAGGTGGCGGGGCTGCTGCCCTACTCGTTGCCCCTCCAATCGGCGCCGGCGCGGCTCAAAGCAAGCCTCATGAGATCGTTGGCCCAGGAATCTTCCCCACAACCCTCCCTCGTTCCTCAGTCCAAGCCGACGCTTGAACCGGGCGGCTGGGTCAAGCACCTGCTCCCGCCCCCGCCGACCTGGCGCACGCACCCGGCCGTTGCGGCCCTGCTCCTCGTTCTCCTGGCGGGGACGGCCTTCTACGCTCTGTCGGTTCAGCACCAGGCCGCGACGGCCGTCGAAGAACGGCAACGGATCGAAACGGCCCTGCATATGGAATCCGGACGGATAGAGATGTTGCAAGGCCAGCTCATGGAACAGGAACGGCTGCTGACGGACATGCAGGAGGAGTTCAATCGTGGGGCCGGCAATCTCGGCGAATTGAAGGACCTCTTGGTCCGCCAGGAAGCCGAAGTGACGCACCTGCGGGCCCAGGTAGCAAGCCGCGAGCAAGAAACGGCCGGCTTGCGCAAAGCGCTGGCACAGAGGGATGAAATGCTGGCCTTTCTGCGGTCACCGAACGTGAAGGCCGTATCCTTGGCCGGGTCGGCGATGGCCAAATCCGCCGGCGCCCTCTTGCTCTACGATCCGGATACCAAGAAGGCCTTCCTCTATGCCTTTAACCTGCCGGCCCTGCCGGCCGGAAAGACCTATCAACTCTGGGCGATCGTGGACAAACCGGTGAGCGCCGGCATCTTTTCCACCGACACAGGCCATAAGAGCCGCTTTATCATCCGCAGCATGCCCGATCCGACCACTATCACAAAGTTTGCCGTGAGCCTGGAGCCGGAAGGGGGCCGTCCCCAACCGACCGGTGAGATATACCTGCTCGGGCAACTCTGAGATCACCCGGCCGAGATGCTCTTTCCTTGACAGTTCTTCCCGACACGGATACAAGAACCAGACTTCCATGAACCAGGCGCAACAAGACAGTCGGGCCGGCTGGCGGCGGCAGGACAACCGAGGATATCGTGTGGATGGGCAAGGGAACAGGGCGGATTATCGGACCGGCGTGGCATGCCGGATGGCTCTGCCTCTGCCTCCTCGCCTGTCCCAACCCCGCTGTGGCGCTTGAGAAATACGGCCGCCCCCTCCCTGCCATCGGCGAGGTACAGGAAGAAGGGGTCGCCCATTCAGAGGAGAAGGAGGAGCATTGGGTTCGCGGCTACCTCCTCTCGTCGGTTCTCGTGGATAATCCCACCTTTGCCGCCCGGCCGGACAATACCGGTTTAGCCGGTCTCCGGCACATGGTCCATCTGGAAACGGATCTCTACAAGGAATACCTCCAGTTCTATACGGACCAGAATTTCTTCTCGGACCGCAAGAAGGGATGGATCATCCTGACGGAATGGGACCAGACGTACGCCTTCACCGGCTCCTGGAACAACCTGGGCTGGCGGGTGCAGTACGAGCAGGACGCGCCGCTGGACCGGAGCGGCCTCAAGCAGACCTACGGGGACACGTTGCTCACCTACCGCATGACCGAGGCAAACCAGTGGTCCTGGTGGCGCTCGGTGTTCCCCAAACAGAACATCTCCGCCTACGCGGGCGCGGGCTGGCTGTTCTACAACCAAAGCTACTTCGCCCGGCCCGACAATACCGGCCGCGCCCTCTACCGGTACGTCGCCCATGCGGACATCGACCTTTACCGGAACCTGGTCGTATTGTTCGTGGACACAAACTTTTTCACGGACCGGACCAGCGGCCACGCAATCCGGCCCTCCGAGATGGATTGGATCACCGGCCTCGCCCTGCGCTGGAGGGACGCGGAGATCAGCCTCTACCACGAGGAGGATCAACCGATCGACCGTGCCGGCTTGGTGCAACGCTACACGGCCATCCAACTCCGAGTCGAATTTGAATTCTTCCATCGCTAAGGACCGCTAGGGCTTCTCCGTACGGGGTGGCTGTGTTAAGATAGCGCCCGCTGAAGACGAGGGGAGCCGTGTGACCGCCGATGAGTTTTATCGCCGACAAAGACCTTGAATATATGCAGCTGGCGTTGGAGCAGGCCAGACTGGCACCGGCGCTCGGCGAAGTGCCGATCGCCGCCGTGTTGGTGCTCGATGGACAGGTGCTGGCCCAGGTTCATAATTTTCGGGAGATCTGGCAGGACCCGACCGCCCATGCGGAAGTAGTGGCCATCCGGGAGGCCGCGACCAAGCTCGGGAGCTGGCGGCTGACCGGGACGACCCTGTATGTCACGGTCGAGCCCTGTTCCATGTGTGCCGGCGCCATCATCCAGTCCCGCATCTCCCGGCTGGTCTTCGGCACCAAGGACCCCAAAGCCGGCGCCTGCGGATCTGTGTTCAACCTGCCGGATGAACGGCGCCTGAACCATCGCGTGCAGGTCGTGGGCGGGGTCCTCGAGCGGGAAAGTCAGGAGTTGATGCAGGCGTTTTTTCGCGGCCTGCGCGACGGAGTGAGTGAACGAGCTGGATGACTCCCTTTTGTCATGTAATCGGAGGAGAGGTGCGAGAGTGGCCGAATCGGGCAGTCTCGAAAACTGCTGTCTGGGCAACTGGACCGTGGGTTCGAATCCCACCCTCTCCGCCACCCCGAACTTGTTTGGCGGGAGCCGCGCTCAGCGGCGATCCGCAGCGAATCTCACTTCGCACCGGGCAATGGCGCGCCAGTTGTACCAGCGTGCGATGATTTCCATCCCCATGAGAAGGTGTCGCTGCGCGACGTTCTTCCGCCATGCCAAGCTTGCTGAGCCAGCCGCGCTCATGATTCGCGCGACCGGAGAAACACCTCCAGCATCTTGGGATGTTGTTACATCGAGCTTGCAAGTCGGCAGTCTGTGGATTAAATGCCTGGCGGCCTGAGCATCCCCTCACGCAGGCGGTCATGATTCAACTCACACGCTCCAGCACCATCTGCACCTATTCTCCTGAAGAATTGGATGACCTGCGACAACTCTTCGACCGGCAGCACTGCGTTCGACTCCCGCAACTGCTGGAGCCTTCCCTCCTGCAATTCATCCAGCGCCAGATCGAGCAGACGGCCTTCGATGAATTTACCGATGTCAATGCGGAAACGGGGCAACCCTGGGGGCTGGAGTGGCGCTTGCGGCGTGGCACCTCATGGGGCTTGCTGCATCTGCTTGCCAACGATCCCCGGCTCTTCCAGATCATTCGCCAGATTACCGGCTGCGCCCCGATAGGATGCTTCTCCGGAAGGGTCTACCGTGTCGTCCCGGGACACAACCACTATGATTCCTGGCATGACGATTGTAGCGATCATCGCATGATCGCCATGAGTGTCAATTTGAGCAGGGAGATCTATTCGGGCGGAGTCTTGCAATTACGCAACGTGTCTTCGGGCGAGGTCATACACGAGGTGGCCAACACGGGATTCGGCGATGCCATTATTTTTCGAATCGACGACTCGCTGGAACACCGACTCACCGATATCGCCGGCACCTACGCCAAGACGGCGTTTGCCGGCTGGTTTTGCAGCCAGCCGAACTTTATCGATATGCTGCCAAAGAAGTGAGGGCCGCCTCCTCCTAGGCGTCGCCGCACCCGCGATCCGTCGATGGCACAGCCGGTGAATCGTCCCACCCGCAATGGGTCTTCCGCCCAACATGATGGAGGGCGCACAGAGGCCGACGAGGCCTGAAGGGACATTGCTCCCAAACCGGCAGGTAAAATGTCCCGGAAGCAATGGAAACGATTGCCCCTACCCTCCGGCGCTTTGCCAAGGGGCAACGGATGCGAGGGAGGCTGTGCCTGTCAGCCTCGGAGGGCTACTTGCAGTTTCGCGAGGAGGTCCGTTCTGGCTTGTTCGCTCAGAGGTGTGGGCTGGTGGGGATGGCCCCAAACCGCGTCGAGCGGCACCGGATCGTCGGCCAGCCTGGGGATGACGTGCCAGTGGATATGCGGAAGCTGATTCCCGAGCAGCCCGTAGTTGACCTTCACCGGATGGAACTCCTCCGCCAGCACTCGGGCCATGGCGGCCACCTCCTCGATCACCTGGCTGCGTTCTTCTCTGGTCAGCTCATACAACTCCCTCGCATGTCGTTTGAGGACCATCACGGTCCAACCGGGAAAGAACTGGTCTTCAAACAGATAAGCCACGGTCAGGCCAAGATCGGCGATCCGATGATCCTGTGATGGCCAGCGACCGTCACAGGCTTTGCATGTCAGGCTGCGTTCAGTCATGCCTTGCCTCCATGGCCCGAACCGCCAGGGCCTTGCGGACCGCCACCATGGCCAGCGTGTCCCGTTCGCAATATTGCAACAACGCGTCCCGCAATCGTTCCTTCTCCACCCAATCGGTTTCTTCGAAGGCCATCTGCTGGTAGGCCCGGGCGGCGGTGCCCCCTTCCCTGATCTCCAGATCCTGGTAGCTCAGGTCCGGCACCAAGGCGGGCAAGACGGACTTGATCGAAAAGGAGCCGCCAAACGCGGGATGGTAATAATGCGCTTTGACGATCGTGAGCAAATCCCACAAGCGGGCCATGGCCTGCGCGAGATCGGCCCTCAGCGACGGCAAGGCGTCGGCCAGCCGCTGCAGCACGGTCCGCTCATAATCGGAGTAGACGCAAATGCTGCCCTCTCGCCCGAGGGATTCGAGCAAGGTGACCGCAAACTCTTCACGCGGATCGTCCGGATTGCGGCAGAGATAGGCCTCGTGCCTGACCTGCCCATCTTGCGTCTCGATGTGATTGGACCATTGCGTCGGAATGGTCTGATAGGGCCTGGTCATCGGGAATTTCGGAATGGCGGGCATGAACGTTTCAAAGTCGAGGTGATGGACGGGAAAGCGGACGGACGAGAGCGCGTCGTTCAGGCGCGCATCGACCCATTCGACATTGTCCTTGACGCGGCGCTGCACGGACGAGAGCTTGACGTCGTGCGGAATGGCATCAATGGTCTCGACGCCCTGACGGACCAGCCGCTCGACCGTCTGCGCGTTTCCCGGCAAGTGATAAATCCAGCGGGCCGGTTTCTCTTTCGTGCAATGGTCCCAGAAGGGACAATCATAGGGCTGGTGGCAGTGACGGCCCGGCTCGATGGAAGGCGGGATCGGCGCTTGCAACATGGTTTTCATCCGGGCCAGGCGCGGGGCGACGTCCGGTTCCAGCGCGGCGACCTGAGTGGAGAGGTCTTGCAGGGAAAACAGCTGCGTCAAATCCAGGGGGCCTCCCGGATAAACATACTGCGTATTGATATGCATGAGCCACGTGCCGTCCAGCGTGAGACCCGCCCCCCGCAACACATGGGCTTGAATCGCCAGATCGCTGACGTGGATGTCCTTCGCCCGGCTCGAGGATTTCACCTCGATGAGGCGCCAGGCGTCCGGGCCGCCGGAAGCCGACGCGACCCGTTCGAGGATATCTACGCGAACCAGGACCCGGTCATATTCCAGAGCCCCCTCGAATATCGCCGGCACCGCCGGATCGGCGAGCAAGGCGGCGGTCTGGCGCAATGCCTCCGTCGGATGGCGATGGTCGGCCGTCACCAGGACGCCGCCGGGGAAACGCCGGCGGGCCAGTTCGCCGACTTCCGTTCCCATGTCCAGGATCGCCTGGGTCTGTTCGTCTGGGGCGGTCGCCAAGGTCGGCGCATGGATTTCCAGATAGAGCCGTTTCTGACATTGCAATCCGGAGAGGTATTTCGATTTGGAGAGCCGGGCTGTTCCCGGCGGAGTGTGAGACATTGGGTCTGGGAGGATAGCCATGGTCGCGTGCCGCAGCGAGCGATGTCCTCAACTTGACGGAGATGGCTGAGGGTCGCAGTTCACGGATGGCCTGGTGTCCCTCCCCGGCCCTTTGGAAACCTGTAAGCGCCCGACCCCTTTGACATTGGCGCAGAGGTCCCCGAGGCCCGGCGCGATCAGCCGGAACGGGCCGCCTTTTTGTTCCGGAAGCGGGGCTCCGTCCAATTCGTAGATTAATATCCCATGTTCCACCGCCTGGGCAATGGTCAGGCAGGCGGCAAACTTGCCGTCCAGGGAATGGAACGTGACATGGTCGGCGCCGATGGCCAAGGCCGGCACTTCGAGCAAACCCTTGACCCGCACGCCTCTTCCCTTAAACCCTGACGCAAGCCTGTTCACATCCGGCACTTGATGCTCGGCTGGAAGCTTGGCAATGGCATCCAGGCCGAGCTGAATCGGTTGAATGACGTCCCCGTCGATCCTGAGGATTCCCGGCCCGCTCCGTTCGCGCTCCGTGATCACCTTGATCGTCGCCGTGAGGGCTTCGTTCAACGGGACCGGAATGCCCAGCTCATGCCCCAGTGTGACGATATGGCCGTTGAGGGTATCGATCTCTGTCGGCCGGCCGGCCTTCCAATCGTCGTACATGGAAGTGTGGATGTCCCTGATCTCCTGGGACCAGCGTACCACCTTGTCGGCGATATCCTCGCTCAACGGAACTTTCAGCGTGGCCGCGACCGCCGCCACTTCCCCGACAATCTGGCGGATCACCGGCAGCATTTCCGGATGATCCAGGGCTTTCGCGATCCGATCGTTGATCAAGACCGTCAGGGGATTGAAGACGCAGTTCCAGCACATCTTTTCCCACTTGGCGCGGCGGATGTCGTCCATCAGATGGCAGGGGACGCCCGCCTGCTTGAACAAGTCGGCGATCGCCAGGAGCCGCGGACTCTTGTTCCCCATCAGCTCGCCGATAGACACAGCGCCACGCTTGTAATGTTCGATCACGCCCGGCTCGACGATTTTGGAATAAATGAACGCGACCCCGCCTACGACGCAATCCCGCTTGAGGCGACTCAGAAGCCGATCCTCCACATCCACGCCGTTCTGAAGCGTGAGCAGGACCGTCCGGTCGGTCAAGACCGGCTCGAGCTGATCCAACGTGGCATCCAAATCATACGCCTTGACGGCGAGAATGATGAGATCGGGTTTGGGCAGCTCGCGAGGGTCGGAGGCGCAGGGCGGCCGGACGGTGAACGTTCCGGAGGCGCTCCGGATCGTCAATCCGTTCGCCTGAACGGCCCGCAAGGTGCGCGGCCGCAGCAGGAACGAAACGTTGGGATTCTGTTTGGCCAGGTGGGCGCCGAAGAAGCCGCCGACGGACCCGGCGCCGACGACCATGATCTGTTGCATCACGTAGCCTCAGTCTATCAAGTTGGAAAGTCCCTGAGTCATAAAGTCAAAAACTTTCAGACTTTAAGACTTTCCGACTTCGCGACGGTTCTGTTTGATCACTATAGCACGCGCCTTGTGAGGGGCAAAGTCGCTATAATAGCGCCATGGCATCATCGCCCTCTATTCTCGAAGCCAAATCCAGGCTTGCCCGCGCCCGTTCCATCGCCGTGCTCACCGGCGCCGGCATCTCAGCCGACAGCGGCATTCCCACATTCCGCGGCGCGGACGGGCTCTGGCGCAATTTTCGGGCCGAGGACTTGGCCACGCCGGACGCCTTTGCACGCGATCCCCGTCTCGTGTGGGAATGGTACAACTGGCGTCGGGAATTGATCGCGACCAAGCAGCCGAACGCGGGGCATCGGGCGCTGGTGGAGCTGGAACAACGACACGAACGGTTCCTGCTGATCACGCAGAACGTGGACGGCCTGCACCGGGCCGCAGGATCGAACAAGCTCTTGGAGATTCACGGCAACATCTGGAAGGTCCGCTGCACCGCTTGCCGACAAGTTGAGGAAAACCGGGACGTGCCGATCGCCATTCTGCCCCACTGCCGAGCCTGCCATGGTTTGGTGCGGCCGCATATTGTCTGGTTCGGCGAAGCGCTGGAAGAAGACGCTTTGGACCGGAGCATGGAAGCCGTCGCCTCCTGCGAAGTCCTGCTGATCATCGGCACCTCGGGGGTGGTGAACCCGGCCGCCTCGTTTTCGGGCATCGCCAAAGCCGCCGGGGCCTTCGTGATCGAGATCAACCTGGAGGAGCAGCCCCAGTCGGCCATGGTGGACCTTATGATCGGTGGCAGGGCAGCTGAAACCGTCCCGCTCCTGCTGTAGCCCGCTTACAACCAGGTGATTGCCCCCGGCACCTCATCCAGCCCCTTGATCGTCGTCGACTGCCCCTGGTGGACTCCCTCGCGATCCAGGAGCAGCCCTGTCAGACGGGCCGCGCGGGCCCCTTCCAAGTCGTCTTTCAGACTATCCCCGACATGAACCGCCTCTTCCGCATCCACGGCATGTTTGTCGAGCGCCAGACGAAAGATTTTCGGGGCCGGCTTGGCCGCGCGCGACAGACTGGAGATCGTGACGGTATCGAACAGATCGGTCAGGCCCAGCCCCTTGAGGACGGTAAAGAGCCTGGTGTCGAAGTTGGAAATGATGCCGAGCTCGAACCCTTGCTCCTTCAGACTTTTTAACGTAGCCAGCGTATCCGGGTAGAGCGCCCAATGTTGGGGGCCGGCAAAGGCTTCGTAGACCCGGTCGAAGTAGTCGTCGAATCCCTCGAACATCCCCACCCGGTAGAACACATTGTGGACGATGTCGAACCACCAGAGCCGCTCGCATTGTTTCAGTTCGACCGGATCGCTCACGGCAAAGAGCGGCGGCGGGGCATCATGGAACGCACGCTTGAACGCGTCATTGACGGCCTGCGTCAGTTCGGGTGTCCGGCGTATGCCGAACGGCTCGGCGTGGGACAGATACACTTCGGCCACCGAGCCCTTGACGTGAAACAGAGTGCCGGCTGCATCAAAAAACACGACTTTGATTCGGCTCACAGGTCCATCCTTGCATGGCGTTGACTGTGGGATGCGAGAATTGTAGCGACAGGATTGAAACGAAGTCAAAACCTCCGGACGGGGCCGGTTTCTTGACAAGCAGAGGGGCCTCTGCTAGCTTGCCGATACTCCAATAAAATTAGGAGGTTCGGTGCCTACACGACTGCTGCTGGTTGATGCGGACTCAGCGGTGCAGCGCATGGTCGAGCAAACCAGCCTGTCCCTGGGCTTGGACGCTGTCTGCTTCAAGGATGCCGTGACGGCGCTGGATGCGATCGGACGACTCAAACCAGCGTTGGTAATTACGGACTACCGGCTGACCGGCGCCACGTTCATTTCGTTCTGTGAGCGGCTGGCAGGGATGGAACTTGCCCCCTCCCCGCCGATCATGGCGCTGATCACTTCGGAAGACCAGTTCGACGAGGCGGAGCTGCGCTTTCTCGGAGTCAAATCGTTCGTCCACAAACCTCCCCAACTCGATGACCTGCTCCGGACCGTCCGGCAACTCTGCACTGAACTCGGCCTGAGTTTGGCCGATCCCAAAGAGCGAAATTCGGCACGGCACGCCCAGACGACGCCATCGGAATCGGCGGCTCTGGCTGACGTGGTTGCTCGTGAAGTCGGCCGGCAGCTGCCGCGCCTGTTGCAGACCGAGTTGCCGAGCCAGATTGCCCTGGCCTATCCGCGTGAAGACATGACATTGATCGCCATGGAAGCGGTGCAGCAGGCCTTGCCGGACATCTCCCACCAACTGATCGCGGACCTTAAACCCATGATTGAGGAACGCGTGACCGACATCACGGAACGACTGCTGCGGGAACTACTGGATAAGCGCTTGGCCGAACAGCCGCTCGACGGCACGAGCCAAGGGACCTGAAGAGCGGAACGCCCCCAACGGCAGATGGCGGGAGGACAACCGACAGGAAACCGAGAACCAAGGGATTCCGGCCCTGCCCGAATGAGCCCTAGCGCTTCGCGCGCTTGGCCTTCCTGGCTTTGGCTAACCCCTTCACCCGCTTGATGTTCTTGCGGTGCTTCTTCCGAACCTTCCGATCTTTCTCGCGTCCTCGTGCCATAGCCCACGATCTCCTGGTTGACCACACGTATCACGTATCCAAACGGCGCGATGTATAGCACACTCCTCTTCTCTCGCACAAGCGATTTACACAGGAAAGGACGCACGCGCGCTGGCGCCGGGCACGGCGGCGCCTTGCCGGTGCCGGAGGGGCATGTTAAGATGCGCCCCACGTAAACGCAGCCTCTCCACCTTTATGATCGTGGCGTTATTTGATGGCCTCCCGGCAACTCGAGAAGACCTATGAGCCCAAGCAGGTCGAAGAGCGGTGGTACCGGTTCTGGATCGACCGGGGTTACTTCCGCGCCTCCGCCGACCGTCCGCAAACACCCTACACCATCGTCATTCCGCCTCCCAACGTCACCGGCTCTCTGCACGTCGGCCACGCGCTGAACAACTCCTTGCAGGACATTCTGATCCGCTGGCGACGCATGCAGGGGCGCAATACCCTCTGGATGCCCGGAACGGACCATGCCGGCATCGCCACGCAGAACGTCGTCGAGCGGCAGCTGATGGCCGAGGGCACCTCGCGGGAAGCCCTTGGCCGCGACGCGTTTATCCGGCGGGTCTGGGACTGGAAGGCCCAGTCCGGCGGCATCATCATCCAACAGCTGAAACGGTTGGGCGCGTCCTGCGATTGGGACCGGCTGCGCTTCACGATGGATGAGGGCCTCTCCCTGGCGGTCCGCGAGGTCTTTGTCCGCCTTCACGAAGAGAGCCTGATCTACCGGGGTGAACGGCTGATCAACTGGTGCCCCCGATGTCTCACGGCCCTGTCGGACATCGAAGTCGAGCACGAGGAAACGTCCGGCAAGCTCTATCACATCTACTATCCGCTGGCCGACGATCCACAGACCAAATTAATCGTCGCCACGACCAGGCCGGAGACGCTGCTGGGCGACACGGCCGTAGCGGTGCATCCGGACGACCCCCGCTACAAGCATCTCATCGGCAAGCAGGTTCGCTTGCCCTTGACCCAACGGACGATCCCGATCGTCGGCGACCCGATTCTGGTGGATCGGGAGTTCGGCACCGGCGTGGTCAAGATTACGCCCGCGCACGACTTTAACGACTTCGAGGCCGGCGAACGGCACGGCCTTCCACGCCTGCCGATTCTGGATCACCAGGCCCGCCTCGATCCTGTCGGATTGCGGGCCGCCGCGGTGGAGCAAGCGGTCATTGAGGCCGTCGAGTTGCTGCGCGTCAACCAAGCCAGGCCGAAGATCGAGGCGCTCCTGCAGGAACGAGGGCTGCTGGCAACCGTCGAAGCCCACAAGATGGCACTGGGCAAGTGCTACCGATGCAAGACTGTGGTCGAGCCCTACCTCTCGCCCCAGTGGTTCGTCAAGATCAAGCCGCTGGCGGAGCCGGCGATCAAGGCGGTGGAGGACGGCCGCATCCGTCTGATTCCGGAGGCCTGGACCAACAACTATCTCGGCTGGATGCGCGACATCAAAGACTGGTGCATTTCGCGGCAAATCTGGTGGGGCCACCAGATTCCCGCCTGGTATTGCCGCTCTTGCAACGCCGATGCGATTCTGGAAACCGCGCACGAAGGCATGGCCACGACCGAGGCGCAAGCCCTGCCCAAGGCTTCGCGCAAACGCGTCACGATCCTGTCGAATGCCACGCCCCTGGTCATGCGGACCCAGCCGACCGGCTGTCCGACCTGCGGCGGGAGCGATTTCCTTCAGGACCCGGACGTGCTGGACACCTGGTTTTCGTCGGCCCTCTGGCCATTTTCAACTCTGGGCTGGCCTGAGCAGACCCCCGAACTCAAAACCTTCTACCCGACGTCCACCCTCGTCACCGGCCTGGACATTTTGTTCTTTTGGGTCGCCCGCATGATCATGATGGGACTCAAATTCACGGGCCAGGTTCCGTTCCGCGACGTCTACATCCATGCCCTGGTCCGGGACGCGGAAGGCCAGAAGATGAGCAAGTCCAAAGGGAACGTGATCGATCCCTTGAGCGTGATGGACCGGTACGGCACCGACGCCTTGCGGTTTACCCTGGCCTCCATGGCCTCGCCTGGCCGCGACATCAAACTGGCCGAGGAGCGGATCGAAGGTTACCGCAATTTTGCGAACAAGATCTGGAACGCCGCCCGGTTCATCCTGATGCATATAGACGGACCCAGAGCTATGGCCCCGCTCGCCGCCCGATCCTTTGCCGACCGCTGGATCATGAGCCGCCTGAACCACACGATCCGGGACGTCAACACGTCCCTGGAACAGTACCGGTTCGACCAAGCGGCCAGCCGGCTCTATCAATTCATCTGGCACGAGTACTGCGACTGGTACCTGGAGCTGGTGAAACCCTCTCTCCAGGATAAGGAATCGCCCGAGGCCGGCCGGACCAGGCAGACCCTTCTCGAGTCGTTCGAAACGCTGTTGCGCTTGCTCCACCCCTTCATGCCCTTTCTCACGGAGGAAGTCTGGCAGACGGTCCCGCACGAAGGGGACAGCATCGTCACCCAGCCCTACCCGAGTCCGAGCCCTGACCGGGACTCCAAGGACGCCGAAGCGTCCTTCGCCGTTCTGGAACAGTTCGTGACGACGGTACGAACCGGACGAGCCTTGCTCAATTATCAACCGAGCAAGAAAGTCACCCTCTACGGAGCGGCGGTAGGAGAGGAACACTGCACACGATTAAAGGATCTTCACGCCTGTCTCGAACACCTCAGTCGCGGCACGGTGCAGTTGACCGCCATCGACACATGGCCGACCGACAAGGTGCTTCGCCTGGTCACGGAAGGGATCTCGGCTGGGTTGGCCGTGGAAGGAGAGGTCGATCTCGAGAGCGTGCTCCAAAAACTTCAGAAGCAGCACAAAGAGAATCGCCAGGAAGCAAAACGGATCGAAGGCAAGCTCGGCAATGCCGAGTTCACTGCAAAAGCTCCGAGCGAAGTCATTCACGAACACCGCGATCGCGTCAGAATCCTTGAGCAGGAAAGCCGATTGCTCACCAGCAGCGAAACGCAGTTGCGCGCCATGATACCAGCCAAGGATTAGATGCCTGTTCCCTCAACCGAGCAGATTCGAACGGCGATCCGCCGGGCCCTGGACGAAGATCTCGCCTGGGGCGACGTGACGACCGCCGCCCTCTTTCCCGCCCCGATCCCGGCCCGCGGCACCGTCACGGCTCATCAGAAACTCGTCCTTGCCGGGATGGCCGTGGCGCGGGAAGTCTTCACGACGGTGGATCCCAGAATGCGGGTCGTCCGGGCGCTCAAAGACGGAACCCCGGTCAAGAAGGGTCAGATCGTGCTCACGGTCCAGGGCGACGCCCGTTCGCTCCTGATGGCGGAGCGGGTGGCTCTGAACTTCCTCCAACACCTGTCTGGCATCGCCACCTTGACCGGACAGTTTTGCCACGCCGTCCGCGGCGGTCGCGCCACGATCCTGGATACGAGAAAAACCACGCCCGGACTGCGTATCTTGCAGAAATGGGCCGTGACACTGGGCGGAGGGCAGAACCATCGGCACTCCCTGGGGGACGGCATTTTGATTAAGGACAACCATCTGCTGCTGTTGCAAGGCCGACACATCGGCATCGCCCAGGCCTGCATGCTCGCTCGCAAGCACGCGCCGCATGGACTCCGGATCAGCGTCGAAGTTCAGACCCTCGAGCAAACGCGGGAGGCCTTGCGCGGGGAGGCCGACGTGATTCTGTTGGACAACATGACGCCGTCCCTCGTGCGGAAAGCGGTCGCGCTCATCCACGGCAGAGCCTTGACGGAGGTCTCCGGAGGGGTCACCCTTCAGAATGTTCGCGAAATGGCCGAGGCCGGGGCGGACTTCATTTCCATCGGCGCCTTGACCCACTCGGCCCCGGCGGCCGACCTCAGCATGGATATCCTGCCTCTCCGCCTTCCCGGACAACCTCGCAAACAAGGACGGTAAGCCAATGGCCTCCCCTCTCGCCCAGCCTCTGACCCGAGAAGCGATCCAAGCCCTCTTGCGCACCAAGCGATTCGGCCGCACCCTGCATGTGTTGCAGGAAACCACTTCGACCAACCATGAAGCCATGAAACTGGCCCAGCAGGGAGCCCCGGACGGCACCGTTCTTGTGGCTGAGACACAGACCGCGGGCAAGGGACGGTTGGGGCGCAGCTGGTATTCGCCGCCAGGAGACAATCTCTATTGTTCCGTGATCCTGCGGAACCAACCAGCTGACAATCTGACCGGATGGCTCTCAGTAATTCCGCTCCTGTCGGCCGTGGCGGTCGCCAGGGCCATACAGCGGGTGGCTGATCTTAAACCCTTGCTCAAGTGGCCGAACGATATCCTGGCCGGAGACCGCAAACTAGGCGGGCTGCTCTGCGAAAGCAGCCTGTCCGGCCCATCCACGACCTTCGTCGTCGTCGGAATCGGGCTCAACGTCAACGGCAGCAGAGAAGGATTTCCGGAGGACATCCGCGATATCGCCACCTCCATCGCCGCCGAGACCGGCCGTCCATGCGACCGGGCCTCGCTCTTGGCGTCCATCCTCTTGGAACTTGAGCTCTACTCCGAAACCCTGCTGACCAGGCCCCCCGATACATTTCTGAGCGAATATGCCCGGCTCTGTTCAACGCTAGGGCGAAGAGTCAGGGTCTCCCTCTCTGAAGGACAGACCATCGAAGGGCTGGCCGATTCCATCGCGCCGGATGGCTCGCTTCGTATCGTCCGCGATCCGGCTTCCGGAGGCGGCACGATCGAGGTGCGCGCCGGAGACGTGATCCACCTGCGCTAGCAGAACGTAAAAGGTGAAAGGTAAGCAGTGAAACGACACCCCTTCTTGCGATGCGTTTCACCCTCCCTTTCACGTTTCACCTTTCACACCTCACGAACTAAGAATGCTGCTGACCATCGATATCGGCAACTCTAACGTCGTCTGGGGTCTGTTCCGGCAGCAGACCCTGATCGGTCATTGGCGCTCGGATACCGATCCAGCAAGGACCGCAGGAGACTATGGGAACTTGCTGGCCCATCATCTCCGGAACGTCGGCCGGTCCGCAGAAGCAATTAACGATGCGATCCTTTGCAGTGTCGTCCCCGCATTGCTCCCGGCTTTCGAGCAGATGGCAAAGGATCTGTCCCACCGCAAGCCGCTGGTCGTATCCTCCGACATGGATACGGGCCTCACGCTTCACTATGCCGATCCGCGCGAACTCGGGGCCGACCGCCTGGTCAACGCCGCTGCCGCCTATGACCGGTACAAGACCAGCCTCATCGTGGTGGACTTGGGCACCGCCACCACTTTCTCCGTCATTACCGGGCGAGGCGACTTCCTAGGCGGTGCCATCGCACCCGGTCTCGGCATTGGGGCCGAGGTACTCTCCGCCAGAACCGCCCAACTGCCAAAAGTTACCCTGCTCCAGCCCAAGACCGTCATCGGTCGGGATACCGTCAGCAGCATTCAGTCCGGACTGATTTACGGGCATGCTTCCATGGTGGATGATCTCATCGCCAGGCTTCAGGATGAATCTGGACAACAGTCATTGGTGGTCGCAACCGGTGGATTTTCCTCGCTACTTGCCCCCTGCTCCCGCAAGATTCAGGAAGTCAGGCCCTATCTGACGCTGGAAGGGCTGGAGCTGCTTCATCGCCGTACCAGAGGCCAAACCAAAACCTGAGACCGGACTTCAGACAACAGGAATACAGGCTCTCTTGCCTCACCCCCGTCAGCCACCCCTAAGTCTTGAACAAAATTGAGCCTCCCCGTTGACTTTATGGTGCCTGTGGCTATCTCAGCCCAGGGTTGGTGCATCTCGTGAACAAAGACAAAGAAAAATCAAGTTCTATCAATGAGTTAGATTCTATCCCTGCCGGGGACTTCCCCCCGGAGAAGGGGGGGGGAGAGCGGCAAGGCTCAGACGATGACTTGAAACAAGCCTTGGCCTCAAAAACGGAAGAAGCCCAGGCCCTCCACGACAAACATTTACGGCTGGCTGCCGAATTCGAGAACTATAAACGGTTGGCGCAAAAAGACCAGCGGGACTATGCCCGCTTCGCCAATGAAAGCTTGCTGAAAGATCTGTTGCCGATTATCGACAATCTTGAGCGGGCGATCAAAGCCGCCAAAGAGGCTCCCAAGGAAGGAGCCAAGACCGGCAGTCTGATTGAAGGCGTCGAGCTTACGCTCAAGCAGTTCATGGACCTGCTGGCCAAAGCCGGTGTTCGCCAGATCACCAGCGTCGGTGAGCAATTTGATCCAGCCCGGCACCAAGCCGTGGCTCGGGTGGAGTCCGTGGGCGCTGCGGACAATACGGTCGTCGAGGAATTTCAAAAGGGGTATCTCTTGCACGAACGGATGTTGCGGGCGGCCATGGTCACGGTGGCCAGCGCTCCGACAAGCAACCAGGAGCATTCTTCAACCGGCACGGCGTAGACAAACGGCCGCGCACCGGTTGACGTCCCGTTTTTTTTGAGGAAGGAGAGCATACCATGGGCAAGGTCATCGGCATTGATTTGGGCACGACGAACTCCTGCGTGGCCGTCATGAGCGGCGGGGATCCTGTCGTCATCGCCAACGCCGAAGGCAGCCGCACGACCCCCTCGGTTGTGGGTATCACGGACAAGGGGGAGCGGCTCGTCGGCCAGATCGCCAAGCGTCAGGCCATCACCAACCCGGAAAACACGATTTTCTCGGTCAAGCGGTTGATGGGCCGAAAATTCAGCAGCCGCCAGGTGCAGGAGGCCGCCAAACGCCTGCCGTACAAGGTCGTGGAAGCGAACAACGGGGACGCGCATGTCGAGATTCGCGGCAAACGCTACAGCCCCTCCGAAGTTTCGGCGATGATCCTCCAGAAGATGAAGCAGACCGCCGAGGACTACCTGGGCGAAAAGGTGACCGAGGCCGTCATCACGGTGCCGGCGTACTTCGACGACAGCCAGCGCCAGGCGACCAAAGATGCCGGACAGATCGCAGGCCTCACCGTGCTTCGCATCATCAACGAGCCGACCGCCGCGTCGCTGGCCTACGGCCTGGACAAGAAGAAGGATGAGCGCATCGCGGTGTACGACTTGGGCGGCGGCACCTTCGACATTTCCATCCTGGAAATCGGCGAGGGCGTGTTCGAAGTCAAATCCACGAACGGCGACACCTACCTGGGCGGCGACGACTTCGACCAACGCGTAATGGATTGGCTGGTGGATGAGTTCAAGAAGCAGGAAGGCATCGACCTGCGGAAGGACCGGATGGCCCTTCAACGCCTGAAGGAAGCGGCGGAGCGGGCCAAGATCGAGCTGTCCTCCTCCCAGGAAAGCGAGATCAACCTCCCCTTCATCACCGCCGACGCCAGCGGCCCCAAGCACCTGGTCATCAAGCTGACGCGGGCCAAGCTGGAGCAACTGGTGGATGATCTGATCCAGCGCACGATCGAGCCTTGCAAGAAGGCGTTGACCGATGCGGGCGTGACCGCAAAGGACATCAACGAGGTGGTGCTGGTCGGCGGCATGACTCGCATGCCCAAGGTCATCGAAAAAGTTCGGGAGTTCTTCGGCAAGGAGCCGCACAAGGGCGTCAACCCGGACGAAGTCGTGGCGATCGGAGCCGGCATCCAGGGCGGCGTGCTGAAGGGCGAGGTCAAGGACGTCCTCCTGCTGGATGTCACGCCCCTTACGCTCGGCATCGAAACGCTGGGCGGGATCTTCACGCATCTGATCGAGCGCAATACGACCATCCCCACCAAGAAGAGCCAGACCTTCTCGACAGCCGCCGACAGCCAGAGCGCGGTGACGATCCGGGTCTTCCAGGGCGAACGCGAAATGGCGAACGACAACAAACTGTTGGGCCAGTTCGATCTGGTCGGCATCCCGCCCGCTCCCCGAGGCGTGCCGCAAATCGAGGTGACCTTCGACATCGACGCCAACGGGATCGTGCACGTCGCCGCCAAGGATCTGGGCACGCAGAAGGAACAGTCCATCAAGATCACCGCCTCCAGCGGGCTCAGCAAGGACGAGATCGAGAAGATGGTCAAGGAAGCCCAATCCCACACGGACGACGATAAAAAGCGGCGACGGGTGGCCGAAGCCAGGAATCAGGCGGACAACCTGATCTACGGCACGGAGAAGAACCTGACCGAACATGGGGACAAGATCGGCGAGGACGACAAGAACCGGATCACGGAAGCCATCGCCGAGCTCCGCAAGGCCATGGAAGGCGACGACCCGGCCGCCATCGAGTCGGCGACGCAGACGTTAACGACCGCCTCGCACAAGCTGGCCGAGGAGATGTACAAGAAAGCCTCCGCCGGATCTGGGACGGCCGGCACCGGGGACGGCGCCAATCAGGGCGGCCAGGACAACGGAGGCGGCTCGGCCAAGACCGATGAGAAAGTGGTCGATGCCGAATTCGAGGAAGTCGACAAGGACAAGAAGTAAGCACACACGAGACCCTGTCACGCCGGCTCACGCCCCCAGGGTGTGAGCCGGTTCATTGTTTTCACCTGATGGCATCTGTGGCAAAGCGCGATTACTACGAAACGCTCGGCATCGACCGCAACGCGGCCGACGACGAGATCAAGAAGGCCTTCCGCAAGCTGGCCCGCCAATATCACCCTGACCTTCAGCACGGGGAACAGCACAAGAAAGTCGCCGAAGAAAAATTCAAGGAGATCAACGAAGCCTACGAAGTCCTGAGCGACCAGGAAAAGCGCCGCCGGTACGACATGTTCGGCCATGCCGGCGCGCAGCAGGGTTTCGGCGGCGGGGCGGAAGGCTTCGACTTCGGGCGAGGCGGGTTTGGGGACGTTTTCAACGACATTTTCGAAGACTTTTTCGGGGCCGGTCGCGGCGGCCAGCGGGCCGAACGCGGCTCTGATCTCCAGTACAACCTGGAACTGTCCTTCGAAGAATCGGTGTACGGCAAGGAAGCGACGCTCAAGATTCCCCGGGCCGAACCCTGCGCAGACTGCAAAGGCACAGGAGCCCGCTCAGCCGACGCCGTCAAGGTCTGTCCCAGCTGCAAGGGGGCCGGCCAGCTCCGTTTCCAGCAGGGGTTCTTCAGCATCAGCCGGCCTTGTAATCAATGCGAAGGGGCCGGCCAGATCATCACCGACCCTTGCGGGACCTGCCGAGGGCGGCGGCGGGTCCGTCGCGAACGCATGCTCTCGGTCAATATCCCCGCCGGCATCGAATCGGGCATGCGCCTGCGGCTCGCGAACGAAGGAGAACCGGGAGACAACGGCGGCCCACCGGGCGACCTCTACGTCGCCGTGACGGTGCAATCCCACGATATTTTTTCCCGCAAGGGCAACGACATTCTCTGCGACATTCCGGTCAGCTTCGTCACCGCCACGCTCGGCGGCAAAGTGGAGGTGCCCACGCTCAAGGGCACGACCGTCATCAAGGTTCCGGCCGGGACCCAGCAGGACAAGGCTTTCCGGCTGAAGGGGCTCGGCGTGCCCAGCCTGAAAGGGCAGCAGACGGGCGATCAGATCATGAAGGTCAAGATTCAAATCCCCACCAAACTGACCGCCGCACAGAAGACGCTTCTGGCGGAATTCGCGAAAGAAAGCGGCATGACCATGGATCAGGATGGGGATGGGTTTTTCGACAAGATGAAGACGTACTTCGAGTGACCTAGAATGCCGTGAGTGGTATGGGGACAGGCCTGACGAGAGCCGCCTCCCCTCACGCCTCACGTTTCACGCCTAACGTCTCCTGATGCCCGTCTTCTTCATCAATTCGACCCAGGTCACCAGCGGAACCGTCACGATTACCGGTCCCCTCTGCGACCATCTCCGCGGCAGCCTCCGTGTCGCGGAGGGAGAAACTTTCTGGATCGGCGACGAACGGCGACGACGATATCTGGTAAAAGCCCTCCAGGTCACCAAGCAGGCCATCATCAGCCGGATTGTGGAGGAGCGGGTCGGCCCGGTTCCCGGTAGCCCCACCATCACCCTCGCGCAGACGATTCTCAAAGGCGATCGGATGGACTGGACCATTCAAAAAGCCACCGAACTCGGGGTTGCGGCCCTCATTCCGCTGGTGACCGAACAAGGGATCGTTCGGCCACGCCCTTCCCGTTCCGACGCGCAACAGGAGCGGTGGCAACGGATCGCGTTCGAAGGGGCGCAACAGTCCGAGCGATGGGATGTGCCGATCGTGACCGCACCCCAGAAAGCTGATGCCTTCTTTGCCGGCCAATCGGCCCAGGACACAAAGCTCATTTTGAGCGAACGAAGCAGCGGATCGAGCCTGCAGGGGGTCGTCTTGCCTGCCGGAGCCGCGACAAGGGTGATCGTTGCAGTGGGCCCGGAAGGAGGCTGGCGGCGGGATGAACTCGACCTGGCGTTGCAGCAGGGATTCCTGCCGGTGACTTTGGGATCGAGGATTCTTCGGGCTGAAACAGCGGCGATCGCGGCCTTGACGGTCATCCAAAGCCGCTTAGGGGAACTGGGGTGAATTGTGGGAAGTTCTCAGCCATCAGCCGACAGCCGTCAGCCTTCGAGAAGATACGCTGAGAGCTGATCGCTGAAAGCTATTGCGGTGCTGTGATCTGCAGAATCGTGCCCCGCTCCCCGACCGCCCAGCCCTGACCCGCAGCCGGAAAGCTCAGACCGAAGAGAGAGGCTTTGCTTGAGTGTTCTTGCAGTACCCAATTAAAGCCTGCGTCGGTGGTTCTGAAAATCGTGCCTCGCTCCCCCACAACCCAACCGGCTTTGCCGTCGGTAAACCTCACTCTGAGCAGGTCCGTGAGCCGTGAACAGGACCCGGCGCAAGGCAGCGAGCGGTCCACCCACTGCGCGCCCCCGTTGAGGGTTTGAAACATCGCGCCCGCATTGCCGACGACCCACCCGTTCAGAGGATCGGCGAAGAACACATCAAAAAACGTGGCCGAACTCTGGGTCTCCTGCGCCGACCAGGTACGGCCTCCGTCCTCCGTCGACAGGATCGTCCCCAGCGCCCCGACCGCCTTCCCGTTACGCTGATCCAAAAACTGAACGGCATACAAGGTGGCATTCGTCCTGCTGGTTTGATCGACCCAGTGCCTGCCTCCGTCCTCGGTCTGCAAAATCGTCCCTGCGCCCCCCACCACCCAGCCCAGGGCCGGACTCAGGAAAAAGACTCCATAGAGGGACGACTGAGTGCCGCTGGCCTGGGGCTCCCATTTTTCCCCGCCGTCACGGGAATGCAGCAGCGTGCCGTTGGCCCCCACGGCCCAGCCATGGATCGCGTCGGCAAAAAACACGCCGCTGAGCTGAACGTTGGTCGAACTGGGCGCCGCTTTCCAGCGCTTCCCCCCGTCGGTTGTCCGGACGATGACGCCGCCGCTTCCCACCGCCCAACCGCTCTTTGCATTCAGAAAATAAATCCCCATCAGGGTCGCGTCGATCCCGCTCTTCTGGGGAATCGCCGCGATCGGGGCAGCCCCTGAAGGACTGTTGAAGCAGAACAGGGCTACAGCAGCCAGCAGCGCCGGCCCCACGAGTCTCGCCTTCCGCCATCGCCGCATCGTCCCCATGGATCACTCACGGCCCTTCTGGTCGGGGCTGTTGAAGTACCCTGGATCAGGGAGCCCTTTTGCTTGGATCGTAAACTGCCCTGCTTCGACGCTCACCCATTGTTTTTGAGTGCAACAAGCGCCGTCCGGCAACAAATCCCAGGACCCTCGTCGCACCACCAGCGGCCCAGCAATGGCGCCCGTCACGAATTCGTTCATCTTCCCAATCCCGAACATTTGACGTCTGGGCACTCGAACCTTGATCTCCGTATCGGTCCAGGACACGATCATGCCGGCCAAACCGTTGAACAGGACCTCGCTGCGAGAGACATTTTCGCCAAGCTTGATGGGAGCGAAGTCATGGCCCCCTTCGTTCAAGCCAGGTTGGGTCGCTTCCGTGGTCTTCAGGAAGTTCCCGAACCCGGAGCCTTTGATCGTCACCACCTCATCCAGGCCGGCCGTCGCCGGAGAAAAGGACTCCACCTGGGGGACCACGAGGGAAAAAATCCCCGCCTCGGTCGTCACCAGTCCCCGCTCCGCACAGCAGGTCCCGTCTTCCTTGGGCACAGTGGCTCCACGCTTGACGACCACCGGTCCGCTCTTGACGCTGTAGGGGATCCACACGTCGATTTTGTCGTCATGCCAGCGATAGATAATGGCCGGCACCCCGCCGATTTCCACTCCGTTGTCACCCTTGTTGAAATCCGCAAACGCGAACGGTGAGGCGCCGCTTTCCGAATAGAAGCCGAAATTTTCGCCGGTGATCCGCAGCAGACTTCCGATCGGCGCGCTGGCGGGCGACAGACCGGTGGCCTTGGGCATGCGCACCGCAAACTGGCCGACCGTCCGCTCGACCGATCCTTGCTTGATCACGATTGGACCGCTGGCAGCATTGAGCGGCACATGCGCGACAATGAGCTGGTCCGTCCACTGGGCCACGGTCGCAGGACGGCCGTTGAACAGGATGGCATCGGCGGGACTCTTGCCGGCGCCGAAGCCTTTTCCGAACAGCACCACTTTGGTGCCCACCGGACCGGTGAGAGGGTCCACCCGGATGGAGGGCAGGACGCTGAGGGCGACCGCATTGCTCACGCTGTACTCGACCGGCGCGCAGCAAGACCCGTCCGGCAGGGGGTCCGAGGAAGCCAACCGGACCAGCACGTCGCCCGAAGCGGCATTGGCCGGCACTTCGACTTCGATCCGGTCATCACGCCAGCGGCGCACCCTGGCCGGCACGCCGCTGATCAAGACGTCGTTGACGCCGAACATCGTATTGGGGTCTTTGGAGCCGGCCGTATTGCCGAAGTGGGCGCCGCTGATCTGAAGCACCGAACCTGGCTCCGTCTCCCCTGGGGTCACGGCCTGAATGATCGGGCGCAGGACGGTAAAAGTGCCGGCCTGGATCCTTTTTTTTCCTTTTACGATTTCGACGGGACCGGTGGCCGCCCGCAAGGGAACTTTGACGGAAACCAAATCCGGTTCCCACCGCTGCACCAGGGCCGGAACGTTGCCGAAGAAGACCCGGTTGTCCTGCGAGGACTTGAATGTCCCGAACCCCTTGCCGGTAATCGTGACGGTCGCGCCAGGAGGCGCAGCATCCGGCGCAAGTGCGGTTCCGGCCCAAGCGGAAGACGACCAGGCAAACATTGGCAGGACCAGGGTCAAAACGGCAATAGGCCACATGATGCGGGCTCCTGAATGTGTCCGGAAGAACGTACTCCTGAGCGTGGTGAACGACCCCGCGAGAGGAGGCATGGAGGCCGAAACGAGGCTGCCAGACAGCCAAAACGCACGCACTATAACAAGCGTTCTTTTTGCCTGTCAAGGAACGGAGCCGTCCGGAGAGTCGGGCGGCAACGGCTCACCGCGGCGGCAAGACTTGCAAAATCAGCTCCAATTCGACCGGCGCATTCAGTGGAAGCTGAACCGCGCCGACCGCTACACGGGCATGGCGGCCCGCCTCGCCGAACAATTTGACAAGCAGGTCCGAGGCTCCGTTGATGACCGCCGGCTGCTGCACGAAGCCTTCCGCCGACGCGACGTGTCCGACCAGGCGCACCACCTGCCTCACCCGGTCGAGCGTGCCGAGGTGGCTCCGTACGATAGCCAGCGCATTGAGCAGGGCAACCTGCGACTCCTCATAGCCCTGCTCGACAGTCAAGTCCCGGCCCAACTTGCCCACCAGCGTCAACTTCCCGTCGCGGAACGGGAGGACTCCACTCAAAAACAACAATTCCCCCGCCTGCACCGCGGGAACATAGGTCGCCACCGGTTTGGGCGGGAGCGGCAACTCGATCCCCGCTTGCGTCAGCCGATCTTCGAAAGACATGCGCCTCCTTGCAGAATCTGTCGGTGATCAGCCCAGCGCAAGCGAATCCAGAAAGCTCTCTCCGCACGGCAACCGTTTCACGTGGAGCGCATCCGCAATCGTCTGGCCGAGGTCGGCCAGGCTTTGCCGCACGCCAAGATTGACGCCGCGCGCAAGTCTCGGTCCATAGGCCAGGAGCGGCACATATTCGCGGGAATGGTCCGTACCCGGCATGGCCGGGTCGTTCCCATGGTCGCTGGTGAGAAAGAACACATCGCCCTGGCGCATGCCGCCCAGCAAATTGGGCAGCCAGTAGTCGAACTCCGTGAGCGCCTGAGCATAGCCCTTGGCATCCTTACGGTGGCCATAGAGCATGTCGAACTCCACCAGATTGACGAATATCAATCCCCGAGGCACCGTCTCCAGCACGCGGCTTGTTTCAAGCATGCCCTCCTCATTGGTCGCGGCATGGATGGATCGCGTCAGGCCCCGCCCTTTGAAGATATCCTCAATTTTCCCGATCCCGACGACCGGATGGCCGGCGGCTTTCAGCTGGTCAAGCAAGGTCGGGCTCGGCGGCTCCAGCGCAAAGTCGCGCCGATGGACGGTGCGCACGAACTGCCCCGGCTCACCGCTGAAAGGCCGGGCGATGACACGGGCAACCTGATGCGGCGGGCGCAGCAGCCGTCTGGCCTCCCGACACATCCTATAAAGTTCCTCGACCGGCACGACTTCTTCATGGGCGGCAATTTGGAAGACACTGTCCGCGCTGGTGTAGACGATGGGCGAACCGGATCGGACATGTTCTTCGCCCAGCTTGTTGATGATGTCCGTTCCCGACGCAGGCCGGTTGCCCAAAACCTTCCGGCCGATGGCTTTCTCGAACGCCGCGATCAGCTCCGCCGGGAACCCTTTCGGGTAGGTCGGAAAGGGCCTGTCTGTAACGAGGCCGGCCAGTTCCCAATGACCCACCGTGGTGTCCTTGCCTTTGGATAATTCCGCCATCTTGCCGAAGCAGGCGTCCGGCTCGCTCACCTTCGTCAGGCCGGCAAACTCCCCGATATGTCCGAATCCCAACCGCTGCAAGTTGGGCAGATGCAGTCCTCCGACGGCTTCGGCCACGTGGGCCAGGGTATTGCTGCCCGCATCCCCATAGGCCTCCGCATCCGGAAGGGCCCCCACTCCCAGGCCATCCAGCACGATGAGGATGACGCGTTGAATCATCGTCTCGTTCATGCGACCGTACTGTCATCCTGTGGTACCGACGGAGCGACCATCTGCAGCACCTCGTCATCGGTCACGACTTCGTAGAAGACATCGGCGGTGGGAAGGCCGAATCGGGGATGGCTTTTGTCCAGCAGCCGGATGCGGCCCTGCCGGACCACGACGCGATGCAGAACGCCTTTCAAATCCGGGTACCGGCCGACGTAGAAAGATGTGGCCATATCGTCTCCGGGCAGTTGCATCTCCACTTCCTGCATCGTGAGTTCGGTCTGGAGCTTGAAGAACCCGTCTTCGTCGAGCTCGATCCCGTTGAGATTGTACCGGAGATGGACCTCCCCCTTTTCGCCGCGCAACGGATCGCCTTCCGGAATTTCATAAATGTCCACGCTGGTCAAGATCCGCTCCCGCTTGGCCCGTTCCTTCCTGAGCATCCAGGAGCAGGAGGACAGCCGGTCGGCCTTGCCGATCGCCGAGGAGATCACGATTTCGTTGTTGCCGTCATACAGAAACGTCGGCGGCTCTTCGCTGTAGACGATCCCGATCCCCAATTCCAGCTCCGGCAGCCCGTCCTTCCGGCAGGCGGCGTTTTGGGCCTGCACCAGGCCCAGGAGCCGCTTGGCGATTCCGCACATGCGCGCCACGCTATAGTGATGCTCGATCGCCTCCTCATGTTCCATCAGACTGAGGATGACCGCGTCGCCCTCGATAAAGACCTTGTTGGCCCCGTACGTTTCCAGCACCTCGTTGAGCGGCTCAAAAAAATTCAGACTGAAATGGGAGGCCGGATTCAGGCCCCGCTTGCGCAACTCGGCCACCATCGTCGTGGACCCCCGCACGTCCGCTTTCAGGATCACGTGATTGAGCACCGTTTGGGCGACCGCGCCCTCTTCCCCCGTACCCAAGAACTCGAAGAGGGTCCGGTTGGCCCGCGACAGCCGGATGTTTTTCTGATCCTCCTGCAGTTCGATCCGGCCCATCGCCTGCTGGATGAGCTGGCCGTTCGCCAGATCGCGCCGAAACGTCAGAAAGTCTTTGAGGAAACGGATCAGATAGGCGCGCTCCTCCCCGCAGGATAGTTTCTCGACCCGCTGCACCGCTTGGATCAGCGCGGCGGGCAACAGGGGCTGGCCCTTCACCTTCTTGTCTTTGATTTTTGCGAGAATGGCCTTGCGGGCACGCTTGTCAGAAACAAACTGGTGCAACTCTCCCGCCGTCAGCACGCCGGCATAGTCCTTGTAGCACGGCACGATCTCATAGGCAGCCACCGCCTTGGCCAGCAACGGTGTCTGCCGAAAATACCGCTCGGCGACCGCTCCCAGGCGACGCTGGAATTCCAGCTGCTTCTTAAGGTCCGCCACTTGTTCGTTGTCTTTTGCTCGCTTGGCTTTTGCGATGCGTTCGAGCGTGAGGGTGGCGTTGAAGAGCACATCCACATTGGCCGGAACGTCGGCCCAGGCATAATGCTCTTTCAGATACCGGGCACGGTGTTGCTCCCGGTCGCTTGCGGCCTGGTTCAACTTCGCCTCAACGTCCGCAATTTGTTTGGCCAACCCCTCGGCCTGCGCCCCCTTCTTGGCGCGCCCCTGTTTTTTCTTGAGCGCAGCCGCCTGCGCCGCCAGTTCCCCGTGGACCTGTTCGCCTTTACTCAACTCGATTTCCACGTCATTGGTCGGCTTCTGAGGACGAAAGATGTCGGGCATGAAGCGATCCAGCGCGGCAAAACTATAGGTTCCCTCCTCATCCTGGCTTTGCCCCTGGCTCAGCAGCACATACTGTTTCATCTGCACTTCGTCGTCGAACGGATTGTCCGCCTGAAGAAGCGGATTCCCGATGACTTCTTCCGGCAGGGACCAGCGTTGCCCGATCACCGACTGCCTCAGGTCCCCCAAGGCTCCTTCTTCGGTCTTCAACAGAGGAGCGAAGAGTTGGCGAGCGATCTTGTACCGCAGTCTGGCGCGGTTTCTGGCCAACCAGCTCAATCGCTCGGTCATCTCGATCCGCTGGCTGTCGTTGGCCTCTCCGCCCGAGGTCATGGTGGCCCGAATCGTCTGCCGAAGCACCTCCAAATCGGCCTGGACGCGCCCCAACAAGAACTTGATTGTGCTCACCTGCACCAACTGGACGAGCGGAATACCTCCGCTGGTTTTGGCCCGATGGACGGTGGCCTCCATCATCCGGGCATACCCGACCCGATACTCTTCCCATTCTTGCCGACTCGGCCCTTTCGCCGTTCCGCCCCACCGTCCGCTTCCCGCCTCTTGGTCAATGAGCAAGGCAATCATACGGATCGCCTTGGCCTGAAACTTCGGGCTGAGCCGCACGTCGATATGGACGTTGTCGATGCCCCTGGAAAATGCGTCGAAATTGATGAGCGTGGGTTGGCAGACTTGGGCCGGCGTCGGGGAGGCGGACGGAACGGTCGGCCGGTAGAAGGCCAGGAACAGTCTGCAGAGGCTATTGATCAATCTTCCGGCACCTTCCTAAAGATACGGCCAGGATACATGGCGGCCACAGATTAGCCATCACGGTCGTGACGACGCAAGCGCCGTGCGCCATTCTTTCATGATCGCGACACCGGCGCTGGTTCCGATCCGATCCGCCCCGGCGGTCAGGAGCGCCTGCGTGGCGGCCAGGGTGCGGATGCCCCCGGAGGCTTTGACTTTGGCGCGGCCCGCCGCCGCCTGAGCCAGCAACTGCACGTCCTCGACCGTCGCCCCACCGGGGCCGAATCCCGTCGAGGTTTTCACATAATCGGCGCCCGCGTCGATCACCAGCCGACAGGCCAGAAGCTTTTCCTCCCGCGTCAGATAGCCGGTTTCGAGAATGACTTTATGCTCCGCACCCGGCGTAGCGTGCACGACGGCGGCGATATCATCACGAACCAGGGCCTGGTCGCCAGACTTCAGGAGGCTGACATTCATCACCATATCCAGCACCGTGACGCCCAAGCCGACGGCTTCAACCGCTTCGCCGACTTTGGCGGCGGTCGTCTGCATCCCGTGCGGGAACCCGACGGGAATGCCCACACGGACAGGTCGGCCGGCGAGGGCCTTGATGGCCTGGGCCGCGTAGCAGGGAGGCACAAAAACGACCGTGAATCTATACTGCACCGCCTCCTCGCAGAGCTGCATGACGTCAGCCCTCGTCGCATCGGGACGGAGGATCGTATGATCGATGCGGGCGGCAAGGTCCTGCTGCGGATCGAAGGACATGTGCGAGTCTCGTCTCTGGGTCATGACAGGTGCTTGGCTTGACGCCGATGCGGCCGACGCTGGTACTGCTCCACCGCCCGGTTGTGCTCCGCCAATGTGGAGGAGAACTGATGCGTGCCGTCGTTGCGGGAAACAAAATAGAGGTAATTAGTCGGCACGGGGTAGAGCGCCGCCCGGATAGCTCCTGCGCCGGGGTTGGCAATGGGGCCCGGCGGAAGGCCGGTGATGCGATACGTATTGTACGGACCGGCGGCGGCCAGGTCCTTCTTGGTCAGATTGCCGTCAAAATTCTGAATCCCGTAGATGACGGTCGGATCGCTCTGGAGTGGAATGTGCCGCCGGAGGCGGTTATGAAACACCGCCGACACCAGTTCGCGCTCGGACTCGACGCCCGACTCTTTTTCGATCACCGACGCCAGAGTCAGCACGTCATGGACGCTCATGTTCACTTCCTTCGCGCGAGCCTGAAGCTCCGGGGTCAAGACCTGCCGGAGGCTGCCCACCATGGTTGCGATCACGTCTTTGCTTTTGACTCGCCTGGCCAGCCGGTAGGTACTTGGAAACAAATACCCTTCAAGACTATCCGTCTCGAGACTGAGGCTCTGGATGAAGTCTCGATCATGCACCAGGCGCAAAAATTCCTTGCCCTCCAAGACTCCCCTTTGGTCAAGCAGCTCGGCAATCTGAGCGGCGGTATACCCCTCCGGAATCGTCACCGGATGCAGCACCACGTGGCCGCTTCGAAGCTCGGCCAGCAAGTCCTTGGGCGACATATCGGACCGGAGCGCATATTCCCCCGCCACGATCCGGCGATCCGACGCCGTCAATTTCCCCAAGAGCAGAAACCCCCATTGGCTCCAGAGGAGGTGTTCCCGTTGCAGCAGCGCCGCGACCTGCCGAAATGTCGCCCCATCTGGAATCTCGATGGTCTTGACCACCCCTTGGCCAGGCCGATCGACCGTTGTCGTGGTGGCCCACTGGAAGAGCCAGGCCCCAGCCATGCAAAAGCCGACGCCAGCCAACAAGAGCGCCAGGCCTCGTCTCATATCCCTTCCGCACTGATGGGATCCGTCGCATCAGGTTGAGAACCGGCGACGCCTCCATCGGCACCGAGGCTTTCCAGGTAGCTCTGCAGAAGAATCGCGGCCGCCACCCGGTCCACGGTTCCCTTGCGTTTCCTGCGGCTCATATTGGCCTGGATCAGGACTTCTTCCGCCGCCTTGGTCGTCATCCGCTCATCCCAGGTCACGATGGGAATGGTGACGATTTGCTCCAGCTGCCCGATGAACTCCTGGACCTGCAACGCGGCCGGCCCCAACGTTCCATCCAGTCGCACGGGGAACCCCATCACGATCCGCTTCACCTCGTGTCGGTCTACCAACTGCTGGATATGCGCCACGTCCGCTGCGACGGACCGTCGCTCATAGGTTTCCAGCGGCTGCGCGGTCCAGCCTAGCTCATCGCTCAGGGCCACCCCGATACGCTTGGTTCCCGGGTCGAGGGCTAAAATTCGTCTGGTCGACGTGCCGCTCACCGCTTGGCCGCTTCCTCCACCAATGCAAACACTTTGTCCAAAGCCGCATCCAAACCCTCCGGGTTCTTCCCGCCGGCTTGGGCCATTTCCGGACGCCCGCCGCCGGTCCCGCCGATGGCCGCCGCCATCTCGCGGATGAGATCGCCGGCCCGTAAACGGGCGGTGAGGTCTTTGGTCACGACCACCAGCAGTGACGCTTTGTCCTCCTTGGCGGAACCCAGGGCGATAACGCCGCTGCCCAACTTGTCGCGGAGCCGGTCGGCCAGCGTCCGCAGCTCGCCCCCCTCCATTCCATCGGCCCGTTGGGCATGTACGGTGATGCCCTGAATCGTGCGCACCTGCGCCTCGCTGCTGGAGCCGCTGGCCAGCTTGAGCTTGACCTGCTCAAGCTCCCGCTCCTTGTCCTTCAACTGCGCCATCAATTTCTTGGTCTTGGCCGCCAGTTCGGACGGGCCGACTTTCAACAGTTCGGACAGTTCGCGCACCTCCGCCTCGAGCCGTTTGAGCTGCGCCATGGCTCCGGATCCGGTGAGGGCCTCGATCCGCCTGACCCCCGCGGACACACCGGTTTCCGCCACGATCCGGAACAGGCCGATCTCGCCGGTCTGGCGGCAATGGGTGCCTCCGCAGAGCTCCTTGCTGAACGTGTCCACGCTGACGACCCGGACCTGCTCGCCGTACTTGTCCCCGAAAAAGGCCATCGCCCCGGAGGCCACGGCCTCCTGCACCCCCATCACCTGCGTCTGCACCGGCTCGTTGCGCCGGACATGGTCGTTGACGAGCGCTTCGATGTCGTCCATGTCTCGCGACGACAGGGGTTTGAAATGCGCGAAGTCGAACCGCAGACGGTTCGGCGCCACGAGGGACCCGTACTGGCGTACGTGAGGTCCCAAAAGTTCGCGCAAGGCCGCATGGACGAGGTGCGTAGCCGTGTGGTTCCTGGCTGCATCCTGCCTGGTGACGGGATTCACGGAGGCCTCCACCCGCTCGCCTTCCCTGATGCGCCCGGCGATCACCTTGCCCTTGTGCAGGATGACTGTCGGGGCCGGCCTCGTGGTTTCCAGTATCTCGATCCGGCCGTCCGGTCCCGCCAGCATCCCTTGATCCCCGGCCTGGCCCCCCCCCTCGGCATAGAAGGGCGTGACGTCCAGGACCAGTTCGATCTCTTCCCCTTCCGCCGCCTCCTTCACCAGCCGGTCGCCCTTGAGGATCGTTTGGATGACCGCCGTCGTCTTCAGTCCCTCATAGCCCACAAAAGCCGTGGGACGAACCCGGCCTGCCACTTCCATGATGATCGGTTTGGCCGCAACCGCCTCGAAGCCGGCGGTCTTTCTGGCCCGGTCACGCTGTTCCTCCAGGGCCCGCTGAAAGCCCGTTTCGTCCAACTGCATCTGCTGTTCCTTGCAGGCCTCGGCGATGAGGTCGAGGGGAAACCCGTAGGTATCGTACAGCTTGAAGACTTGCTCGCCGGGCAACAACGAACGGCCGGCGGCCTTGGCCTTCTCCACAAGATCGTTCAGGATCGGCAACCCCTGGTCCAGTGTGGCGATGAACCGCTCTTCTTCTCCCTGGGTGGCCTGGGCGATGGTCTCGGCCGCACCCCGCAGCTCCGGATAGGCCCGGCCCATCTGTTCGACCACCGATCGGGTCAATTCATGGAGAAACGGCTCCGTCGCCCCCAACAACCGGCCGTGTCTGGCGGCGCGGCGCAGGATGCGGCGCAACACGTAGCCGCGCCCTTCATTGGAAGGCACCACGCCGTCGGCCAACAAAAACGCCGTCGCCCGCAAGTGATCCGCGATGACGCGCATGGACCGGTCATGAACGGGCTGCTCGCCGTAGCGGCGGCCGGTCTCGGCGCCGATGGCGCTCAACAGGGGGCGAAACAGATCGCTGTCGTAGTTGCTGTGGACTCCCTGCGCCACCGCCGCCAGCCGCTCCAGGCCCATCCCCGTGTCGATGCTGGGCTTGGGCAGCGGCTTCAAGGTCCCACTGACATCGCGGTCGTACTGCATGAAGACCAGGTTCCAGATTTCAAGGACCCGGTCGCCCTCGCCGTTCGGCTCGGCGTCCCCCGGCACGGACGGCCCCTGGTCATAATGGATTTCGGAGCAAGGGCCGCAGGGACCCGTGTCCGCCATCTGCCAGAAATTATCCTTCTCCCCGCAGCGCAGGATGCGAGCGGTCGGCATGCCGATCTTGCCCCAGAGTTGAAAGGCCTCGTCGTCGTCGCGAAAGACCGTGACCCAGAGTCGGTCCTTCGGCAACCCGACCACGTTGGTCAGGAAATCCCACCCGAAATGGATCGCCTCTTCCTTGAAATAGTCCCCGAACGAAAAATTCCCGAGCATCTCGAAGAAGGTATGGTGCCGGCCCGTGTAGCCGACGTTCTCCAGGTCGTTGTGCTTGCCGCCGGCCCGCATGCACTTCTGAACGGTCACGGCGCGGCGATAGGTCCTGACCTCCTCGCCGAGAAAGACCCGTTTGAACTGGTTCATTCCCGCGTTGGCAAACAGGATGGTCGGGTCCGCCTGCGGAATCAGCGGAGAGCTGGGCACGGCTTGGTGACCGTGCGAACCGAAATAGCGGAGGAACCCCTGCCGCAACTCATCCGCGGTCTGAATCTTCATGAATCCTGGTCTCCTACAAGATGCTGGATGATCGCTTCGTCAAAGCCGTGCCGCCGCAGCAAGGCCGCCTGCTTGGCCTGAGTCCGGAGAGCGGCCCGCGCGCGCAACAGCCTGCGCGCCAGGTCCTCTTCGTTGCGCCCTTCGTAGGCCTGCCTCAAGGCTGTTGCAACCGTCGGCGGCTCGAACCCCTGCGCCGTCAACTCGGCTTCGAGCCGCTCGCGCCCCATTGGCTTCTGCGCGAGCCTGGCCCCAGCCCAACGTCCGGCATAGGCTGCGTCATTTACATAGCCGCGCCGACGGAACTGCCCGAGCAAGGCGGCGATCAAGGCCGGCGCCGCACCGGCTCGCTCCAGATAGGTCCGCACCTGGGCCTCGGTTCGATCACGACGAGTGAGGTACCGCAGGGCCGCCTGCTCCAGCCGCTCGGCGGCTTGATCAGGGGTATCGGCAGACCGATGAATCTTAGCCTGCATGATCCATGAAGACTTCTATTCCAACCGCCGACACGCCGCTGCGACAAACCTGGCCGCTGGTTCTAGGCGGCCAGGCGAGCGGGCTCGCCGCTCGGTCGGTCGACATCCTGTTCAAGGATGCCTCCCTTCCTCGCGACTCCACGCGCCCGTCCCGCCAGGCGTCTCAGCGGTTTCATTACGAACCCTCATGAATTACGCAGACTGAGGAACGGCTTCACGCTCTCCAGCCCCGTCCGGTCAGGAGGCGCGCCCGACGTGCGCCCGTTTATCGTCCGCCTTACCGTCCGGCTGACGTCCTTCCGGTTTTTTCTCGATCGGCTTGGCCGCCGGCGCGGTGGCTTCGCGCAAACGGGTCTCGATTTCCTTGGCGATCGTCTGGTTCGTTTTCAAAAAGCCACGAACCGCCTCACGGCCCTGGCCCAAGCGCTCCCCTTTGTAGGAATACCAGGCCCCGGATTTCTCGATGATCTTCTTCTCGACACCCAGGTCAACGAGCTCCCCGGTTTTCGAAATACCTTCCGCAAACATGACGTCGAATTCCGCCTGCTTGAAGGGCGGCGCCATCTTGTTCTTGACCACCTTCACCCGCACACGGCTGCCGATGACGTCCTGCCCTTCCTTGATGGACTCGATCCGCCTGATATCCAGCCGGACCGAAGAATAGAACTTGAGCGCGTTGCCGCCCGTCGTCGTTTCGGGATTCCCGAACATGACGCCCAACTTCATGCGGATCTGATTGATGAAAATGACCGTGGTCTGGGATTTCGAAATCGCGGCCGTCAGTTTCCGCAAGGCCTGCGACATCAGGCGGGCCTGCAGTCCCATATGGGCATCGCCCATTTCCCCCTCGATCTCGGCCCTGGGCACCAGCGCGGCTACCGAATCCACCACGATAAGATCGATGGCGCCGCTGCGGACCAATGTTTCGGCGATCTCCAACGCCTGCTCTCCCGTGTCCGGCTGGGACACCAGCAATTCGTCGGCGTTCACGCCCAACTTCTTCGCATAGCCCAGGTCCAGGGCATGTTCCGCGTCAACGAAGGCGGCCACCCCGCCGGCTTTCTGGGCCTCGGCAATGGCATGGAGCGAAAGGGTGGTCTTCCCTGACGATTCCGGCCCGAAAATCTCGATCACCCGTCCCCTCGGAAAACCCCCGACGCCAAGCGCCAAGTCCAGGGTCAGGGAGCCGGTCGAAATAGCCGGCACATCCGCCGCCGGCTCGGCCCCGCCCAGCTTCATGATGGCCCCTTTGCCATACTGCTTTTCGATCTGGGAGAGCGCCAGGTCCAACGCGCGCTTTTTCTCGTCTTTTTCGGCTGTTCGCTCTGCCATGGAGGCCTCCTTACCGTGCAATGATGAAGGCGGAATGTAGAATGATGAGCGGCCTAGCCCCCATTCGCCCTTCCTCTGTCATCGTTTCTGTAGCAGCGGCCATTATACCCAAGTCATGGGGGGAAAGCATAGCCTTGGTCGACCTTGAAGCCGGACTTTTGGCTGCCGCTTCATCCTTGCCCCGCTCCGCCAAGCGGAACCTCCCAAAGCTTCGTATAGATGGAGCCAGAGGGTCTGCGTTCGCTCTGCACGAGGGCCACCGTTCGGACATTCAGCTGCCCGAGTTGAACATCGACGTCCAGCAGGCCGATCCGCGCCAACACCCTTCCCACCTCTTTGGACCCTTCCTTGATTCTTGCCAGGGTCAAGTGGGGATTGAAGGGTCTCGACTCGGGCGGATAGCCCAGTCCTTCCACGCTCCGTTCAATCGTCTCGTCCAGATGGGATAAGGTTGTCGTAGGATTGCCCCCGCTCTCCTCAGGTCCAGCGGAAAGCCCGATCCAAAGGACCCGCGGCACCCGCAGATCGGGGAAGACACCAAGTCCTGCCACAGCGATGGAAAAGGGAGCCAAAGAATGGAGAGCATCCCCGACCACAGATTGCAGATCGTCCACGTGATCTTCCGGGATATCCCCGAAAAACTTCAAGGTCAGGTGAATCGCAGTGGGGCGCACCCACTGGAGGCGCATGCCTGGGGACAGTTCCCTTGAAATCCGATTCCTAACATCGGCCTGGACCTGAACAATGGCCTGCGTGAGAGCAGCCGGCAATTCAACAGCCAGAAAGGTTCTGATCATGGTCCGCCAAGAGGGCCTGTCGAGGCGAGCCACTCCCGCAGCATATTCAAGGCCGCCTGGGAGGCTCGCAGTTTAATCGTCTCGCGCGTACCGTGAAAACGAAAGGCTTGCGTCTTGCTGACTTGGCCCGCTTTGCTCCGGGCCGTATCGAGTCCGACATAGACCAAGCCCACAGGCTTCTTGGCTGTTCCCCCGCCTGGCCCGGCAATGCCGGTGACGCTCAGGCCGACCGACGCCCGGCTCCTCGCACGGACCCCCTTGGCCATAGACGCAGCCACAGGGGCACTGACCGCTCCATGCGTGATCAACAACCGCTCCGGCACGCCCAGCAACTCGGTTTTTGCGCGGTTGCTGTAACAAACCACGCCCCGGTCCAGATAGGCGGAACTGCCGGGCACTTGAGTCAGGCGGTGGCCGATCAGCCCCCCGGTGCAGGACTCGGCCAGCGCCAGAACCAGGCCACGACTCGCCAGGTATCGCCCCACGACCTGCTCCATCGTGTCGGGCCCTTCGGCATAGACATGCCTGCCGAGCTTCTTCCGGATTGTTCGGAAAACCCGTTCCAATTGATCGAGTTGGTGCCGTCCCTGTCGGCTCTCGGACACCACTGCCGTCAGTGACAAAACCACCCCTAAGGGAGAAGCCAGCAGACCGAGCCGGATGCAGCCGGAACGAGGCAGCAATCCTGCGATCCGTTGCTCGAGTTCCGACTCGGGCAGACCGACGGTACGAAGAACCAGCCGTTCGATTCTTTCTGGCCGCTCGGTCCGCCCCGACACTATTTCTCGTTGGAGCATCGGCGCCAGGATCGCTGCAAACATCCGCTCCGCTTCCGCCGGCACGCCGGGCAAGGCGGCGATCAGCGCGCCCTTCCAGCGCAAGGCGAAGCCGGGGGCGGAGCCAACCGGATTGGCCAGGACCTCGGCGCCTGCCGGAATCAACCCCTGCCGTTGTTGCGCCGCCGACGGAGTCCTGCCCCAAGCCGCCAATCGCCTGCGCATGCCCTCAACCGCTTCCGCCCGGCGGCGCAAGGGGCGGCCGGTCGCGCGGGCCACCGCCTCTCTGGTGCAATCGTCCGAGGTCGGCCCAAGCCCGCCGGTGAGCAGAACCACGTCAGCCCGACGCGCCGCTGTACGAAGGGTCGCCACGATGTCGTCTTCCACATCGCCCACAACGGTTTTAAACCGGACTTCAATCCCGGCTGAGGCCAAGCCATCGCTCAAAAAAATGGAATTGGTATCCAGCCGCCCGCCGAGCAAGAGCTCCGACCCGATGGCAATGATTTCTCCGCGTTGCATCTTTTCCTCCGCTGTCGAGCCGATAACAGATTGCCGACAACCTGTCAACGACGAGCATGTCACAAACAGCCAACAGTCAATTATTCGACTGTAAAATCAACCACCTGGAAAGTTATCAGGCATAGCTGTCACCCGGCCATCCGGTTGACAAATAGCGTCACGAAGTGATAGAAATCCTACTTCCCATACGACCGCGATTTTTTTGGCGTGCATGGAGGAGAGGAATGGCGAGCCCTGAGCAGACAGCCAAACGACAATTCGTCAACTTCAGTTTCCATAAGATGGACCCAGCCTGGCGCAGACTGCCGGAGGAGGAGCGTACCAGGGGCAAGCAAGAGTTCGCCCGTGTGGTGGAGGAATATGCCGGCAAGGTCATTGTGATTCCTTATACGCTCGTTGGTATCCGGGGCGACTGCGACTTCATGCTCTGGCGCATCGGCTACGAGATGGAGCTGTTCCAGGAGATGATGTCCAAGCTGCTCGCCACTGGCCTGGGCAAATACATGACGACCCCCTACTCCTACCTTTCGATGACCAAGCGGTCCATCTATGTGGACCACCATACCCATGAGGGCCAGGAAAGCAAGCGACTGCAGGTCATTCCCGGCAAGAGCAAATACATTTTCGTCTACCCGTTCGTCAAAACGCGCGATTGGTATCTGCTGACCAAGGCCGCCCGCCAAGGCATGATGGACGAGCATATCGAAATCGGGCACCGGTACCCATCGGTCAAGCTGAATACGACCTATTCGTTCGGGCTGGATGACCAGGAGTTCGTCGTGGCCTTCGAGTCGGACAAGCCGGAGGATTTCCTCGATCTGGTAATGGAGCTGCGCTTGGCCGAAGCCAGCCGGTACACGGAACGCGACACCCCCATTTTCAGCTGCATTATGAAGAGCCTGAAGGAGATGCTCGATACGCTGGGCGGATGACCGGCAGCCGAGCCACGGGCACGGCGCGCCGTTCGGGCAAACGGGAGGCCGCCGGTTCCTTATCCCGCACGAATCCACGGACGAGAGGAGAGCTTTCGATGAACTGTCCGAAGTGTACCGGCCTGTTGATCCAGGAGGAAATTCAGGAGCACAGCGGACGATTCCAGGGGTGGCGCTGCATCCAGTGCGGGCTCCGGCTTGATCAGACCATCGCTCAGAACCGGCATGATACTCAATCGGACCAACGGCCAACCGCAGTCGCCGGCTCCTCGTCCAGCACTGCCTCCCTGCTGCAGACCCGCACGGCTGGCCGCCACAAACGTCCCGCCCGCGCGAGCTAGCCCATCTCCAGTCCCAGTCCCTTCGACCGATGGCAGCGGACGACCCGACAATCGACCGATCGCAATCGCTCGCCGCTGCTCTCTCCCTCCTGGCACCGGGGTTGGGGCAGGCCATCAAGCGACAAGCAGGCCGATCGCTCCTTGTCATAGCCGTAACAGGCATCCTTCTGATCGGCACCTGGGGAGTCGGGAAGCTCGGCGGCACCGGCGCGGCCGTTTTGTGCTTTATGCTGCTGGGCCTGCCTTGGTGGGCTTTTCAGAGCTATGATGCGTGGCTGCCTCCAGCATCCACCGACCGCTGGGGATTCAAGGAGACATGGCGACGCGTCTGGACGGAAGCCCATGATATCCGATACCTCGGCTTGCTTTTCCTGCTGACCGCGGCCACGGATTTCTACATCATCGTTGTGAACCCCTCCTACGCATTGACCGTCTTTTGCGCCAAACCTGCGGGGCTCTGGGGCTTGCTCGCCAAGGCCCAATCACCCACTCTGCACATCCTGATCGGCTATGGGTTTCTGCGTCTCCGCCGCTGGGGGCTGCTGCTCTATGTCATCTACGCCGCGTTTGGATTTCTGAACGCATCCGCGAACTTCGCCTGTTTCGGCTACGGGCGTGTCAGGACGGTGTTCTTGCTGACGCTCGCAGCGTTCACCGCCTACGTGCTCTGGCGCGCCCCCTGTTTCAGCTCGCGATCGCCGGCTCCCGGCAAACTTTGACAGGGCGCCGGACATTGTGTTATCAGACATTCACTCCTCATCGCTGTCGGTGGATGCACATCCGGGTAACAACGAGATCGTCGCATGGAAGATTCCACGGCCCTCTGCGCCATCAGACATCCGGACGGTTCGGTCAGTCTATATGTCGACGAAGCCTATGCCGTCGAACGGGGCGCCGACCCCACCAAACTCGTGCGTATCGACATTCCCCGTGAGTTGTACGCCAACGGAACGGTGCAACAAATCCGTGAATACGTGGCGACACACCTTGAGGCCCAGACAGAAGGATCGGCTTAACCAACGACCGTCCGGATGGAGTGCAACATGGGCACGGTGTTGACGCAAGAACAGATAGTCGCCACAGTCGATGCCCTGCCGATCCAAGGCCGCATCATGCTCCGCCTGTTGCTGCTGCGGTACCTGGATGTCACAGCCGAGGATGTGCAGTATATGGCGTCGGATCGGCCCGACCCACGCTTTCAGGCGGGCGGCAAGCCGATTACCCCCTACATCTCCCAAGAAACGCTGCAAGGCATTGCCGACCGGGTCAAGCAATACCGCATCCAGGTGCGCCTAAAGCGGGAACGGATCAAGCTGCAGGTCGACTGCCTCCAGCGATTGCTTGCCCGAAATGAAACGCTGGTCACGCTCGCCTCGAAACTGCTGGCCGCCCAATTCGCATTGACGCCGGACGCGGTTGAGGACTTGAAAAAGCAGGCGCGGACCTCGGTCCCCAAGCCGGTCATCCGAGAGCTGGAGCGAAAATGGGAACTCGGCGAGGTGGTGGAAGACGAGTACCGCAAAGCACGGTTAGGCCTGGAGCTGCAACGTCTTTTGCGGCGGATCGAGACTGATCGTAAGCGCCTGGCACAAGCCAAACGGGAATTCGACCTGGCCAATGCGTCACCGCTCCAAGACCATGAGATCGCCCATATCTGGGGCATCCCGGCCGGCAGCCTTGCTGCCCGCAAAGCCAAGTACTTGCATCAGTATTTGCAAGGCCTCCAAACCAGACTCGCCGCCGCCTCGCCGCCGACCCTCCAGGCCAACAGTCCCCCGGTGGATCTCTGGCGGGAAACGTTGGAAGTATTGTCGCATTCACCGGTAGAGCACTCTCCCGCCGTCTACGATGGCCTTGAGCGTACCGAAGGGGCCCTCATTGAAAAGCTCACGACCTTCGCCGCTGGCGCCCTTCCCGAAGACCTCGAAGGGCGGTTCTGGTTGTCTCTGATTCAAGAGTCTCGACATCAGGCTGAGTATGGCTCGAAAGCCATCTCCGTGTTTGCGCTCCAACGCCTCCTGGCCATCCTGAATGACATGGACATGTCGAACGAAGCGCTGGAAACGGACTTGCTCGCCCGCGTGGCCCCGGCTCACAAGGTATCGGCGATCGAAGAGGGGGCGGCGCCGATCCCGACCGAGGCACAACTGAGCGAGATGGGACAGCATGTCCTGAAAAGCTTCATGGGGGAAAGCCATCCGGATCTTCAAGGACGGCGCTAAGCGAGAGACAATGACAGGCCGATACCATTCAAACCCATCAGGGCAACATTCCATTGTGGAGCCTACCGTGCACACTGAGACTAGACACTCTTTTGGTTGCGCGAAGTGGCTCATGCTGGTCCTTTTCTTGTCTGCATGGCTGCTGGAGACCGGCGCCTCCCAAGCGGCTGGCGTGCAGGACATCACCGAGATCCTGGCCCACCCGGAACAATATGATCGGCAGGCCGTGATGGTCACCGGAAGGGTTGCGAATCTGCAGATTGCGACCAACCGACAGGGGCAGCCGGCTTATGGGTTTCTGCTCACAGGCGACAAAGGCACGGTCAGGGTGGTCGCGCTGGGCAAGGTGGAGATCCATGAGGGCGAACAGGTCATCGTGGAAGGCGTCTTCAATCGGCTCAGGCAGGCCGGACGCGCGATCGTCTTCAACGAGATCAAAGCCAGCTTTATTCAGCCACTCGAGCGCCTCAACCCAGACCTCGTCGGCTAGACTCATCCGGCGTCCATTCCGAGCAAATAGTATCAATGGCCTTGACGTCGGGCGCACTCCTTGATACATAGTCCGTCGCGTGGCGGTGTAGCTCAGTTGGTAGAGCAGCGGACTCATAAGCCGCGGGTCGGGGGTTCGATACCCTCCACCGCCACCATATAAAAATTCGCGTGAACCGTCTGCGGCGATTACATTCAGGGGGACGTTTTAGCCACAAGTAAGTGCGGATCCGCTTTCGGATTAGCAACCCCAGCCCATGACCGCTCTTGACGGCTGGGCATCACCGAATGTGCGATTGCCTTCCCACCGCTTCCAGGTTCGCAAACATCGAGCAATTTTGCTCCGCCTTCCTGGGCATGCTATGTTGATAACCGTTTATGAGCATCTCGCGTCAAACCAGTGGCTGCGCTGGAGAAGCTTTGCGGCTTGCCTTGCCATCCGGATCAGGCGCTGCGTAGCCATAGCGCTTGAGATGGGTTAACCTTTCATGACGGTCCAGCATGGAATATATTCTCGGATCATAATCGCTCGCTTCCGGAAACGGCAGGCCATCGTGTTTGCCGCCGGCATTGGGACCGTGGCGCTCCTGTCCTACCACATGTGGAAGATATATCTGGCGCCACCGCAAACTTCATGGGAAATGAGCCTTCATGATCGGCTAACGGTCTGCATCATGGCATTCATTGCAACCCTAATCATTGCCTACACGATCTATCGCTGCCCCAACTGTAACAGCCGACCAGTAGGGAAGCATTGGTTAGGCCTTAATCCCAGCCGATGCCCTTCCTGCAAAATAGGCTTTCGGTAAACCACCTTCTGTCCATTCGCATCGTATAGTCACGTGCCCAGTGACATTTTTACCTCTAGCCGGACGCAACAGTAAATTCTATGTATCTAATTAAGCTATTGAATATATTATGTAATAAATATGTTGACAAACTATTTAAACTTATAATAATATTATAACATAATTTAGATCGGAATTAAATATGTCGTCGCAAGAACGCCATAGAGCCATTCCCCAAGGGATACTTCTAGTCCTCATCCTCCAGGTCCCTGTCTGGCCCCTCCAGGCCATGGCCTTCGATTGGACTCCCTCGGCTGAAGAGATTGCCAAGTATAGAAAGAGCTGGAATCCGTTTTCTGAGGGTCCCCTACTCCTTCAATCCGTGGACATCCATCCTCAAGGACAGCTCTCGGTCCGTCCGTTCTTGTTTTCCCAAATTTCCGAAAAGAGTTATGGCAACCATCTCACGACGCCGGTCGATGCGAAAAGCGGCCCGACGCATCTCTACTCCGTTGCACCGCTCGTAACCGTCACCTACGGAATCACCGACCATGTGGAATTTGGCGCCGCCACCTCCTGGAACACCTTCTGGGCGCAGGACTCGGAAGGGTTCAACAAGGGACGAGGCGGCCCCATGACCACGGACTCGGGCCTCGGCGACCTCTCACTCGTCATCAAGTATCGGCCCATCGTGCAGGATCCCGACAGTACGCGCCCCTCCGTCACCCTCTACAATCAGATTATTCTTCCCACGAGCCGTTGGGCCGGCACGGAGCGGCCGCCCGGAGGCTTTGCTCCGCTGGGACGCCTTCCCGCCACCCGATTTGGTGAACTGGGCGTGACCGAAGGGCTGACTTTTCGAAAAAATGAGCAGCCGTATCGCCTGAGCGGCGGCGTGTACTACACCTATGCGGCCCCCGGAAACGACGGAGGCCAAACCACCTACGTGGGCGACATCATCAATACTCGCGTGGCGTTCGAACATTTTCTGGACGACAAGAAGGGGCTGGCCTACAACATTGAGTTGGCCACGTATCACAGCCTTACCTGGCGCGCCGACGGCCACGCGCTCAATCGAGGATCGCGCAGCGGCTCGACGGTCATCGGGATCGAGCCGGCCATTCAATGGCGGTTTTCCGACGCCTGGGTCGGCGCATTCGGCGTGCTTTACACTGCCGCCGGGCAGAACAGCCCCGATGCGTTCTACCCGAACTTCGCCATCCAGTGGTACTGGAACCAGGGCAAGCAGGTCATCATGCGCTGACCGGGTTGCGCGTGACGCCCCTCGGAAGAACTAGGGACTGCGAAGAGGGAGTTGTATATGGACGCCCTGAACGTCGGCAGTCAAGCCAAAGCGCAGACGACGATCCAGACGATACTGCGGGCCTTGAGCGGAATCCGCTATGGGTCGCTGGAAATCATCGTCCATGATTCGGAAATTGTGCAGATCGAGCGGAAAGAAAAGATTCGTATCGGCCCGCAGGCAGGACAAAAAGCATGAGGTGTAACCCCTAAATTATTGATCAAACAATTTACCTGCGGAATTGATCGGCCGACCGGGACACTGGAGGCGCCACAGGAAAGACCTTCACATTCTCAGGCGATCCGACCGGATAACCGGAGGTTCTCATGACTGAAAGGACACTTCGTCATGCGGATTCTCCGGTTGTTTATTTTAAGCATCGCCCTGGCAGGACTCGCCCCAGGCTCGCTCCATACGGCCTGGGCGGCTGAGGAAGGGCAACTGGTGAAAAAAGACGGGCGATGGCAATACGTTTCCACTGAAGATCCCGGCCTCAAGTATCTCTATCTCAAGGGGATCATTACCCAGGAGGAATACGAAAAAGGCCTGTCGGTCGTGCAGGCGAAAGAACGTCTACAAACGCCGAATTTCAAAATCGACGTCAACAACGGCTTGAATATCCGTATCGGCGACAATTTCCTACTGAAAATGCGGGTACTCACCGAGGTCCGGTACACGCACAGCTCCTACAATAAAACCTGGGGAACGATCGGGGACTCAAGGAATCCTGAGATTCTAGGAGGTCAGGTGGAGTTCCGAGCGATTAGAAAGCAAAGCGACTCGAACGAGTTTTCCGTCCCCCGGGCGCAACTGCAATTCATGGGGCATGCGTTCGATCCAGACTTCCGCTACAACGTCTCGTTGGCGCTAGATCAGACCCCCTGGGATCAAGAAGGCGGCAGCGGCAGAGCCAGACTCCTCGATGCCTATATCGCCTCCTGGCATATCCCCTTCGCCACGGTCCAGCTCGGTCAACAAAAAGTCTGGTTCAACCGCTCACAGATCAGTTCGAACGCCACGACGGCCTTCGCGGACAATATGACCGTCCAAAACGCGTTTGCCGCCAATCTCATCAACAGCCGCGACATCGGCATCCAGATCCTCAGCGATGAAGAGCAATACAAGCTCAACTATGCCATCGGCATCTGGAACGGAGCCGGGACGAACCTCACACGAGAAGGCACCTCCGTGAGCCAAGCGGTGCCGGCGTCCAATGTGCAAGCCGGCCTGGGAGGGGGCACGCCCTCGGCCAATGTCCGCCGCACATATAATTGGGACACCCGATTCCTGACCGGAGAGCTAATGTACACGGCCCGCCTGCTGTACAAGATCTCGGGCAATCCGGGATACGGCCAAGGAGACATTCTCAACTCGCGCACCCCCCAGGTCGCGATTGCGGCCGGCTATGCGTATAACCCGGCACAAAACTACCTGAGCTCGATCCGTTCGGACATCGTCGACCGGACATACCGTCAGAGCGTGACCAAGAACGGCAACGGTAGGCTCCTCGGCGGCGGCATTTACGATTTCCAAAGCTATGAGGTGGATGTGATCGGCAAGTACCTCGGCTGGTCGCTCCAGGCGGAAGGCTATTATCGGCATCAACGGGTGCGAAGCCACGACTCCCAGACCATTGCGTTCGATCCGACCACCAACCCCACCGGTCCCCAGGTGGAACTCGGCCGGGCTTGGGGCTGGTACGCGCAGGTAGGCAAGTATGTGATCCCCAGAAAGCTGGAAGTGGCGGTCCGGTACGGATTCATGGATCCGTCCACCAAGCAAGTCAACGACCTGGTCAAGGAATTCGGCGCGGCGCTGAACTACAGCTTCGACGGCACCTACAACAACCGGCTCATCGTGGACTATGCCAACATCACGATGGGCAGCGGCGGGCGGACGCCGGATCGGTCACCCTGGGAAACCATACCGGGATTCGGCAGGAATCTCATCGAGAATCGGTGCAACGTGCAATACCAGTTCTACTTCTAACGAACGCGCGCGAGCCACGTGCAACGGAGGCATCACATGATACGACAATTGGTCCGATCAGGGGCGCTCTTGCTCATCGTCGTCCTGGCCATAGCCTGGGACGCGCCGACCGCGCAGGCCGAACCCACGGCGTCGCTCACCATCGCGGCGGCCAACAGCCTGCATGAACCCTTGAAAGCGGTTCTTCCGCTGTTCGAAGCCCAGCATAAGGAAGTCAACGTTCGGATCGTGTACGGCCCGTCACAGACCCTACGCCAGCAAATCGAACAGGGAGCGCCGGTGGATGTCTATCTCCCCTCCTCGCTCGAAGAACTTGAGTCCCTTCAGGACAAGGGGCTCATCGTCGGATCTCCGCAGATCTACGGGAGCACGGCACTGGTTCTGATCACCGGCACCAGCGCTCCGACCCAAATCAGGTCGATCCAGGATCTCCGCAAACCTGCAGTCAGGCGGATCGCGATCGGCGATCCCAAAACGTCGTCGGTCGGAAAATTCTCGGCGAAATTCTTCAAGAATTCGAATTTTGACCAGGATCTTCGGTCTCGTTACGTGTATGGGGAACATTCCGGCGCAGTGCTCGACTTGGTAGCCAAGGGCGAGGCCGACGTCGGCCTCGTCTACCGGACCGATGCGGCTCAGAATCGCAAGGTCCGCATTATTGCGGAAACCCTGGCCGACTCGCATCCGCCGGTCATCTACGGTCTGGCGTCCGTGTGGACCGTTAGGGACCTGACGCTGGCGCGTGAATTCGGCGCGTTCATGGTCTCGGCTCAGGCGCAGGCCGTCTTGCGGGAACATGGATTCGACCAGGCCACCTCCAACACGAGCCCCGCACAGCGGTAAAAGGAGACGCACATGGAACAGATCAACAGCAGATTGACGCGCAAGGTCCTGTGGAGCCTGGCCTTCGTGCTCTTGGCGATGGACGGAGCGATTGCGAGCGGTTGCGCACGTCAGGCCCCCGTACAGACCGCGGCCGTCCTGGAAGGCGGTCGGGATGTGGTTCGAACCGAGCGAAGTCCGGCCGGCGCATCGCTGAATTCCCATCCGATTAACCTGACGCCGCACGAAATCTCGGCACTCTTGCGAGGTGTCCGCGTCTGGGAACGACGCAATATCATCCATGAACTCCTCATGGGCAAGGCGGACAAGAAACGCGCATTCCGGGAAGATGAAATTTCCGTCCTGTCGCCGGCCCTCTCCAGGGGCCTGGCCCAGGCAGCTCGGACCGATCGCGTCTATTTCCACCTCAGCAATCCGACAGAGACTGGAGATGAAGAAACCACGACGGGCTGGGTGTATGTCCAAGAGCCGCTTCTCTACCTGGTGTTGACTGAAGTGCACGACAAGCATGGCCCGCAGCCGGACATCAGCAAGTACGATCGCCAACTGCCGAACATCTCGGAAGTCCCCGGTCCGTTTAATGTCACCTTCGAGCCGGAAGAATATCTTGAGCGGGTCGGCTCGGCCAGTCCCTGGTTCTCGCCGGAGCAGCAGGAGCAGCTGGAGATCAGGTTTCGCAAGGCCCTGTCGATCGCCGAGCCGGTTCCTGGCGAAGAGCCGAAGCCCGGAAGCCTAAAACCGTAGGCCGCCGCTGATGCACAGGCACGGTTGCGAGCAATGGGCGGAAGCAGGATTGGATGGCCTATCATGGCACTCTTGATCGTCGTCGGCGACTCTATGGAATCGCTGAGCAAGCAGGCCACACGGGAGGGCCTGACACATATCAGGCATTGGAGTGGTCGCCACCGCGGAGACCGGCCACTCTGAAGAGTCGCTGATCGTGGCCTACGCCGAAAGGAACTGCGCGGATATCTGTCACCGGTCAGGCATTGTTACGTCGCGGCACCAGGTGCACGGAACCGGCTTTGATCGCGGCCACGACGGACGCCCCGGGCGAGAGGCGCAGCTCCTCCAGGGCGGAGCGCGTCACGACGGCGGACAGCACAAAACCGCAGTCGATCTCGACGCGCACGAGCGCCCCCATCGGAGTGACCCCGCGCACGGTTCCAGCCAGCTGATTCCTTGCACTGGTTGCGCCTGCAGGGGGCGATTCCAATAAAATATCCTCGGCGCGAATGCACACAAAGACTTCCGGGCCCACCTCCCCTGTGCCAAGCGCCACAAGTTTCCGTTTTTCTACTTCAACCGTCACTAACCCCTGAGTCATCTCGATGACCCGACCCGGCAGAACCGTTTCCATGCCGACGATCTTGGCCACCTCCGCGTCTCCGGGACGATTGAACACCTGTTGCGGCGCTCCTTCCTGCAGCACCCGCCCCTCTCGAAGGACCACCATCCGATCGCCCAACGCCAGAGCTTCCTCCCAATCATGCGTCACCACGATGGTGGGAATGGCCAACTGCCTCAACAACGATCGCAACTCGCCGCGCAATCTGGATCGAGTCGGAATGTCCAATGCGGACAGCGGCTCGTCGAGCAATAATAGGCGCGGACGTCGCGCAAGGACCCTGGCAAGGGCGACTCGTTGCTGCTGGCCTCCGGAGAGTTGGGTGGGGCGAAGACCCTCCGTCCCCTGCAACTGGAGCAAGGCCGTTACCTCCTCGATACGCTGCTGCCGTTCGGTTCCCGGCATATCTCCAAGACCATACGCAATATTGCCCAAGACTGAATAGGTCGGGAACAAGGCATAGTCCTGAGACATGTACCCGATCTGGCGCTGTTGGGGATGGCGTCGGATACTGGCGCCTGTATCCACCCAGGTTTCCGAGCCGAATCGGATGCTCCCCTGGTCCGGCCATTCGAGTCCGGCGAGGCAGCGTAGAATCGTCGTCTTTCCAGAACCGGATGGCCCGAAGAGTACCAGGACCGAGGGAGGTTCATACGCCATGCGAAATGAAGTACTGATCGTCAAGCGACCCGGGAAGGCCTTGACGATGTCAATGATCACTTCTGCGGCCATAGGGCCCAGACCTTCCGGTTCATCGCATAGACGCCCAGCAAGACGATATACGACACCACGAACAGAAACAGAGCGGTCTTGGCGGCACCTGCATAGTTAAGCGCCTGGACCTCGTCGTAGATATCAATCGAAACCGTCCGCGTCACGCCTTCAATATTGCCGCCCACCATCAACACCACTCCGAACTCGCCCAGGGTATGGGCAAAACTCAACACGGCGCCGGTGACTATCCCCGCTGCGGACATCGGAACAATCAGCTTGAAGAAGGTGCGGAATTTGGACACGCCCAACGTCCAGGAGGCTTCAATGAGGCGACGATCCACTTGCTCGAACGCGGCGGCAAAGGGCTGCACGGCGAACGGGAGGCTGTACAGAATGGAGGCGAACAACAGTCCCTCGAAGGTGAAGGGCAAGGGATGTCCGACAAGGGTCGCATAGAACTGCCCGAGCGGGCTGTGCGGCCCGATTGCAACGAGAATGTAGAACCCCAGGACGGTCGGCGGCAGCACCAATGGAAGCGCCACCACAGACTCGGCCAGGAATTTCCAACGCCAACGGGAAAAGCTCAACCAGTAGGCCAACGGCAGACCGATCAGGACCAAAATCAACGAGGTGAGTGTGGCCAGCTTCAGGGTGACCAGGATCGCCATCCAGTTCACGACGGCCCGCTCCTCCTCACCTCATGCAACAAAGACGTGACGATGTCCGTCATTTGCACCGAAATTGAAGTCCCCAAAAACGCTTCGCGGTCAATGGTTCATCCGCGTCGAGGCCGGTCGCCCGCATCTCCGGCTTCGTCTCCCCGTCTTTCGTGATCAGGTAGGCTCCGTGGCAATGCGCTTCAATCATTTTCAAGGCTTCTGCGCGGAACGGCGAGGCGTAGATGCTCTCCCGATCCTTTTTGAGCGGGTAGATCACGAGGCCCCCCTGCTCATCCACGCGCACAAACCGGGCCCCCTCGGCGCATCCGACCAGAGTAGCCAGCAGCGCCAGCCCGGCTACACTCAACCATCGGCGAAGACCAACGGAAAGTTCTGGTAGGCGCACAGGAATCCCGTCCGGGGTTATTCGGGTGATACGAATCCGTAGCCGGCCATGACCTGCCGTCCCTCCGGCCCCTTCAGAAAATCCAAAAAGGCCTTGGCCGCCTGTTGTTGTTTCGTACCCGCCACGATGACCGCTCCCTGCTCGAGCGCCGGATGGGATGCCGCAGGAATTTCCCAATACTGGCCGGCTTCTTTCATGGCCGGTGCCGACGCCAGCGACAAGGCGACGATTCCGATGTCGGCCGCGCCGGATTCGACAAACTGGGCGGCCTGGGAGATGTTCTCACCCAGCACAAGCTTCTCCTTGACCCGGTCGTAAATCTTGAAATGCTCCATCGCCGCGATGGCGGCCCGCCCATAGGGGGCATGTTTCGGGTTGGCAATGGCGATCTTTTTGATTGAGGGGTCCAGCAACGCGTCCATGCCCACTTGCGACACAGGCACCGGAGACGATTTGGGCGTCCAGACCACAATCCGCCCGACGGCATACTTGTAGAGGGAGCCGGGCACCGCATGGCCGGTCTGTTCCAGCTTCTGGGGGTAGCGGATATCCGCCGAGAAATAGAGATCGTACGGAGCCCCGTGCTGAATCTGAGAGAAAAAATTGCCCGATGACCCCAGGGAAAGCCTGACATGAGTACCCGTCGCTTTCTCAAAGTCCGACACGATCTTCTTGAACGCGAAATTCAAGTCGGAGGCAGCGGCGATGGTCAACTCCTCGCCTGAGGCCGACGCAAGTCCTCCCATTCCAAAAACCACCATACAGACCGCCACGACAACCCAAGTTGCAAGCAGAATAGGCGCCATTTTCCCAACGATCATCATCGCTCCTCCACGTATAGACTCTCCTGACGCCACGGCATTCGACCGATGTCTCTTCGTGTACCGATCCGAACCACCGCCACTATACTGGCAGGCCGCCCGCCGCGCAAGACACCGCCTTAGAAGAAGATTTGCAACTGCAGACGGATCGTATTGTCGATCAACGCCCCCCCCTTCGCATCCAAGGGCACCGTGCCCGAAGGATAGGATGACGCGCTGCTCAATGGCCCGACGGCGGGCAAGGGCGCGCTGCGGCCGATCGCATAGCCGCCGGTGCCCATCGCCTGATTCGAATAGGTGAGCATGACTTGATAGTCGTAGACCCCGAAGGGGAAGAAATTGATGGACGCATCCACTTGCTTGATCAGATCGCCGCCGACGCCGGAATCCGGATCCCAATAGGAATAGCGAGCGGCGAATTCGAGATAGCGGGGAATGAGGTAGTAGCCGGACTGGACGTAAAACCCGCTCGCATTCCCCAGCAGCGACGGAGCAAACACCGAGCAAGCCGCGGCGGCCGACACGCGCTGCATGCAGGGCAACCCTTTCTCATGGCGGGTGATGTTTTTGAAGTAGTACTCCCCCTGGAATGAGAAGCCTCGGTACTTGAAAATGGTGTCCAGTCCCCAGGTCGTATAGTCCACGATGCCCCATCCGAGTTGTCGGCCGTTCCCGAATGTGGCCAATGACCGGCGCCAATTGAGATTCGCCAGGTCGATACCGATGAAGGCATTGTCGCTGCTGGTATTGATCTGCGGGTTGTAGGCGATGTTCCCTCCGATCGCCCATTGAGGCGTTTCCGAATAGGCCAGGTCGCCCTCGCCGTAGCCTGGCCGTCCCATGACATTCCACATCACTCGGGCCGTATACATGAGTTGACTGATCGAGCTTCCCCTGAAGTTCGCGTTCAAGTTTCGTTGATTGGTCGGGCAGCTTGCTGGAGAAGGGACCGGGTTACCGCCGGTTTGCCCGCCCGGACAGTTGGGAGTCGGCTCTTCGCTGTCATAGGCCCCGTAGCGGGTGAAGAGGGGACCGCTGCCGTTGAAAACGCCGAGGTAATAGTTCACCGGGTACAGTTCGTCGTCGTTCATGATCGTGATCCCGATGTCGCGGCGATTCAGTCCGTTGGCCGTAAAGGCGTCCTGAATCGGCGCCCGCTCGGCGAACTGCATGGAGGCGGTATTGTTAATTTGTGAGCGGTTGAAAAAGACCTTATACTGCCCGACCTGGACGTTGAACAACGGGAAATGGGTGCTGGTGACGTAGAAGTCGAGGAGATTGGCCGCGCCTGGGGTCTGGGCGTTCTCCGCAGTTTCGAATCCCATTTGCACGAAATATTTAAAATCCGGATTGAAGACGTGCCCCGAAAACAGCAGGCGTGCGCGCCGAAGATTGAAATAGGTGGCGTCGTTCGTCGAGCGGTTCGCGCGATAATCCCCGAACACGCCAAGGAGTTCCGGATAATTCTTGGCATCGCCCGGGTTGCGCCAGGCATCGTTTCGAAATCGCGTCGTTTCCCGGAACATGGCCCGGCCGCGAATCTTGAGGAAGAAGGCATTGTCGTTCGTGGAGATATTGAAGCCCCGATCATACCAGAGCTTGAACGGAACCTGGGTCTGGTACCGATGGGTTTCCGATTCCTTGAGGGCCTGCGCATACTCCTCTTTGGTAATGAGGCCCTTCTCAAACGCCCGATCCATGAGGAGCCGCAACGCCGGGTCCTGGCTTTCCACAAAGACATACTGGCCGTCTTTTTCGATCAGCTGGCCCGAATCCACGGCCACGGCATCCAGGGGACCGGCCAAGAAGCCGATCGCCATGCCGGCCAGAGCCAGCATGTTTATCAAGAAGGTTTTGGCTTTCACTGTATCGATCAACCGAGCCCATCGGCTCATGGCCACCTCCATCAATAAGAGCAAATGAACGGTCTCGTCCGTACCGATATGGGCTACTTGCTGCCGGGCAGGATCGCGGACTTGAGAAAGTCGCGGTACAACAGGCCCCGCTCGTTCACCGTCGGATCGGTGCTCCAAAAGCGATTCGGCTCAAAATAGAGCAGGAAGGTGCCGGGCTCAGGCGGGATCGCGGGATAGCGGAGATCCCACATCTCCTCCTTCCGGATTGAAAATTGCGCGTGGTAATGCTCGAGGGTGAGATGGAAGTAGGGACCGCGGACGGCGATCCAGCCGTCCGTGGTGTCTCGCTCGAGGGCGGGGTTCATGCCGGGAGCCAGTACCGTAAAATGGACCCGTTCCTCCGGCCCCGCCTTCTGCAAGGCCTCGGCAAGGAACAGAACCAGCGCCTCAAGCTCGTCCTGCCGGAAGATCCTTTTCGGCGGCGTTTCTTCGGCAAACCACCGAAGCGGCAATTTCTGTTTCTCCCGAAAGGAGAACGAACCGAGCATGACGGCCAGATCCTGGGCGCTGATCTGAACCGGATGGCTGTACCCAGCCGGCTTGACCTCCCGCTGGATCGTGACGACCGCCCGCTGGTCTTCATGGACAGTCTGGACTGTGTATGGCAGCCGCGCACAGCCGAACAGTGACAACAACCAGCCGGCCAAGACCGCTCCGATCACTGCGTTGGACCACCGATCGATCCTTTTTCGTGTCATCTCAATCTCCTTCTCCGACCAGACACTTCACGGACATCGCTCCATAAAAGACAAGTTTACTGTTAATTTTAAAAGTATACTGACATGAAACGTAAAATTTTTTACGGCTCACCGGGCGTCGTATAGCCCAAAGACCGCACAATGGCTTGCGCATCCGAGGACTCGGCAAAGGCAAGGAATTCCAGGCACAACGTCCGGTCTCGACAGTAACGATGCATCGCCATCGAATGAACGGTCGGCTGGACGGTCGGCCTGTCCGCCGTCGCCACGATGCGAACCCGTTCCTGCTCCAACACGGCATCCGGACCGAACAGAATGCCGACATCCGCCTGTCCCAGCAGCAGATGATCCAACACGCCCCGCGCATCCGAGGCGACATCCAGCCGCGCCTTCACGTCATCGGCAATGCCGAGGGACTCAAAGAGCTGCCCAGTCTGCCGCCCCAACTCCGTCAAGGTCGGATCCGAGATCGCAATCCGGTATCTGCCCCCCGGGCCCAGTTCATCGAACGAAGCCGGCGCCTCTACGAGCGCGACCGGAACGACCAGCACAAGAGGAACGGCCGCGTAAGAGCGCTTCGTGCCGGGCAGGACGTAATACTTGGACTCCAATCGCGTGAGCAGCTCGTCGCCGCCCGGCGCCACCACGTCAATCGGACCACTCCCGAGAAAGAACCTGTGGTCGTTGCCCACCGTGGCAATCATCTGCCTCAGGTCCAGCCCAGAGTCGTAATACACTTTGACCTTCACGCTCGGATGGGCCCGCTCGAACGCTCGCCCCACCGCCTCAATCGGCCCTTTCATGCTGGGCGATGCGCCGATCACCAGCGTTTCGGCGACCGGCTCGGCCAAGGATGCGGTGCCCAGCGACATGCCGACGAACAAGCTTGCAGCCGGCAGCCAAACAATCCACGATCGACTCATGACTCTCCCCTGCCGATGCGCCATGATGCGGTTCGCCTCACAACGTCTGAACCTTTCCGGTTTCCCGCGTGTCATATCCGCCCAAGGCCTCGACTTCGGTGCGAAACGGACGGCTGACCAAGATATCCAGCAATCGTTCCAAGCCTGGATGGTCGGCAAAATATCGCGTAGGAATGACTAAGTCGTACCGTTCCTCCTGCAACGGCAGGAATTCCAACCCCAATAAACGTGCGGCCGACCGCACCCCCATTCCGACATCCGCCTGCCCTTCCGCGATCAGACGCGCGACTTCCAGGTGAGAGCTAGCGCTTCGCTGGTACCCCTTAACCTGATCGACTTTGATACCGGCCGCTGCCAACTTTTGGTCCAGCAACAGCCGCGCGCCGGCCCCTGCTTCGCGATTGATCAAGACCACGCCCTTGCGCGTCAGATCCCCCACCCCTTTGATGCCCTTCGGATTGCCGTGCCTGACCATCAGCCCCTGCTCCCAGGAGGCGAAGGTCACCACTTGGACCTCCGGTCCCTTCCAGTGACGACGTAGGTAGGGCAGGTTCGATTCGCCGGACTTCGGGTCCACAATGTGGAGACCGGCTACATGTACCTCTCCCCGTTTGAGCGCTTCCATGGCGGCAGAACTCCCCATGGACCATTCGACGACCGTCGTCTGGTCCTGCCGGCGGCGGAGATACTCACCGGCGAGAAAGATGGCCGGATCGCAGCCAGCCACGACGATCTCTCCATCCACGATCCGGCGATCTCTCAGGAGTCGGACCCGCACGCGATCCCCTTCCCGCACAGTCCGGCGTAACGCGGTGGGAGACCCAACGAGCAGCCCATCGGCCGGGACGGTAAAGTTCAACACTTCCCCCAGCCCTGCAACCGGCCTGACCAATAGGCGACTTCCAACCCTCGCCACTTTGACGCGGGCCTGGACCGGATCGGACGGAAGAGACCCGACCAACTCCCCTTCGACGATCTCTCCACCGGCAATGAGACTGAAGAGATCTTCGACCCGACAGTCGAGGGCGCCGGCTAGGCGCAGCGCCACCGCCGTCGTAGGCAAATACTGGCTGCCTTCGATGGCATAGATGGCCTGGCGCGTGACTCCGGCCATGCCAGCCAGAGCTCCCTGCGAAAGCCCCTTGGCGATACGCAAGCTGCGCAAGCGATTCTCGATGTTTGCGATCGGTTCGGCGCGGCTGTTTTTCCCCATGGGACCGCGGTATAGCAAATAACCTGTCACTATGTCAACTATCATGACATCCAGGAGCCGATCGCCAGACACCCCTCTCGGCCGCTGGGCGCCGCGAGGCAAGGAAACACCGCAGCGTGACTTAGAACGTCGAGTTGGTGGGAAGGGCGAGGGTAAAGTACTTGCCGCGCTCGACGTAGAGGATGCGCCGAGCGATCAAGGCCGCGAACAGGTCTTCCAGCGAGGCGGGATCGGGGACTTGCCCCCGTCCCGCTTCCTTCAACCCTGCCCGGATCTGCTCCAGGGACTTGGGCGCTTCGTTGCACAACTCGAGAATGGAGGACGCCGGCCAGTCGTAGCGCGTCCGCGTCGGCCTGTCGCTCGACCGCCCATCGTAGACGGTCACATAGCTCAGGGACTTGGAATAGTAGAGAAACGGCTTGTCTGCGGAGGCATGTCTCTGCTGCCAGTCACGAACCAACTGGGTCAACTCTTCGTAGCGCCCCGGGGAGACTTTATGGTCGATCTCGTACTCGAAGTCGTAGGCGATTTTCCGCAAATCCACCACCTTGGGATCATACACATAGTGGTAGGCTAATCCTGGTCCCGTGATGCGAATGCCGTACTGTTCCGGCCTGGTGAAATAAGGGCTGAACCGCTCGAGCCAAAACTTGCCGACTCCTTGGGGAGGCTGAAGATGCAATAGAGAGGGAATCAGCTCGATCTGTTTCCGGTAGTCCTCATCCGTTTCATGAGGAAAGCCCAACAGGATGTTCCAGGAGATATCGACATGGTAGTACAAGCTCCACTTCAAGCACTGGACGTTTTGCATGGGGCTCACGCCCTTGTCCATCTCGTGAAGCTGGGCCTGACTCAAACTCTCGATGCCCGGTTGCATGCATTTCACCCCGCCCTGAGCGAGGGTCTGAATCTGTTTCTTGTGCAGATTGCTCTTGGTTTCGATAAAAACGTCCAGATCCAAGTGGTCCGCCGCGAACTGGCCGAACAACTTGTCCACGTATTTCATGTCGATGATGTTGTCCACCAGACGAAACCGGGTAGAGTCGTAGCGGCTGGACAGGTAGTCCAGTTCCCGCGCCACTTGCTCCGGAGTCTTCGCCCGGAATTTCATGCTCTGGGCGTTCAAACCGCAGAACGTGCAGTGATGCTTCTCACCCCACCAGCACCCCCGGGACCCTTCATAGAGCAGGACACGATCCAAGCCCCTTGACGGCTCCCCGCCGATTTCGGCCACCTGTCGAAAATAATCGTCGTAATCGGGAGGCCCCATCCGCTGAAATTCGGAAAAAAGTTTCGAATTCGGCTCGAAGCAAATCCGCCCCTCCCGGCGATAGGCCACCCCTTTCGGCGGGCTGGCCTCGTTGCCCTCGAGAATCTGCCTCACCAAGGAGGGAAACACCTCCTCCCCCTCCCCCACCACCACATAATCGATCCAGGGGAAGGCGCGGAGGTGCTCGAGACCCATGTCTCCGTCGAAATTGGCTCCTCCGAAGACGATCCGCACGTCCGGATAGATATCCTTGATGAGCTTGGCCAAGGACAGACTGGCCACGTTCTGGTCGAAGGTGGAAGTGAACCCGACGACCTGATACTGCCCCCAATCGATCGCCGTCATGGCCCAGGTGAGAAACTGCGGGGCTCCCCTGGCGGCCAGTTCTTCAAAATACGAGATGGGGTGACCGCTTTCACGAGCCAGCTCTTCGAAGACTGGCTTGAAGGTGCGGGGATAGTCGGCATGCTTGGGGTTCTCGCGGAACAGCAGGTGGGAAAAGAGCCACTCCCCAAGCAGCGCACGCTTCTCGCACAGCAGCTCATACAAGGGCACGCCGATCTTGTGGGCAAACCGGAGGTTGAGATAGTGGCTGGCGACGCCGATCCCCTGAGACTTCAGCAAGGCCGAAAGCGTCCCCAATTGGATGGACGGATACTTGGAATAGCCGAACGGCATATTCACAAGCGCGACTTTGATCGCGTCGCTCACGGCCTTCTCCCTACCGGCAAGCAAGCTCGGTTCAGGCTTCCGACACGGTCACGGTCATCTCGACCCGTTCGAGCGGATTGTCCCGCCCGTCCCGCTTCACGGCGACAATCTTGTCCGCCAGATCCATCCCGCTCACGACCTCGCCGAACGCCGTATACTGCCAATCCAGAAAATTGGCATCGGCCACGCAAATGAAAAACTGCGAGCCGGCGCTGTCCGGATCGTTCGACCTGGCCATAGACAACACGCCCCGCTTGTGCGGTTTACTGTTGAACTCCGCCTTCACCCGGTGGCCCGGCCCACCCATCCCGTGCATGGATCGGTCCGGCTGCTTGCTGTTGGGATCGCCCCCCTGGATCATAAATCCGGGGATCACTCGGTGAAACGTCGTCCCGTCGTAAAACTTCTCCTGGGCCAGCTTGATAAAGTTCTTCACATGGCCCGGCGCCACGTCCGGATAAAACTTCAGCCCGATCTCACCCAGCCGTTCCCCTTTCATCGTCACCGTAATCGTCGCGCGCGTCTTCTCGCTCGGCTCACTCATGGCTTTCCACTCCTCCCCAAATGATCCCATGGCGACTTGGCCGCCGACTCCTGCGCCGCGCCCAGCCCCTCGCTGATCCCGGCCCAACTCTCTCCATCGTCGTCGCTTCGAAACACCCCCGCACTCGTCCCCGCATAGAGCACCCCGCCTCCGGGAGCAACCAAGGCCTGGACAGAGAGCTCCGTCAGCCCCTTGTTCAGGGGCAGCCACTTCTGTCCTTGGCTCACCGTCTTAAAAATCCCCCGTCCCGTGGCGACAACCAGCCCTTTTTCGCTCACTACGATACCCCGGATCGAATCATTGGGGAGGGATCGGCTGATCGGAATCCAGGTTTCCCCTCCATCGGCGCTCCGAAACACCCCGCCGTCGAAGGTGCCCGCGTAGAGCGCTTGTTCCCGATCCAGCGCCAGCACACGAATGAAATTCTCGACCAGCCCTTCATGGTCCTTCAGTCCCTTGGAAAGGCGAGTCCACTCCGCCCCGTTGAACTTCAACCGGAGCACCCCCTTCCCGGATGTGCCGGCAAAGAGAGTCCGATCCATACCCAGCACCAGGGTGTGGATGAGCAGGTCATCAAACCCCTTGGTTACGCGCGCCCAGTGGGTATCTCCTTCTCCCAAGCGATAGACGCCGTCGCCGGTCCCGGCATAGAGGGCGCGGCCATCGATCAGCAAGGCCTTGACCTCCAGCCGCTTGAGCCCTTCGTTCAACGCCTGCCAGCTCTTGCCTTCGTTGTCGCTCCGGAACACGCCCCCTCTGAGGGTGCCGACATAGACCCTTCCGTCCTCCGCAATGGCCAAGGACAGGATAAACCCATCGCTCAGTCCCTCATTGACGGACACCCAGCTCTTCCCCTGGTCATGACTGCGAAACACCCCCTGACCGAACGAGCCGGCATACAGGGCCTGATCCTTGCCCACCGCCAAAGCTTGAATGCTGGGGGCCGGGCTGACCGGCACCTGCTCCAACGGAGCGTCATGGCGACCCGGAGACCGCTGGGCCGCACAGGGTTGGACCGCCCCGAAGAACAAGGCGCAAGCAACAAGTACCAAGGCGGCTTTGAACGGGGCCATCATTTCACCCGCTGGCCGGCCGTGCCCGTCGGCAGCACCGGAACAGGCCCATCATGATCCTGCCCCGGCGCTCCTTGCGGAAGGCGCCGGCCAAACAAGCGGGTCCCAAGAATGCCGATCTCATACAGGACCATGAGGGGCACCGCCATCAAGAGCATGGTGAACAGGGTGGCGTCGGGCGTGACGATTGCCGACAGGATCAAGGCCGTCATGACGGCATGTTTGCGGTAATGGCTGAGCAACGCCGGCGACACGACGCCGATGCGCGACAACAGCGTCAACACCAACGGTAGCTCGAACGCGAACCCAAAGATCAGCAGAAATTTGACGTTGAAATCGACGTAAGTGCCGACAGCCAATTGGGGAACCAGCGCTCGCTCCATACCGAAACTGACGAAGAACTGGATGACCAGCGGCAGGATGACCAGATTGCAGAAAACCATTCCCAGGGCGAAAAATCCTGCCGCCAGACAGAAGAGGGGAATGGCCCACCGTTGCTCCTTCGGGAGCAGGGCCGGCTCGATGAACTTCCAGCATTGATAGAGAATCACTGGCAGACTCAGCACGATACCGGCCAGGATCGATACCTTCACGGAGGCAAACAGAGCTTCGGTGGGGCTGTAAAAAATCAGCTCGTCCGAAAAGGGGCGCTTGAACCATTGAATCAACTCCCCCGCATAAGCAAAGGTCAGGATGAAAGACGCCAGGACCGCTCCCGCAATCACGATCAGGCGCCGCTTGATGCTGGCCAGGTGGTTGGCCAGCGGCGGCAGCACGGTAGCCATGGACTTGACGCCTGGAAATTCCATCACGTTGGTCCGCGAATTGCCGGTGAGCGGGCGGCGGCGCCCTACCCGTTCTCCCGATACAGGCGAATCAACTCCGCCATCCTGTCCTTCTTGGCCAGTTTCTCTTTTTGGAGCTGCTTCTTGACCAGCTCCTCCTGGGGGGTCAGCACATGTCGCTTTTGCAATTCCGCCAGTTCCGCATCCAGCCGGTGGTGAATCTGTTCGAGTTCCTTGAATTCCGTGCTGGACCCTCTCAACAGCTCCGAGACACGTGCGTCAGTCAGCATGCTCCACCTCCTGGCTTAGGGTTAGAACGCCCACCGACTCTCGTTGCATCAGCACGGCATCTTCGATCGGATCCGCGTAGTACCGGGAACGAACAGCCACCTGTCGGAATCCCAAGCCTTCGTACAGGCGCCTGGCCGCATGATTCGAGACCCGCACCTCGAGCACCGCCCGTGTAGCACCACGGTCACGGGCCAGGGAGAGGGCGTGGAGGACCAGTGCCCTGGCAATGCCCCGGCGCCGACTCCCCGCTTCCACGGCCAAATTCATGAGGCGCAACTCCTCGAACACGATCCAGAAGCACAGGTAGCCGACGATCTCTCCGGTCCGCCCGTCCGACCGCCGTCGCGCGGTGAGGAGCTGACTGAAGGGATTCTGCAACTCCGCTTCGAGCATCTTACGGGTCCAGGGAGCCGTGAACGAGGCCTGCTCGATCGCAACGAGACGATCGAGATCCCCCCTTTGTGCCGGCTCAAACAGAAACCGAGAGGCAAGAGGATCTTGGCGATCGTGAACCACGCTACCCCTATGACTGTCCATGACCGCCTTCGTCCCGGCCAGGGATAGAGGCGACAGCCGGCGCCCGCCGCTCCCAAGCCACCTCCGCTTCAGCTCGTTGAACATACAAGGGGACCAACCCCTGGCTTGCTTTGTCACCCCGTGCCAGCCGTTCCAGTCCGGCCAGGCCGACGCTCACGGCTGAAACCGCCATCGCCTCAGGAGGCGCCTGCTCCACCTTCACCATCCGTTCTGCGAGCACCAGCTGCAACTCGTCCTCGTTGCCCTCCCAGCCGTCGCCCAGTACGACGGTCGAGTCTGTGATGGACTCACCCAGCGCCCGGAGCGTTCCGGCTCGTGCTTCCGAAATCCGAGTCAGCACCGTTTCCGAGGTCCAGCGATACAAAGCCCAATAGACCTCGCCGGTTCTGGCCTGCAGGATCGGACAGATGGTGCACCCCACCTCCCGGTGATTCCAGGCTAGGGCTTCCAGGGTTGGAACCGCTGCCAAGGGAAGACCGGCGACCGTTCGGAAGCCCATCATCGTGGCCAGGCCAACCCGCAAGCCGGTGAACGATCCAGGCCCAATGGAAACGGCCAATCCGTCCAGACCGGTCAGAGACAAACCGGTTTCAGCCAAGAGCCGATCAATGGTCGGCACCAACCAGCGCGCATGGGCCCCTCGGGCATCTTCATCCGAACGTGCCAACACCCTCGTCCCATCCAGGATCGCCACGCTTTGACGCCTCGTCGCGGTTTCCACGGCCAAGACTTTCACGATCTCGCCCCCGTCGCATCAAAGAACGTGTGCGCCATCGGACGCACCGGCCGACGGATATCTTCCTCCTCCTTCCGGACCACGCCCAAGTCTTCCGGTTTCAGGACCGGATTCGGCACGATCTCATGAAACGTGAGTTGCAGGGCGCCGCCCCCCTGTCCGTCTTGGATCATGACCTTGAAAGGCTTCAGGAGCGGGCCGGCCTCGCCGGGCAAGGACGACTGGACAGCTCGAAAATCATCGAACCGAACCGTCGCTTCCAGTTGGCCGGACTGGCTCAGGCGATCCTCCTGCACCACCTGCAGCGACTGCCGATCAAACCAGATGCGGCGCAGAGGCGTGGCATGATCGGCTGTGCCGTCCGATGATGCCAGCACATCCAAACGATACCGGTCCCCGTCTTCAACCAGGGCGACGCGGTCCCCCTCGTCCACGGAAGCAGTCCCGACGGCGCCGCTCATGGCCAGGAGGCTCAACTGGATGGGCTTGCTGATGGCGCCCAGGTCCTGAAGATCGCCCAACCGTCCCGTATAGGTCTTCCCCGAGGCCAGCAAGCGAAGCCGGTACAAGTCTTCCGCCACGATAAAGTCGAACAGGGGTCCGCCGATTTGATTAAAGCCTTGCAGCCTGAGCGCATTCGGCCGCCGGTAATATACGGCCCCTTCCATGCGCTGGACCAAGAAGCTGCCGACTCCCTTCACCTGGGCTCTGAACAGACCCTTGACCGTCTGGATCGCCGCCTCACGTTCCTTCAGCAATTGCGTCAGTTGCGAAGCCGTGGCCTCCTGGAGCGTCGGCCCTTCCGGCTTGGACCACAGGGCGCAGCCGGACAGCACTACAAGAGGCAAGAGGCAACAGACCACGCGCCATGAGGGCAGACTGCCACGTGCCGTTTTTGCCGTCGTCCTAGGCGAACGCCGCATCCAATGCGTCTCCAATCTCTCGGATCCCCACGAGTTCCATCCCCTCGACCGGCTCCAGCTTGGCCAGATTCCGTTCCGGCAGCAGGCAGCGTCGAAACCCCATTTTGGCCGCCTCGCGCAAGCGGAGATCCACCTGGCTGATGGCGCGCACCTCTCCACCGAGGCCCATCTCGCCCAGGACGACCGTGCGGTGATCGATCGGACGCTCGCGGAGGCTGGACGTAATGGCCAACGCAATCCCCACGTCCACCGCCGGCTCCTCGATTTGCAGGCCGCCCACGACGTTCACGTAGACATCCTGCCCGGAAAAATGCAACCCGAGCCGTTTCTCCATCACCGCCAGCAACAGGGAGACCCGATTCAGCTCCACGCCGTTCGCCATACGCTTCGGCATGGCATAGCTCGTCGAAGACACCAACGCCTGCAACTCGACCAGAATGGGCCGCGACCCCTCCAGACTGGAAACGACGACTGAGCCGGTACTCCGCTCGGGCCGCTCGGCCAGGAACAGTTCCGATGGGTTGCCGACTTCTTCGAGCCCCGCGTCCTTCATCGTAAAGACCCCGATCTCGTTCGTGGATCCGAACCGGTTCTTCACGGCGCGCAAGATCCGATAGGCATGGCCCCGGTCGCCCTCGAAATACAGCACCGTATCCACGATGTGCTCCAGAAGCCGGGGCCCGGCAATCGCCCCTTCCTTCGTCACATGGCCGATGATGAACACCGGCACGCCGCTCCGCTTGGCAAACCCCATCAACTGCCCCGCCACCTCCTGCACCTGACTGATGCTGCCGGGCGCGGAAGTGATCTGGTCGGTATAGACCGTCTGGATGGAGTCCACCACCACAACCGTCGGCTGCAACTCGTGGATCGACTTGAAGATGGTTTCGAGTGACGTTTCGGCCAGGATGAAGAGGGCCGGGTCTTCGACGGCCAGCCGCTGCGCCCGCATCTTGATCTGCCGCGGGGACTCTTCTCCCGACACGTACAGGACTTTTTCGCCGGCCATCGCCAGCTTCGGCAGGGCCTGGAGGAGCAGGGTGGTCTTGCCGATGCCGGGGTCGCCCCCGATGAGGATCACCGACCCGGGTATGACGCCGCCCCCCAACACACGATCCAGTTCGCCGATCCCCGTCTCCAGCCGATCTTCGCCGATGATCTCGATTTCGTTGATGGGCGTCGCCTTCGAACCGGCCACGCCGGGATTCCCCGCACGACCAGGACCGGTCGCAGGAAGCCGTTCCTCCTTCAGGCTATTCCACCGGCCACAATCGGGACATCGCCCCAGCCACCGGGGAGCCTGGTGGCCGCAAACCTGGCACAAAAAGCTGGTTTTGACTCGCATCGTCTGGAGTTTCTTCGTCACGCCGGCCTGGTTCTAGAGTGTCAGCTGGTTGCATCTTAAAGCAACCGGGCACAAAACACAAAAGGGTCGCAGCCCAGGAGAAAATTCCTAACTCCGCAGCTTCTTTCGGATTTCTATCCAGCTTTTCATGATATGCGCCTTCTTCGGCACCTCCTCGTCGCGAGAGCCGGCAGGTAGGATCACCGCATCGATTCGATGCGCCACCAACGTCTCGGCAAACTCTCGCGTCCTTCCGATTCCCACCTTGACATTGGCCCACCCTTCAGCCTTGAGCCGGTCCAGCAACTCGGTTAAGCCGACCTGACCAGGCCTTGCCGTCATCAACAAGCCGGGTGGGAATTTGGCCTGTTGCAGCCATGTCCGTATATCCGATTCCTTCGGCCAGACCGCAGGTTGTGACCAGGATAGATAGACGACGTTATAATAATAGTCGGTCAGCCGTTTCAGCTCCTCTGCCGCCTCCGTGAGGGGTTCCGGCTCCGCGCTTCCCACAGGAAGCGACAGGCCTGGCGGCATCCCGAAAGGCGCTTTGGACTCCTTGGCCAGCGCCGCAAGATCCACCAGCAGAATGGGGCGACGGCGTTCCCAGCAGGCAAGCGTGCCGGTGGCCTCAGGACTGTCAACTCTCGGACTGCCGGCAACCCTGACGGTGACCACATACGTTCCCCGCATTCGGCAGGCCGCGTCAAAGAACGCCCGCCCGTCGCCACCCGTCATGGCCAGGCCGGCCTTGGCTCCCCCGACCAGTAATTCCAATGGCTCGCCGCCCATGCCCGGCTGCCCCGGACCGCTACGGAACAGCCTGACCTCGATCCGGGCTGGCTTTCCCGGCACCGTCAACGCATCACGCACCGACAGTTGTCCCTGGGTCTTCTCCGCCGCATCAACTTGCCCCAGAACTAACCACCAGCAGACAAGCGCCAGAAAGGCGATCAGAAGCAGACCGGGAGCAAAGGGCGGAGAGCGCACATCCTGGCGTACCCAGACCATGGCATTGGGCTCAGCCGGAGCGATGCAGGAAGGAGCATGAATGCGACCCGCTCGCTCGGCGGGGCCGGAAATTTCTGTTGGCCGTCCGGCCACCGCGCACCTCCGTCGAGTCGGGGAGTGGGATGGGAGCGTTTACATCAGACCGTGGCCACGCTTGGCGATGGAATAGGCATCCCCGCCGGAAAAGACGATCATGCTCAGATAGAGGAGCTCGGCGGGAGCCCACAGGAGTCGAGAGATCAGAAACAACGCGATCGCAAACGCCACCACGGCATACCCGCGTTTGTCGCCCAGATACAAATGTCCGAGGCCAGGAATGAGAGACAACGACGCCGCTCGCAACCCGTGCCAGGTCTTCTCTCGGTTATCCATACCAAGAAAGCGCTCAGCCTTCAGCCGGGAGCCGAGCGCCGACGGCTGACAGATTCCTCACTTCTTTAAGGCCGCCAACACCTCATCCGCATGGCCGTCCACCTTGACCTTGCGGAACAGGGCTTTGACGACACCCCGTTCATCTATGACAAACGTGCTCCGTTCGATGCCCCAGTATTTCTTCCCATACATATTCTTCTGCTTGTAGACCCCGTAGGACTTGGACACCGACGCATCCTCGTCGCACAGGAGCGAAAAAGGCAGATCGAATTTGGCGATGAATTTCTTGTGCGCCTCCGCCCCGTCAAGACTGACGCCCAGGACGACGGCGCCGGTCTGCCGAAGCCGTTTATGGGAATCGCGGAAGTCGCAGGCCTCCTTCGTACAGCCGGGCGTGTCATCTTTGGGATAGAAATACAGCACGATGGGATTGCCCTTGAGCCCCTTCAGCGCGACGGTTTTTCCGTTTTCGTCGGACAGTGAAAACTCCGGCGCGGGCACGCCGACCGCCAACTCCGTTGCCATAATACCGGCCTCCACTCTCTGTCCTAACGACTCATGCCCCCCGGCTTGGTGCCGAGCCCGGGCCTCTGGTTCGTGTAACTGTCGTCCACCTTCTTCTTGCGAATATTCGGATCGGGACTCCCATATTGGCGCAAAGCCGGAGAGTCCCAGATCACCTTGTTGCCGGGAGCCAGATTCGCCGCTTCGATGAAATGTTCCCGGGCCGCATCGTTGTCGCCCATCGCGAACAGCGCCAGGCCCAGATTGTAATGGGCTTCTCCGGAATCCGGCGCCGCCGTCACGGTTTGCTCGAACGAAACCTTCGCGGCATCGAACTGGCGGCTTTGATAGGCTTTGGTCCCTTGCTCATTGGCTTGGACGGCCACCGTGGACGCGCTCATTGGGAGCGGCAGAGGGGCCCGCGCTTTCGGCTTCTCCGGCGACGACGATGAGCAAGCGGACGCCCACACACCAACAAACAGCAGAAGGATACCGATCATGGGTTTCATAATTCCCTCACAGACCAACGGACAACGTTCGACCCGGCTCCTAGGAGGACCTGTGTTTCCGCAACTCCTCCTCCATCGCTTTCCGATACAGCACTTCCCACTCCTGACTGCCCTCCGCAATGGGACGGGAATAGGAGGCCAGCTTGGCCCGCACCGACCGCTCGACCGCCTCTTCCTGGACCAATTCCAAGGCCAGGATGCGCTTGATCTCGCGCAGGGCGTGGGTCTCATCACCCTTCAATTTTGCGGCCGTCGTCTTCTTCAGACAGGCCAGAATCACATGCGACAGATGGGTGATCTTGTCGTCGCTCAACAGCATTGCACTCACCGATGAACGCCAAATAACGACCGCGGCAATATAAAGTCGATGCGATCAGACTTTACATTCACAGCTCTTCGTTCATCATGCATCGTTCAGCTTTCCGCGTTAAAGAATGAGCCCCCGATCCCGAACCAGCTTGCTTTTGATCATCGTAAACATCTTCTGATAGTCCACCCGCCCCTGTTCGATCTCGGCTTCATAGGCCTTCATGAGGCCGCGGATCTCCGCGTTGAGGCGATCCTCGACCATGAGTTCTTCCGTGATTGCCTGCTCCAGCGCTTCCGCCAGGGCTTTCGGCGTTCCGGTCAGGTCCAGATGCCCCTGGGCCTGGAGCCGAGCGCCCAGGGTCTGCGCCAGATGGGTCACCCGTTCCTTCGAGAGCTTCATCTGTCCCCCGCGATACCGGAGCCATCCGACACACGGTGCATGATTCGGCTCATGCCTTGTCGACCCGGATGGTGGTCGCCCCCAGGGCCTGTCGCAACTGGGTCGCATCGCCCACGATCCGGCCGATCACATTGACCCGGTCGGCGGGCACGGGATCGGGCCCCATACTCATCGGCGTCCGGCCGAAGAAGATGGCGAGGACTTCCCCCACCCCCCAGAAAGCCACATCGCCGACTTTCACCTGCGTCGTCGCGATCTCCCGATGGTCCTTGACCCCCGGCATCTTGAAATAAAACTCCTCGCCCCAGCTGTTCACAGAGGCTTCGACCGGCAACGCCGCATAAATCGCCTCGGTGGTCTTATTGTTCTTCAATTCCGCTTCCAGTTTCACCCCGCCGATCTTGATCGTGATGCGTTTGGTGCCGTTGTCCGCCATACTCGACCGAGCCCCCACGTTCCGGTTTTGTTTCTTCTGGGGCTGCCACAAGCCCTGCGCGGAATTTAACTTGTTTCCCTCCCTAAATCAAGGCTAGAATCCGCGCCACAGTCGCGACAACTCTGTGAAATTGCGTCACTATCACCATGCTGCAATCCACTTTCGTCCTGCTCAAAGGCGTCGGCGAATATACAGAACGGCGCTGGTGGGACCACGGCATTCCCGACTGGCAGACGTTCCTGCATAATCCCTCGCCCACCGGCCTCAGCGTTGGCCGCAAGACACTCTACGACCGGGACATCGCGGCCGCCATCCGCCAGTTGGAGCAGGGCCGTGCCCGCTACTTCGCCCAATGCCTGAAACCGCGCGACCACTGGCGACTGTTCGACACCTTCAAACCCAAAGCGGTGTACCTGGATATCGAAACCACCGGTGAGCCGCCCGCAACCGGCGAGGTGACGGTGGTCGGGCTCTACGCCAACGGGTGCCTGACCCAACTCGTGCAAGGCGATTCGCTCACCGAGGCGCGATTGAGCAGGGCATTGGCCCCCTACGATCTTATCGTCACCTTCTTTGGAAGCGTCTTCGACCTCCCCTACCTACGCGCGAAATTCCCCGGCCTGATCCTCGATCAGCCCCATATGGACCTGTGCTTCGCCGCCAGGCGGCTGGGGCTGACAGGAGGGCTGAAACAGATCGAGGCGCAGATGGGTCTCGAACGTGCTGCCGACGTGCAAGGACTTGATGGTTGGGAAGCGGTACGCCTCTGGAACGAGTGGCAGCAGGGCCGGGCGACTTCCCTGGAACGACTGCTCCACTATAACGCCGCCGACGTCCGCAATCTGGAACCCCTGGCCGATACGTTTTACGACCGCTTGGTAGCCCGCTACCGAACTGCGGGGGCCTCCCGGGCATGAGCCGATTACCTGGTGCCAGATGGTACGGGGCCGGCAGGACAGACGTTGGCCTAGTGCGCCAGGCCAACCAGGATGCACTATTTCTCCGGGACGAGCTTGGCTTGTGGATCATCGCCGACGGGATGGGCGGCCATCCGGGAGGCGACGTGGCAAGCCAAGTGGCGGTCGCCACCACAGCAACACACATGGCCAAGCTGGCCGGCGCGGGAAGACCAGGCTCCTGCGACCGCGCTGACGGGTTGCGCCAAGCCGTGATCCAGGCCAACGTCGCGCTCCATGCGGAGGGCAATGCACGCCCCGAATATAAAGGCATGGGCACGACGCTCATCGCGCTGCACATCGAGGGATTCCCTCAAGCCCGGGCGACATTGGCCCACGTGGGGGACAGTCGCGCCTACCTGCACCGTGATGGCGCCCTGTCCCAACTCACCAGAGACCATTCGTGGGTGGAGGATCAGGTGCGGGCCGGGCTCCTTTCGGCGCAGGATGCCGCCACGCACCATCTTCGGCACATGCTCACCCGCGCCTTGGGTATCGCGGCACAGGTGGAGCCGGACCTCCTCTCCCTGCGCTTGCAGACCGGGGACCGGATACTCTTATGCACCGACGGGTTGACGAAGATGTTGAGCGATGGCGAGATCCTGAACGCTCTTGCTGGCTATGGAGAGGATACGCAAGCGGTCTGCGACGAGTTGGTGCGCTTGGCCAACGAACGGGGCGGACAGGACAACGTGACTGTGTTGTTGGTCAGCGATCAGATCGGGATGGCCTAATCCCCGTCTTCCGCCCCCCCGATCATCTCCGCCGCCGCCTCCCGCACATTCTTGGTGATGGCGAGGCCGCCCATCATGCGCGCGACTTCTTCCTTCCGTCCGGTCTGATCGAGCCGCCGCGCCGTGGTCACCGTGCGTTTCTTCGTCACGGTCTTTTCCACCACATAATGGGCCCCGGCCTGGGACGCGATCTGGGGCAGATGCGTGATGCAAAAGACCTGGTGATAGGCAGCCAGGGCCTTGAGCCGTTTGCCCATCACCGCCGCCACTGCACCCCCGACGCCCTGATCCACTTCGTCAAAGATCAGCACGGGCACACCGTCGCTCTCCGCCAACACGGTCTTGAGCGCCAACATGATCCGCGAGAGCTCGCCGCCCGAGGCGACCTTTGCCATCGGCTGCAGCGGTTCGCCGGGGTTCGCAGAAAGCAGGAATTCCACCCGATCGCAGCCGGTCGGCCCCAGCGCCGCCTCGCTTCGATCCGATGCGACGGCAATTTGGAACTGGGTCTGTTCCATGCGCAGCGCCGACAGCTCCGCCTTGACCCGGGCCTCCAGCTTCTTGGCCGCTTTTTTCCGCCCCTCCGACAGCCGCTCGGCCGAGGCCACCGCGTCCCGCTCCGCTCCTATCACCTTCTCGCGCAAGTCGGCCAAGTGTGACTCGCTCTGATCCAGTCCCTCCAGCTCCCCCTGCAATTGCTCCAGCTTCGCCAGCAATTGAGCGACCGTCGCCGCCGCTCCCGCCGCTCCATACTTCTTTTTCAGCCGCTGGAGCTTGTCCAGCCGCTCCTCGATTTGCGCCAACCGATCCGGATCATGTTCCAGCCCCTGCCGGTAATCGCGCAGCCGCCCGGCCAACTCGCGCAGCTCGACGGTGGCACTCTCACAGAGTCCGGTCCATTCGACCGCCTCCGGATCAATCCCCGCCAACTCTTTCAAGCGCTGGGCCACCGCGCCCAGAGAGCCTAACGACGAAGATTCCGCTCCATACAGCAGCTCATAGGCCTCGTCGCTCAGTTGCCCCAGCCGTTGGGAGTGGCTCAGCCGGCGGCGCTCTGACTCCAAGGCTTCTTCCTCTCCGGAGCGGAGCTCCGCTTCCGCCAGTTCCTTGTGCTGAAACCGAATGAAATCTTCTTTCGCTTGCCGCTCGGCGGCCAGCCGGACCGCCTCATTGAGCGCTTGCTGCTGAACACGCCAGGCTTCGAATCGCGTGGCGTAGGCCTGGCAGGCTTCGCCCAACTGCCCGAAGGCATCCAGGGCGTCCAACTGCGTCTGAGCCGCCAGCAAGGATTGCTGCTCGTGCTGGCCGTGAATGTCAATGAGGGTGCCGGCCAAGCTCTGTACCTGATGGAGCGGGGTGAGCCGGCCGTTGAGATAAACTCGGTTCCGGCCCGATCGGGACAGGATACGCCGGATGATGAGCTCGGTTTCGTCGGGAGCCAAGACCCCGCAATCCCGAAGGCTGGCAATGAGAGGGCTCTTGGCCGGGATGGAAAAGGAGGCCTGCAGCTCTGCCTCTTCGGATTCGGCCCTGATCTGATCGTTCGCGGCCCGCCCCCCGATCAGAAGGGCCAGGGCATCCACGAGGATGGACTTGCCCGCACCGGTCTCTCCGGTCAGGACCTGGAACCCGCTGGAAAATTCAAGATGGAGCTGTTCGATGACCGCGAAGTTGGCGATGCGCAGCTCGGTGAGCATACGAGCCGCAACCTTAATGGATCAGGATGGTCAAAATGGCCTCTCGACAAGGCCGCAGCGAGTGAAGGCCCGATGAGGTACATACCGAGCTTCGCTTGAACCGCTCGCTTCGATCACATGCGAGCGGAGATGTACCTTGCCTCTTGTTCGTACGATCCGTTGAGGGCCTGCGCGATGCGAGAACGCAGTCGGAGGACTTTTTCACCATCCTCTTAAGCGGAGGGAGTCGCTTGCGCCAAAAGCGAATCGATCGTTTCCTTAAACTGCCGCTTGGGCCTCGCACCGACAAGTTTCTCCACCGGCTGCCCGTTCTTGAAGAACAAAATCGTCGGAATGCTCATCACCTGGTATCGTCCGGCCACTTCCGGATTCTCGTCGGTGTTCAGCTTCATGACTTTTACTTTGCCCGCATACTCGGTCGCCAATTCTTCGATGATCGGCGCGACCATCTGGCAGGGCCCGCACCACACGGCCCAGAAATCCACCATCACCAGGCCCGGCGCCTTCATAACCTGGGCATCCCAACTGCTGTCGCTCACCTGCAATGCCTGTCCTGCCACGGATCGCCTCCTTCGAATGACGTTTCCCCACCGGTAGGAGCGCATCGTATCCTACCGTCGTTTAGACTGTCAACCGAACGGTTGCCCCCTGTTTTTCTACCTCGCGCCCTTATCCCTCTTTCTTTTCCGAGCGGCGATTGGGCGGCCTTCAACTGCGCGCATGGGACGAGCACTTTCCGAAGTGCGCGTTCTGCGAGCACGAAAGGCGGCCAACCGCTACGCTCCCCCTACCAATTCCAGGCCTCCGGCACGCCGCTCCACCAATCGTCCGGATGGGCCGCCCGCCAGGCTGTCTGCTGCGTCCAAAGCCGTTCGGCCGTCGCCTTATCCAGGCGCGTGGCCATGGCGGCGGTCACGTCCGATTGCCGCCTGACACTTTCCTGGATCAGTTCCTTGGCGATCCGCGCCAGCACGTCAGGCGGATCGGTCAGATCTTCTGTATTACGCGTGGCCAGGTTCAGGTACAGCTGCTCCACCGCCACCCACCGATCGGCTTTGGCCATAGCCTCCAAGTAGCCATCGATCGCCTGGTAGATGTAGGTGAGATAGATATAGCTCTGGACCGAGGGGGCCTCCTCAACCTCACGTTGACAGGCCTCAACCGCATGACGGTAATCTCCCGCGGCCAGAAAGACCTTGGCCCGTTTCAGATGGTCCCGTGGCTGATCGAAAGACGCAGCCGGCACAGCCGTGGCCCACAAGCCCGCCACAAGCAGGGACAGGCATCCTAGCCCCGCCAGCGCCGACCAGATGGCCCTTGGCCTACGTCGCATCACAGACCTCCATCGGGCGCCCTCAGAACCGGCCCAATCCAGGCTGGCCCGGCTGCCCCTGTTGCGACACCCCCGACGACGAAGATCTCCGAGTTGGCGAGGTCGGCCAGGGCAGGCCCTTCTCGTCCTTGAGCAAGGGGTTCAGAATGGCTTTCATCAACTGGGTGCCGAACCCTTCTGTCGCGCCGATCCCGGTCAGGCTGATAAGAAAATTGTACTGTACCCGGTCTGGAAATTGAATGTAAAAAAGGCCCAAGGACCAGCATTTGCAGGGATTCTGATAGACACCGACGAGATCCGTCTCCGGCCTCTGTCCTGACTTCATGTCGTAGTAAGTTTTAGCCCCCAAGGTCCACCCGAGCGGCGCCCGGAACGCAACAGTCCCTGTGGCATAGTGGACTGCCTGCGTCGGGGCATAGACCTCGTTGAAGGAGATGGGGTTCCAGATGTCGCCGCGCCGGACCCGATTACCCTCGTTCGTGTAACGCTGCCCCAACTCGACATACCACTGGTCTCGATCCTGATAGCGCACATCCGTGTTCCACTGGCTGAGGTCCATCCGATAGGGATCGAAGAAGGCGTCCACGGTCAACGACATGGGATTCATAAGGGCCGGCGTCCCGACATTGTTGCCAACCACGCCGCGGAGCCAGAGGTCCGAGAATTTCTTCCCCTGCACGGCGACCATTGTCGGCTGCAACGGCTGGCTCGTGGACGCAAAGAGAGGGCTGTTGGAAAAGGGAAAGAGCCGGGCCTGGTTCTGAGTGCTCCCGACGTGATAGCTCTGCGCCAGAGTCAAGTCCAGCCAGTTGCTGTTATTGCCATCCGCGCCCATCTCCAAGAGCCGGCTGCGTAAGGAATAGGTCAATAGATTTTTCTTGGGCAGATCGTCCACGGCATCGATCTGGACGATCTGGGACTGGTCGCTGGGCGGTACATATTCGTAGATGATATCCGGTTCGATCGTGTGGACGAGACTTTTTCCGCCCTCTTTCGCAAAATTCCTGGAGAGGCGCGACGTCGCGTCGAGGCTCGCCCAAAAAGTCTCTCGATGCACCGTCTTCTCAGTGGTCACGCCTCGCGTGTAATAGACCTCCCGCAGCTTCAACTGCGGCGTGATCCCCACAACATGCCCTACATTGATCACGTCCGTAGAGAGCGTGGGCATGAGGTCGACCCGATTCAACTGAAATCCCTGATCGCGGTAAAAGTTGACGAACGTGTTCTCCATGCCCAGGAGCGCCGGCCCGTCGAGAGGCGCCACGTTGAACAGATTGAACCCGATCTCCGGCAGCCGTTGGAACGTATTCGGACTGCCGGCGCCGACCGGCTGCAGGAACTGACCCAACAAGTAGATGTTGCCGAGCGAATACCGCTGGTTGAGGGTGAAATCCGATTCCTGGCTGGGCGCGGCCCGCAACGTTCCGGAGTTGCTGAGGTTGTTCAGAATGGTCCGGTCGGACAGCAAGCTCGACTTGATATGCAGCGAGAGGTCGTCGTTGAATTGCTGGGCGTGTGTCCCGATGGCTTGCGCGCGCGACGTGTGGGTCACATTATCCTGGATAAAGCTGAGCAGCCACTGGCCGCGGGATTGACGGTTCAGAATATACTTGTACTCCAGGTCGCCGCCGGACCCCCGCTGACTCAGATAGTCCGGCGTCACCAGGAGGTCCTGGCTGGGCGAGATCGCCCAGAAAAAGCTCTGTCGGTAATGCGCGCCGAACTTGTTGTCGTAGCCGAGCTCCGGCACCAGCGCGCCGCTTTTACGCGCCGTTTGGACGGGATAGGTCAGGGCCGGCAGCGGCACCAACGGCACGTCGTTGACGCAGAACCACAGGTCCTTGCCGTAAAAACTCTGTCCCGCATTCAGATCCATGTCCTTGAACGTAAACCGCCAGGCCGGAATTTCGCCGTTCTTGGCGTCGCAGTTCGTGAACGAACCTTCCTTGGCCCGGTAATGGTCTTCGGAGAATCGTTGCAGCAGACGACCGGTCACCAAGGTATTGGAGTCCTTCATATAGAGGGTTCCGTCGACGATCAGGCCCGCGTCCGTATTGATGTCCAGATCCAACTGCTCGGCCTTGAGTTCGGACGTCGGGTCCGTCAGGTGCGCGTGTCCCTTAGCCGTGAGCTTGCCGGACAACATACTGATCCAGACCCGGTCCGCGGTCAGCCGCATCATGCCTTGGAGGATCACCACCGATCCGACGGCCTCGTAAACCTCGGTATCGTTTTGATAGGTCAGCTGATCGGCGAACGCCTGGATCGGCTGGGTCTGGATGTTCTGGGTTGAGAGGGCTTGTTTGGAATCGGAGGGCCCCGCCGGGGCGGCCCAGCCGGTCCCGACCGCGACCATCGCCGCAAGTGCGAGGCAGGACAGGCGCAGCGGCAGGACCGAACGGCGGCAGCGATCGCCCATCCTCAACCCCGGATGGGAGACAGGCCGCAGCCGCGCAGAAGGGCCTTGACGTCGCCCACCAGCATCAGGGACCCCGTGACGCAGATCAGGTCGTCGGTGACGGCCAACCGCCTGGCCAGAGCCAGAGCCTCGGCCGGATGCGGAGCCAGGTGCGCGCCGGCCGCCCGCTCGCCGAGAACCGACGCCAGCTCATGGACGGACGCCGCGCGGGTCAGTTGCGCCTGGGTCAGGACCAGCTCGTCGGCCAGGGGCGCCAAGAGCCCGCAGAACCCGGCCAAGTCCTTGTCGCGCATCATCCCGAGCACCACGATCACGCGCGAGCCGGGATGGGCCACGCGATGGGACGTCAGGTAGGCGGCCAGCGCCGCACCCGCCTCCGGGTTATGTGCCCCGTCCAGCACCAACAGGGGCGCACGCTCGGCCACTTCCAGCCGGCCCTCCCAGGAGGTCTGGCGCAATCCGGTGCGAACCGCCTGCCCGGAAACAGGAAGCCCTCGCTCCGAAACCAGCTCCATCAAGGCCAGGGCGCAAGCGGCATTGTCCAGCTGATGGGCGCCGGCCAACGGACAGATCAAGCCTTCCTGCTGATCCCGAATCCCCCTGTACGTAAACCCCATCAAGGTGTCTCCCTGGGCCTCGAATTCGCGACCCAACCGGCAGAGCGGCGCATGCCGCTCCTTCGCCGTCCGCGCCACGACGTCCGCCGCCGGAGGCCTCAGCCGGCCGGTGACGACCGGCACATCCTGCTTCACGATGCCCGCTTTCTCAAAGGCAATCGCCTCCAGACTGGAACCCAGGTACTCCTGATGGTCCAGCGCGACGGTCGTAATCGCCGACGCCAGCGGCACGATCATGTTCGTGGCGTCGAACCGCCCTCCCAGCCCCACCTCGATCACCGCCACCTCCACCCGCGCCTCGGCGAAATGTTGAAACGCCAGCGCCGTCGTAAATTCGAAGAAGGTGGGCTGGGCCCCCTGCCCCGCCAAACGGGCCACGCGTTCGGTCAACGCCGCCACGGCCGCTTCGGGGATCACCGCCCCATTTACCCGAACACGTTCGCGGAACTCGATGAGATGGGGCGACGTATAGAGCCCGACCCGGTACCCGGCGGCCTGCAGCATGGCCGCCGCCATCGCCGCCGTGGACCCCTTCCCGTTCGTCCCGCCGATGTGCAGCGTCGGATACGCCTCCTGAGGTCGCCCCAAACCGTCGAGCAATCGCGCGATGGTGTCCAGGCCCGGCTTGATCCCGTGCTTCTGGAGCCCAAAGAGGTACTCAAGCGATGCAGAATAGGACATGGAGGTGGTAAAAACGGCAGACTTACAGGTGGCCGATGAGCGTGCCCAACGTCTCCTTGAGGCGCCGACGCTCCACGATCATATCCACGATGCCATGCTCCAAGAGGAACTCGGCACGCTGGAATTCATCAGGCAGCTGCTGCTTGATCGTTTGTTCGATCACCCGCGGCCCGGCGAACCCGATCAGCGCCTTGGGTTCCGCGATAATCACGTCCCCCAGCATCGCCACACTGGCCGTGACGCCGCCAAACGTGGGGTCGGCCAGGATCGTGATAAACGGCAGCCGGGCCTCTCCCAGCTTGGCGACCGCGGCGGAAGTCTTGGCCATTTGCATCAGGGACAGAATCCCCTCTTGCATCCGCGCGCCGCCCGAGGTGCAGACCAAGACGACCGGCAGGCGCATCGTGACGGCCCGCTCGATGGCGCGGCACAGCTTCTCCCCGACCACGGACCCCATGCTGCCGCCCATAAAACTGAAATCGAACACCGCCAGAACGAGCCGGCGGCCGTTGATCGCTCCCTCCCCGGTCACCAGGGCATCCTTACGCCCGGTCTTATCTTGCTGAGCCTTCAGCCGATCCGGGTAGGGGCGGCTGTCGGCAAACCCCAGCGGATCCTGCGGGGCCAGATCGGCATCCCATTCACGAAACGTCCCGAGGTCCGCAAGCAGCGCAATGCGCTCGGCCACCGAGATCGGGAAATGGTAATCGCACTTCGGGCAGACCTTGTTGTTGCGATCCACCTCCTTGCGATAGACGATCTCGCGGCAGTGGCTGCATTTGAGCCACATGCCCTCGACGACCTTGGGCCGCTTCGACGGCTCGGCGCTCGGCGTTGTCTCTTTTTTAAACCAGGCCATAGCTCAGAGGAAACGATGAACGCGGAATGATGGATGCTGAATAGGGAACACGGTCCGGCGGTTCAGCGTTCATCATGATGCATTCAGCGTTCGGTTAGACGACGATCTCTTGACCTTCTTCCAGCACGGTAAGGTTCGGGAGCCGGAACCGGGCAAGTTGTCGCGCGATATCGTCGCGGAAGCGCGGCTTGACGTGATACACGTAGACCGGCAAATCCGGCCGTTTGATCTTCTGGAACGCCCGGACCAGAAGGGTGGGCGTCAAATGCTTGCTGACCCGGGCCAGCTCCGCCAGCTCGTCCGGAAACGACGCTTCGATGAAGACCGCCTTCAGGGTCGGCTCGCGGGCCGCCATCTTCCAAATCTGCTCGGTCTCATAGGTATCCCCGCTGTACAGGAACGAGGAGCTTCCTTCGCGCACCAGAAACCCCACGGTCGGCACCAGATGGTTCACGCGGATGGGCGTGACGGTCAGCCCCCCCACCTCGGTTTCCTGGCCCGCCTTGAACGTGCGCGTCTTGAAGATGGGCCGTTTGGGATGGGGCAAGGCCATGAAATTCGGATAGACCTTGTCGTTGAACAAGTACCGCCGGAGTCCGCCGATCACCTGTACGGTGCCGATCAATTCCACTGAGTCCGCCGCGTCATCCACCAGGTTATCGGCCAGCGTCGGGAGCCCCTGCACGTGATCGAAGTGCAGGTGCGAGAGCAGGATGTGGCGGATCCGCCGCTGCTCGTCGAGCCGCAACGCCGCCCCGATGGTGCCGGCGTCCACCATCACCGTCCCATTGACGAGGAACCCGCAAGTCCGGCACTGGTGGTGCCCCTGCGTTCTATCCAGGAGCTGATCCGACCCGTGGCAACCCAAAACTCGAATCTTCACCCTATGGCTCCTGGCCGGCATGGCGCCGGACCATCGAAACGCCTCAAAAAGAGGCTCAGAATATCACAGCCGCCTTGCTTCCGCATCAAGAATCACGATTCGCCCCAAGCTCTGTTTCCGGTTAACAAGCCCTCAAATCTACGTACCCATATCGCCGATGATTTCTTGTAGTCGGCAGGACGAAAGACCGCCCGCGAGATCAAAAGAGAGTCGTTCCCAAGGCGATGCGCGCCACCATCGTCAGTCCAAGCCCGATGCTGCCCAGGCTGGCCAGGCCCTGAACGGTCATCTGAACACGGTACCCCCACGAAGCCGACAGGACCAGGGGCACGCTGATCAGCATCCCCAAGACGACCATCCCGGCGATCGAACCGACCCCGAATACCAGGATATAGGCAACACCCTCCCAGACGGAACGGACAGCCGCAAGCACCAGCAGCATCAGGGCCGCCGAACCGGCCAGCCCATGCACCATCCCGACCAGAACCGGACGGAGCGACCAGGGCAGCCAATGCTCATGCCCGTGGTCCCGTTGCAGTTGGTGACTGTGCAAGTGCACATGAGCCGATCCTTCGTGCTGATGGACGTGCACATGCCAACGCTCCCGAACCAGGGTCGCCGCCAGGGAGCCGCCCAGGAAGATCAGCATCAGGCCCACGCCCACTTCAAACCCTTGCGCGACCGGTTCGGAGATCGTGACCTTGAACGCAATGACCAGGAGACCGACCAGCAGCAACGTCGCCGTGTGACCGAAGCCCCAGCAAAACCCGATGAATCCGGAGGTCCGCCAGGCCGGACGATCAGCGAGCAGAGTGGAGACCGCCGCCACATGGTCGGCGTCGAGGGCGTGTTTGGCACCGAGCAGAAACCCAAGGCTGAGGATGCTCAGGAAGGACGTGTCAGGCATAAGGCAAAGGGCCGGCGGAGCACCCGGACGCGGGGCGTCGCCGACTCATCTCATCCCCCTCTGGCATGCATTTCGAGGTGCGGATCCTCGCGGAGCTTCTGGATCGCGATCAGCTGCGACTCGCGGAGCCCGACCTGTTCCAACTCCTTGCGCTCTTCGGCGCCGCGGTCCGTGCGTGCTTCCCATCGCGACCGGACCAGGGCCATGAGTTCGTCCCTCGAGACGCCCGTCCGCAAGGGCTCACGCAAATCCAGCCCGTCCTTGGCGTACAGGCAGAGGTACCACAAACCGTCCGCGGTGAGCCGGCTCCGGTCGCACGTGGCGCAGAACGGGCTGGTCGTCGAGGCAATGATCCCGAAGATCGTTCCGTCCGGGATGCAATACCGTTGCGCCGGCGCCGAACTCGCCTCGACGATCGGCTTGGCCGGCCCATACTGCCGCCCCAGCGATTCGAGAATGGCGTCGCGCGAAAGCACCTTGTCCAACGACCAATTCGTGGCCCCGCCGACATCCATATACTCGATGAATCGCACCTCGGCGCCGACCCGCTTGCCGTACTCGATCAGATCCACCAGTTCGTCGTCGTTGAACCCCTTCATCGCGACGGTATCCAGCTTGAGGCCGGCAAAACCGACCCGCAGGCTGGCCTCGATGCCTTCCAGCACCTGAGCATGCGTATCGCGTCGGGTCAGCGACCGGAACCGGTCCGGCTTCAACGTATCCAGGCTCACGGTCACCCGATGCAAGCCCGCGTCATAGAGCGCTTCGGCTTGTTCCGCCAGCAGAATGCCGTTGGTGGTCAGCGCGATTTCCTTGATGCGGCGGTTGTCCCGCAACATCCGGATCAAGGTCGGCAGGTCGCGGCGTAACAGCGGCTCGCCGCCGGTCAAACGCACCTTGTCCACACCCAATGCCGTGAACAGATCGGTCAGGGCATAGATTTCCTCGAAGCTCAGGAGGGTTTCCCGCGGCAGCCAACCGTATTCCTCCTCCGGCATGCAATACTTGCAGCGGAGATTGCACCGGTCCGTCACCGACAGACGCAGGCTCTTGAGCGGCCGCCCGAAGGTATCGCCGACGGTCGCTGGCTTGGAACGTTCCACGTTCATGGGCTCACGCTCTCACGGAATGTTCAAAAAGGTCCTTCAGCAAGGCCGCAGGGAGACGGGCGACCGAGAACGCAGCTGGAGGCCTTTTTCAACATTCCGCTACGGGTGCTCCTCCACCCAGACCTCTCCTTCCGGCGTCTGCTCGAGCTTCCAGATCGGCGTAATCTGCTTCAGCTCGTCAATGCACCACTTGCAAGCCCGGAAGGCCTCGGCCCGATGTTCGGCGCCGACGATGATCAACACGATGTTCTCGCCGATCTCGATCCGGCCGTACCGGTGCAGGATCAGCACCTCGATGACGTCGAAGTCCTTGAGGGCCCGTTCGCGGATCTCTCGGAGCTTCTTCTGAGCCATGCCTTCGTAATGCTCGAACGTGATGCCGCTGACATCACGGCCTTTCGAGCGATCTCGTGCCGTACCCAGAAACGTGGCAATCCCGCCGATGCGCGTAGACCGCTGCCGCACCCGATCGAGTTCGGCATCGATCGAAAAATTCTCCCGCTGGACGCGCACCAACATCGCGTCATCAGCGGACCGATCGGGCATCGTCGCACCGCCGGCAAAGGGCGGCAGCAAGGCCACCTCGTCGCCGTCCTCGATTTTCGTGTCTTCGTGGGCAATCTCCTGATTGACCGACACCAGGACCTTCTTCTTGTGGATCAACTCGCCGATCTGCGGATGGCTGGCGTCCAGGAGCCCCACCAGGTCCCTGACGCACCGCCCGCCGTTGAGCGCCACGGACAAGGTGCCCTGGTTATTGGCCAGAGTTTTGGTCAAACCGAACAGAGTGATCGTTATCATAGGGTTCAAATCGCAGCAGACCGGTCACTTGCCGGCCGCGCGCCTCACATACGTGCCGGATTTCCCACCGGACTTGGACATGAGGCAAATGTCGCCGAAGCTCATGGCCTTGTCCACGGCCTTGCACATATCATAGATCGTCAGCGCCGCCACGGACACGGCCGTCATGGCTTCCATCTCGACGCCGGTCTGGCCCGTCGTCTTGGCCGTGGCGGTAATCGTGATCGCACAGCGTCCTTGCCGGTCCGGCTCAGCTTCCTCTGTGAACCCCACATCCACGCTGGTCAGCAAGAGCGGGTGACACATCGGAATCAGCTCGGGGGTCCGCTTGGCGCCCATGACCCCGGCCACTTGCGCCACGGCCAGGACATCCCCCTTGGCGATCTTCCCTTGTTGGATTTTTTCCAGCGTTTCCGGCGACATAAAGACAGTCGCCTGGGCCGTGGCAACCCGTTCCGTCGAAGTCTTGGCGCTGACATCGACCATCCGCGCCCGACCTGATTCGTTGAAGTGCGTGAACTCGGCCATTTCTCTTGCGAAATCAGAGATTTTCAACAGAACTGAACCAAGTGAATGATTATAGAAGTCGCCGTGGAGGTGAGTCAAGCATCATCCTTGACTCTCGCCGGGGCCATCCGGGAGAATGACGCATATGGAAGATCGAGTCATGATCGAGCGTCTGGAGTTTCACGGCCATTGCGGCGTGACGCAGGAAGAACGGCAGACACCCCAGCCGATCGCCGTGGACCTGGAACTCATCTATCCCCCCGGCGCCTTGTCCCGAGCTGCGGAGACCGATGACATCGGACGCGCCGTGGACTATGCCATGGTGGCGGAGCGAATCGTCCAACTCGGCCAGGCTCAGGCGTTTGCCCTGGTGGAAACCATTGCGGAACGCATCAGCTCAATGGTTTTTGCGGAGTTTCCCGTATCGGCCCTCCATCTATGGGTGCGGAAACTCGCCCCGCCCTTGAAGGATGTGCGCGGCTCGGTCGGCGTGAGGCTGGAGCGCACCCGTGCCTCGGTTCTTCCTGACCCGCCGCCGGCCCGGTTTCTTCAGGAGCAGATGGCACGCCTCCCGAAAGGCACCGTCTTGGATCTGGCTTCAGGCCAGGGTCGGAATGCCCTGTACCTCGCCGCACTGGGATATACAGTGGAGGCCGTGGATCGGGACCGACAGGCTCTGGCCGCGCTGGCCGAGACAGCCGGCCGACGCAACCTCTCGAACCTGACCACCACATACCTGGACTTGGAAACAGACCCAACCCATCCGCCTGATCTAGGCGCGGCGCGATATGATGCAATCCTGGTCTTTTTCTACCTGCACCGGCCGCTGTTTCCCTCCCTGCTCCGAGCGTTAAAACCCGGCGGCCTGCTGGTCTATGAGACCTTCCTCATCGACAACCACCTGCGCCGGCACCATCCGCGCCGCAAAGAATTCTGCCTGGCCCACAATGAACTGCTGCACCTCGCCGGCGGCTTGCGGGTCTTGCACTACGACGAAGGCGAGCGCGACAGCGGGCCGGAAACCTCTTTCACGGCGCAACTGGTCGCCCGTCGCCAGGACTGATCAGCATAAGGACGAGTCATGAGCCGCATCGACCTGCACCTCCATACTACCCACTCGGACGGCAGCCTCCCGCCGGCCGAAGTGCTGGCGCTGGCGCACAAGGCCGGCGTCACCGCACTGGCCATCACCGACCATGACATTACGGACGGCATCCCCGAAGCCATGAAGATAGGGGCCGACCTGGGCATCGAAGTGATTCCCGGCATCGAAATCAGCTCGCAATGGGAGGACGGCGAGCTGCATATTCTCGGATATTTTCTGGATTGGCAGGATGCGACGTTGAATCAGCATCTGGCGGGTTTGCGCGCCAGCCGTCATCGGCGCAACCCGCTCATGGTCCAGAAGCTCAACGAACTCGGCTTGGATATCACGTATGAGGAAGTCCGGGCCCTGGCCGGAACCGAATCAGTAGGCCGCCCGCACATCGCCCGCCTGCTGATGGAGAAGGGGTACGTTCAATCCGCCAAAGAGGCCTTCGACCGATATCTGGGCAACGGCAAAGCCGCCTATGTTCGACGAGAGCTGCCGGAGCCGGCTGAAGCGATCGGTTGGATCAGAGCCGCCAAGGGCATCCCCGTCCTCGCCCACCCGACCTGGGTCCGGCTGGACGAAACCAGCCTGCTGAAGCTCTGCGAAACCCTCAAAACCGCGGGCCTGATGGGCATCGAGGTCCATTACAGCACCCACAAGCGGGCGCAGACGGAGGAGTATCTCAACATCGCCAAACGTCTGGGTTTGTTGGTGACCGGCGGAAGCGACTTCCACGGACTCACGAAGCCGGACATCCAGGTGGGCGTGGGACGCGGTGGGCTCAAGGTCTCAAGCAAACTCTTGGAGCCGCTTCGGGCAGCCGCCGGGCAAGTGTTGTTCTGATGCAGGGCATCGAGCGTCCCCTCACGTGTCATCATGGAGGAGGGCCGGCCATGAAATCATTCGTGATCTGGGTCGTCATGCTCCTGGGAACCGGATCAGTCTGGGCTTCCGGCATCAGCATGCTCCAAGGGGATGACGGAACCAGCGGAACGCTCTACGATTTCGGCGGAGTCAAACTGTACAACGATTCGCGCGGAACAACCGGCACCGTCTACGACTTCGGAACCATGCAACGCTACCAGTTCAATAACGCATCGGGCGACACCAGCTCCGGCACGATCTACCGCTTCCCCCAGCCGCAAGCCCATTCCACCCTGCCGGCTCCGTCGGTGCCGGTCACGCCGTTGATTCCGGTCATTCCTTACGGCGGAGGGGTCAGCCCGCAGAGCCATCCGGGCGGGGGCCATTGGCGAGGCGGAAGCGGCCGCTAGTTGAAGAAGGCGGCAGGCCGTACGCAGAACGCAGCCAAGACTCCTTCCGCTTCTCCGCCTGCTGCTTTTTGTCTTCTAGTTCTCCGGCGCTTCGACGATGTGGTTCTCGAACCGCGTGCAGCCTTCCGCCAGCAGCCTGTTGGTGAGCATCTCGCCCGGCCATTCGATCGGCAGATCGGCCGTGAACACCCAGACATCCGGCGAGGTCCAGACCGGGCCATGTTCTTCCGGCAATTCGGGATCGAACAGATCCGTCCAGACCGGCATGTAGACCCCGTTACCGCATTGGGTGTGCAGATGCACGATCGTGCGGCTGCGCACCGTCTGGTCCAACTCCCGCCAGACCGCCACGGTTTCGTCCGCCAGCCGGTGCAGTCGCACCGCGTTCTGGGCATCGAACATCGCATAGGCCGCATAGACCGGGGCTTCGATCATCTGCGGCGCCGGCGCCAGCTCGGGACATTGGGCCACCAGCCCGGCCAACAGCGCCTGACGATCCTCGTCTTCCAGCGATTCCGGCAACCCGTGATCCGGCGAACCGATGAGTTCGAAGATCAGATAGGCCGTGGATTCCACCGGCGCGTGCAGCCGCGCCGCCATATACTGCCGGCGCTGCGACTCGGCCAGGGCCGACGTGTGATCGTGCAGGCCATGGAGGGTCAGTAATTCCAAAGTCGCATCGGTCAAGAGGCGGGGTTCCGCCAGTACGACCGTGCCGGGGGGCAACCGCAGATGCTTGTGCAGCAGATCGGCGGTCGTGACCGGATTGATTTTCAATCCCAACGGTGTGGGCAGATTCGCCTGCAGCGGCAACTCCAGCGCCGCCATCACGGCATAGGTTGGTTTCTCGTCCGGCTCCCCTTCCATCATCACCGAGCAGGCGGCTTCCGCCAGGAGGTCGAACAGCCACTCGGCCATCTCCTCGTCCAGCGCGGCCATGACGGTGAGCAGGTCCTGCTCCCGGTCCTGCTCCAGAAACGCTTGCAGCGTGTCCACCGCGGCGTCGGCATCCCCATGGTCGTGCCGGCGCGCGTTGATGAGATGGATGAGATCGCGCGTCAAGGGATCGGGCCTGTTCCAGCTAGTCATTCCCGCCTCCTGCGTCCTGCCTTGTCGCGATCACGGTCGGCTGACCCGAAGGCATCGATATCGAGCCATTCATGTTGCCAAACTTTCCCGTCAGAGGCAAGCCCCGCGAATAATGATGAACGCAGAACGATGAACCCGTCCCTCGTTTATCATTCCGCATTCCCCATTCATCACTATGCTCCAATCACTTTCACCAGCACCCGCTTCCGACGCCGCCCGTCGAACTCCCCGTAAAAAATCTGCTCCCAGGGGCCGAAGTCCAGCCGGCCCTCCGTGATCGCCACCAGCACTTCCCGCCCCATGAGCTGCCGCTTGATGTGCGCGTCGCCGTTGTCCTCGCCGGTCTCGTTATGCCGGTAGGCCGCCTGCTGGGGCGCCATCCGCTCCAGAAACTCGTCGTAGTCTTTCAGCAGGCCCGGCTCATCGTCGTTGATATAGACGCTGGCCGTGATGTGCATGGCATTGACGAGCACCAGCCCTTCCTTCACCCCGCTCTTCTTGACGGCGGCTTCTACGAGCGGCGTGATGTTCAGATAGGCCCGGCGCGTCTTCGTATCGAACCAGAGTTCCTCGCGGTAGGATTTCATCGGGGGTTCACGCGTACGGTCGCAGCTATTCTGCCCCAGATTTCGTGCCAGATGCAAGGCCGACGTCGCACCCATAGTGCCCGTCCCGACTTTCGACTATAATAGTCCGTATCAGGCCTTGGGTTCGAGAAGTCCGGCAACCGTGGCTTGTGAGGTCTCCGGTTCATGCGCCACACCGATACTCCCGCTCGACCCGCTCCGCGCCTGTCGGCCAACGCCCTGGCCGTGCTGCGCCGCCGCTATCTGGCCAAAAGCGCCGACGGCACACCCATCGAAACGCCGACACAGATGTTCCGTCGCGTGGCCGCCAATATCGCCGCAGCCGAGGCACTCTATGCCGGCGACGGCGCCACACGCCGGCGGGGCGCTCAGGATTTCTTCCGGCTGATGCACTATCTCGATTTCCTGCCGAACTCCCCGACCCTCATGAACGCCGGCCGCACGCTACAGCAACTCTCGGCCTGTTTCGTCCTGCCGATCGACGATTCGCTGGAGTCGATTTTCGAGGCGGTGAAGGAGCAAGCGCTCATTCATCAATCGGGGGGCGGCACCGGATTCTCGTTCAGCCATCTGCGCCCCAAACGAGATCGCGTGGCCTCTACCAGCGGCGTGGCCTCCGGACCGGTCTCCTTCTTGCGGGTCTTCAACATGGCCACCGAGGTCATCAAGCAAGGAGGCACCAGGCGCGGGGCCAATATGGGCATCCTCCGCGTGGACCATCCGGATATTCTGGACTTCATCGCGGCCAAACGCAGGCCGGGAGAATTGACGAACTTCAACCTCTCGGTCGGCATCACGGATGCCTTCATGCGCGCGCTGCAACGGAACCAGCCCTACACCATCGTCAACCCGCGCACGGGCCGCCGCGTCGCGCAACGTCCGGCCGCCGAAGTCTTCGACCGCCTTGCGGGAGCCGCCTGGGAATCGGGCGAACCGGGCGTGGTCTTTCTGGACACGATCAACGCCGCCAACCCCACCCCGCACATCGGTCGCATCGAAGCGACGAACCCTTGCGGCGAACAGCCGCTGCTGCCCTACGAGTCCTGCACCCTGGGCTCGATCAACCTGTCGCACTTCGTGACCGGTGCGCGCGGCCGCCCGCGCATCGATTTCGACCGCCTGGGCACGATCATTCCGCCGGCCGTCCGGTTCCTGGACGACGTGCTCGATATGAACCGTTATCCCCTGCCCGAGATCGAGGCCATCACGAAAGGCAACCGCAAGATCGGCCTCGGCGTGATGGGATTTGCCGATCTCTTAATCAAGCTGGAGATCCCCTACGACCAGGAGCGGGCGCTGGATGTCGGCGAGCAGGTCATGAAGTTTGTCCGGGAGCAGGCGCGGGCCGCTTCCGCCGCTCTGGCACACGAACGCGGCGTATTTCCCAACTTCAAAGGCAGCCGTCTGGAAACCGACGGCCACCGGTTGCGCAACGCGACCGTGACGACCATCGCGCCCACGGGCACGCTCAGCATCATCGCAGACTGTTCGCCCGGCATCGAACCGCTCTACGGCGTCAGCTTCGTTCGAACTGTGATGGAGGACGTCCGGCTCGCCACGTTCCATCCGGAATTCATCCGGCGCGCCCGCGCCGCCGGCATCTATACGACAGGATTACGCGCGCGCGTGGCCGCCAACGAGTCCATCCAGGACCTCGCGGACATTCCCGCCGACCTGCGCCGGCTCTTCGTCACTGCCCACGACATCGCGCCGGAGCATCACGTCCGCATGCAGGCTCGGTTCCAGAAATACAGCGACAGCGGCGTCTCAAAGACGATCAACCTGCCGCGCACCGCCACCAAGGCCGATGTGGCCGCCGCCTTCCGGCTGGCCTATCAACTGGGCTGCAAGGGCATCACCGTCTTCCGCACGGGCAGTCGCGAGAAGCAGGTGATGTCATGCACGAGCATGCAGTACTGCTGAGGGGACGCTGTCAGCGATCAGCTTTCAGCGGTTAGCCGTGAGCAGATGGGAGCAAAAGCCGGAGGCCAAGCTGTGCAAGAGCCGACGGCTAATGGCCGAACACTGATGGCTACGATTCGCCAGCCGGCCGTCGCAGGGCAGTTCTACAGCGCCGACGCGGACACCCTCGCCGCCGACGTCGTCCGGTATACCGAATCCACCGCCGTGCCGACTCCCGCCATCGCTGTCGTCTGTCCCCATGCCGGGCTCATGTATTCCGGCCACGTGGCCGGAGCCGTCTACGCCCGTGTAGCCCTGCCGCAAACCGTCATCCTGCTCGGCCCCAATCATCGCGGGATGGGGCCGCCTCTGTCCGTCTATGCCCGGGGGACGTGGCTGGTGCCGGGCGGAGCCCTGGCGGTGGACGAGGCGCTCGCGGAGATCATTCTGGCTCGCGATCCCGCGGCGGAGGCCGATACCACGGCGCACCAATACGAACATTGCCTGGAGGTCCAGTTGCCGTTCCTGCGGCGGTTCCGGCCGGATGTGCGGATCGTTCCGATCTTGCTGGGGCACTTGCCCGACCGCGCCTACGCGGATCTGGGCCGGCGCCTGGGCGACATCCTGCGCGAAGCGGCCGACCGCGAAGGCCCGCAACACCGGCCCTTGCTTGTGGCCAGCACCGACCTGACCCACTATGAGTCCGATGCCGTGACCAGGGCCAAGGACCGGCATGCGATCGAGGCCATTCGGAACCTGGACCCGGAAGGATTGGGCGCAGCCGTGCGCGCCCACCGCATCACCATGTGTGGCTATGGAGCCACCGTAGCCATGCTCCATGCAGCCCGTTCCCTGGGCGCCGGGAGCGCCTCCCTGGTCCGCTATGCCACCTCCGGTGACATCACCGGCGACCACGATTCCGTCGTCGGCTACGCCGGACTCCTCATCGCCTGACAGCCGGTTTGTCGCCTGCCCGCATCCGGGGCGGGAAGCGTTTGACAGGACCGCAAGACGATGGTAAGTACATGCTTTCTTGCGTGCGATTCCGGTCCGGTGAGAGAAGGAGGAGTCTGATGTTCACAGCGTCCGGCAGCCCAGCCGCCGTCAACAGTCTTCCCGCATGGAACATTCTGTTCGCCCGCGAGCCGGAGCCGGATCTGGAATTGGACGAGACGACCGCCGACCTGGACGAGACCGTCCCATCGGATGACGACGGAGGCGACTCCCAGGGCCCCGGGGACGACAAGAAACAAAAGATGATCAAGCTGGCGCTGCTGGCCGTCGTGGCAGGAGCCGGCCTCTACGTGGCGATGGACCCCAGTATCCTGATGGGCCCTGCGGAAGATCCGCCTCCGGCGCCCGCACCCGCCGCCCCCAAAGCGGCTCAAGCCCCGGCGGCGCGGCCGAATCCCGCCGCTTCGCCGACTTCGATGGCTCCGCCACCGACAGCCCAAGCACCTTCACCGGCCCAGGCCCCGCAGGCCATGCCAACCGCCCCGGCTCCGGCCCAGCCCAAGAGTTCCATGCCGGTCATGGCAGCAGCCCCGGCTCCCGCGATGCCGAGTGCGATGCCTCCAGCCCCACCGAAACCAGCTCCTGCAGTTTCGACAGGGCTCTCGCCCCTCTTCAGCGAGGGCCAGCCCGTGGTGGTCTTGGCGGACCCGGCCAAACCGACCGGGCCTGTCGCCCTGATGGCCGATGCGGGCAGCAGCCGACCCGGCCCGACGGTGGCGGCGAACACGGCCGCAACGGTGGTGGACGGAGAACTCCGGAACAACAGCTGGGTCTATGCAGTCCGCACCCCTCAGGGCGCAACGGGCTGGATCTCCGAAAAACAACTACAGGCCAAGCCCTAATCCAAGCCAGGTGCGCGCGGACCTGGCCGCTCCGCCCGACGGCGGCCCTGACCCTCGGGACGCGCATGCTATAATGGCCGGCGTCACACCCAAACCCTCACACCCGATGTTGCGAGCGATCATTTTCGATTTCGACGGAGTGGTGGCCGACAACGAGCCGATCCACTTCATGATGTTCCGCCAGGTGCTGGCGGAAATCGGCCTGCCCCTCACGGAAGCCGACTACTACGCCAAGTACCTCGGGTTCGACGACAAGGGCTGCTTCGCCGCGGTCCTCGCCGCACACGGGCGCCCAACCCCGCCCGAACTGGTCCAGGACTTGATCGCCCGCAAAGCCAAGGCCTACCTGGCTTACATCCGGGACCATTTGGTGATTTTCCCCGGCGTGCGCGAACTGGTGCGGGAGGCGGCCACGCGGCACCGGCTGGCCATCGCCTCCGGCGCGCTCCGGCATGAAATCGAATATATTCTCGAGCAGGCGGGCATCCGGAAGGAATTCGAGCACATCACCAGCTCGGAGGACGTCCGGCAAGGCAAACCGGACCCGGAAGGTTTCCTCCATGCCCTAGCTTCCTTGAACCGCCAGACACAACCAGGGCAACGGCCCCTCGCCGCCGCGGACTGTCTGGTGATCGAAGACTCCATTCCCGGCATCCAGGCCGCCCACGCAGCGGGCATGAAAGTCCTGGCCGTGGTGAACACCCACAAAGTGGAGGAACTGCGGGATGCGGATGCCCTCACCCATTCCCTGGCGGACGTGAACTTGGCCGAACTCGAAGGCCGCTTGTGGAAGAACGGACCCCTAGCATGAGAATCTGCTCCCTCCTGCCCGGCGCCACCGAAGTCGTGGCCGCCCTCGGCCTGGCGGACGACGTGGTCGGGGTCAGCCATGAGTGCGACTATCCGCCGGCCATGCGCCACAAGCCGGTCCTGGTCACCCCGGTCATAGACGCGGAACGATCCGACAGTGCGGAAATCGACCGGCAGGTGCGGAACACCCTGGCAGAAGGGGAACGGCTCTATGCCCTCGACGAACGCCTGTTCGCCCAGGCGCAACCGGACCTCGTCATCACCCAGGACCTCTGCCAGGTCTGCGCCGTAACACCAGGCCAATTGGAACAGGCCATACAATTACTGCCTAAGCAACCACGCCTGCTCACGCTGAATCCAAGCAGCCTCACGGACATCATCCATGACGTGGAACGCATCGGCGTAGCAACCGGGCAGACAGACAAGGGGGCCACCTTCGCCGCCTCGCTACGCGCCCGCTTGCAAGCCATCCGCGGGCAAGTCTCCGCGGGCAAGACCAGGCCGAAGGTCGTCTGCCTGGAATGGCTCGACCCTCTCTACTTGGGCGGCCATTGGGTCCCCGAGATGGTGGACTGGGCCGGTGGCCGGGACATGCTCGGCACGGCCGGCGCACCATCCACCAAAGTGACCTGGGAACAGGTGCAAACGGCCCAGCCTGAAGTCGTGATCATCATGGCTTGCGGCTTTTCCGTGGAACGGACCCTGCGCGAACTGGAAGCCAAGCCGCCCCAAAACAGGTGGCCAGGCTGGCAGGATCTCCCGGCGGTTCGGCAGCATCGCGTCTACGCCGTGGACGCAGCCGCCTATTTCAGCCGTCCCGGCCCGCGCCTGGTGGACGGGATCTCCATCCTCGCTTCCCTCTTGCACCCGGAACTCTTTCCGGACCGTGAACAGCCACCCCCCGCGCAAGCCCGGCGCCTGGACCAACCGACACATCGCACCGCCTGAGATTCCCCATGACGCCCGTCGAAGCCCAAGCCTATTGCACGGCCCTCACGAAACAGAGCGGGAGCAATTTCTATTACTCGTTCTTCTTCCTCCCCCAGGCGCGGCGCGAGGCCATGTACACGGTCTATGCCTTCTGCCGGGAAGTGGACAATGCGGTGGACGAGGCGCCGGCCGGGACCGACCCGCAGCAAGCCATCGCCCGGTGGCGGGAAGAACTGGCCGCCGCCTATCGGGGCACCCCCACCCATCCGGTGACGATCAGCCTGGCCCAACAGGCCAAGACCCTGGCGATTCCGAAAGAATACTTCGACGAACTCATCGCCGGCATGGAGATGGACCTGACCACTCTGCGGTACAAGACCTTCGACGACCTCTCGCGCTACTGCTACCGGGCGGCTTCCGTGGTGGGACTCATCTGCCTGCACGTCTTCGGCACGCGCTCGCCGCTCGCGCGCGACTATGCGATCGACCTCGGCATGGCCTTTCAGCTCACCAACATCCTCCGCGACCTGGGCACAGACGCGGACCGGGGCCGCATCTACCTGCCGCAGGACGAGCTGGCCCGCTTCGGCTATCGGGAGGAGGAGATGCTGGGGAAGAGCTATTCGCCGGCGTTCCGGGAGCTGATGCGGTTTCAAACCGAACGAGCCCAAAGCTATTACGACAAGGCCAGCCAGGCGATCCGGCAGATGCCGGCCGACGACCGGCGGGCACTCACGCCGGCGGAAATCATGCGCGGCGTCTACAGCCGCATCCTGGACCGGATCATCGCCGGCGACTACCAGGTCTTCGGCCCCCGCATCACCGTCGCCCCGGCCCACCGCCTCGCCCTCGCCGCTGGCATCTGGCTGCGGAGCAAACTACAAACAGCCTAAACATCCATCGGGAAGATTTTCGCCACACCTAAAGTGGTTCCGCTCAATCGCTCTCATGTCGTTCAATACATGAATCCAGAGAGCCAATCTCTTGCAAATACCAATATTCTTGCGCTATCCTGCTTGCATATCTTAAAGGAGTATCTTCGGAGTATATCTGTCATGGGTGCTATCTCGCTAAAATTGCCGGACAAACTGCTGGCAACAAGCCGACATTGTGCCGACAGCCTCCACCTGTCGCGGGCGGCTTACATCCGTCGCGCCATCGAGCGCATGAATCAGGCCACGCGCGCGCGACTGAGGGCGGAACGACTGGCCGAAGCTTCCCAAAAAGTTCGCAAAGAAAGCTTACGCGTGAACGCCGACTTCGCCGCGATCGAACATGCCCCCGATGCCTAATCGGGGCGAGGTATGGCTGGCCAATCTCGACCCACGGCACGGCACCGAGCCGGGCAAAATGCGCCCCGTGCTGATTGTCCAAGCCCAAGCACTCATTGACGCGGAACACCCTTCAACGCTCATCGTCCCTTTGACCACCAATCTCGTTGACGATGCCGAGCCATTGCGCATTCGCCTCGCTCCGTCCGGCCGCTTGCGCCGCTCTTCCGACCTCCTGATCGATCAACTCCGGGCTATCGACAACCGCCGCCTGTCCAATGGACCGCTGGTTCGGCTGTCCCCCCAGATAATGACCCGCATCAACAATGCCATCCGAGACATTCTGGATCTCGATGAAGTGCTTTAACCCTCGTTCCTCCCCGCTTCCTACACAAACACATAGATACCTTCCGCGCGCATTGGGCGCGCCACGAGAAAGCTTCCCTGCCCTGTTAGGCCACCACCACGCCACTCTGCTGATGCCGGTGAAGGCGCGCGTAGTAGCCGTTCCGTTTCAGCAACTCGTCGTGCACCCCCTGTTCGACAATCTCACCCTTCTCAATGACGAAAATGACGTGGGCCGGCCGAACCGTGCTCAAACGGTGAGCAATGATAAAGACCGTACGGCCCTTGCAGATCTTGGCGAGGTTCTGCTGAATGATGGACTCGGACTCATAATCGAGGGCGCTGGTCGCTTCGTCTAAAATCAAAATGCGCGGGTTGGGCACCAAAGCCCTGGCGATAGCAATTCGCTGGCGCTGGCCGCCGGACAGGGAACAGCCCCGCTCCCCCACCATCGTGTCGTATCCCTCCGGCAATTCCAGAATGAATTCATGCGCCCCGGCTAACTTGGCTGCTTCGACGACCTCGTCCATACTCGCGCCTGGCCGGGCCATGGCGATGTTGTCCCGCGCAGTCTTATTAAACAGGAAGTTCTCCTGCAGCACGACCCCGACCTGGCGACGAAGCCACGTCGGGTCCACTTGGGCCAAGTCCAGGCCGTCGATGAGGACCCGGCCCGACGCAGGAACATACAGGCGCTGGATCAGCTTGGTCACCGTACTCTTGCCCGACCCGGACCGCCCCACGATCCCGATCACGCTGCCAGGCTTCACGTAGAACGAGATATTCTTGAGGATGTCTCTCCCGTCCGGCCGATACCGAAAATGAACTGCATCAAAGACGACCAAGCCTTTGACCTGTGTCAAGGTCGTCCGGGACTGACCGTAGCTGGGCTCCGCCGGGGCGTTCAAGAGATCGCCGAGACGCTGGATCGAAATCCCCACTTGCTGGAACTCCTGCCAGAGGTTAAGGATGCGCAACAACGGCGCGCTCACCTGGCCCGACAACATGTTGAACGCCACCAACTGCCCGATGCTCAGCTCTCCTTTGATGACCAACTGTGCCCCCATCCACAGCACAGCGATCGTCGTCAGCTTCTGAATGCACTTCGCGGCTTGACCGGCGGTGTTGATTAAGTTGGTCGCCCGGAAGCTTGCCTGCACATAGGCTGCCAACTGCTCCTCCCAGGCGCGTCGCATCGTCGGCTCGATGGCAAGGGCCTTGACCGTCTGGATGCCGGTCACCGCCTCCACCAGAAAGGCCTGGTTTTCAGCCCCGCGATTGAATTTCTCGTTCAGTCGGCGGCGGATGATCGGCGTCACGGCGAGCGAAATAACCGCGTAAAGCGGAAGAGCGGCGAGCGCGATCGCCGTGAGCGTGGGGCTGTAGAACAGCATCACGACCACGAAGACGATCCCGAAGAAGAGATCGAGCACCACCGTCACGGCATTGCTCGTGAGAAATTGCCGGACCGTCTCCAACTCGCGTACCCGCGCCACCGTATCCCCGACTCGGCGGGTTTCGAAGTAGGCCAGGGGAAGCGCCATGATATGCCCGAACAGTTTGGCGCCGAGGCCGACGTCGATGCGGTTCGTGGTGTGGGAAAACAGGTAGGTCCGGAGCCCGCCCAAGACCGCGTCGAAGATCGCCAACGCAACCATGCCGACGGCCATCACGTAGAGCGTCGTCATCCCATTGTGAACCAGGACCTTGTCGATGATGACCTGCGAGAAGAGCGGAGCTACCAGGGCAAACAGCTGGAGAAAGAATGAGGCCAACAAGACCTCGCCCAGAAGCACCCGGTACTTCACGAGGGCAGGGATAAACCAAGTAAAGTCGAAGGACCGAGCATCCTGTCCGAGCCAACCTCGCGTGGCGAGCAAGATCAACCGGCCGGTCCACAAATGTGCAAAGGCATCGCGAGACAGGACGATTGGCTTGGCCTGAGATGGGTCTTGAATCAGAACGGCATCGGCCTGGGCCTTGGCGAGTACGACGTAGCGACCGTCACGCAGTGGCGCCAGCGCCGGGAGCGGCATGACGGCCAAGCGCGCCCACTGGCTTGGCCTTGCGCTGGCCTTCAAGCCAAGACTCCTGGCGGCGAGCAGTAGATTGACTTCGCCTAAGGGCTGTCCGGCTGTCCCAAACTGGTGTCGCACCTGCTCGGGATCGGCCGGGAGCCCATGAAACCGGGCAACGATCAGAAGGGATAGCAGTCCCGTATCAAGAAATTGAGGCTTGCTATTGACAGGCGGGACGGACGAGCCGGCAGGCGCGCCGGCCGCCAGATGAACCGCAGTCGCACCCATGAGCACAAACTCCTTCGCTTATGCGCTCACGAATGCGCGCCGGCCGGCTCCCAATAAGCCGCCACGACAGCCTGCACCTCATCCGGCCGTTGCTGGATCGCGTCCGCCCAGCTCATACCACTGTTGGCACTATACGTGGCCATGGACTGGATCAACTGATTCACATTCGTATTCAGCAGCCGGCTTCCGTCGCCGGCCGTGAACCGTTCCACCTGATTCTCCGGATATCTGAACCAATCTTGGACCGTCAGCCGATCGTTGGTGCCGGCCACGGCCAACTCCAGGTTACCGGCCTGTTGCTTGAGAATCATATGCAAGGGATCGATGCCGGAGCCGAAGAGGACTTCGTCCATGTTACCGGTGGGAGCGTCATTCTCAACAATGGTGTCCTGGCCGTCACCAACGTTAAAGCGATACGTGTCATTACCCTCGCCGCCATACAGCACATCATCCCCGGCACCCCCAGCAAGCACGTCGTCGCCTGTCCCGCCCTCGATATTGTCGTTCTCGACCCCACCGGTTAACGTGTCGTTTCCCGTCTCCCCGCGCAACACGACCGCCCCGCTCCCGCTGGTGGTGAACGTGTCGTCCCCTGCCCCACCGAACGCCACTTCGACCTGCGCTTGCCCCACGTCCAACGTCACCCCGTCATTCCCTTGGACAAAGACCGTGTCCGTCCCCGCCCCACCGTCCACCGCGAGATCCGCCGCATCCACATACAGTATGTCGTTCCCGTCGCCCCCGGCCAAGCGGTCTGCCCCGGCCTCACCATACAGCACGTCGTTTCCGGCGCCCCCGACGAGCCCATCGTCGCCGATCCCCCCGGCAATATTGTCATTGCCGGCCCCGCCGGTTAACGTGTCGTTTCCCGCCTCCCCACGCAACACGACCGCCCCGCTCCCACTGGTGAAGAACCAGTCGTCTCCCGAGCCGCCAAAGGCCACCTCGATTTGCGCCTGCCCCACATCCAGCGTCGCACCTCGCATATCCTGTACGAACAGCAGGTCCACCCCTGCCCCACCGTCGATGATCGTATCGTCCGCATCCGCATACAGCGTGTCGTTGTCATCACCGCCTGATAGACTGTCTGCCCCGGCATCCCCCCGCAACACATCGTCGCCCGCCCCGCCCACAAGAGCATCCTCGTCTGTGCCGCCCTCGATATTGTCGTTCCCGGCCCCACCGGTCAGAATATCGTTCCCACCGTTCCCGCGCAGCACCATCGTATCCGTCCCACTTGTGGTGAAGATGTCATTACCCGCCCCGCCGAACGCCACCTCGATCTGCGCTTGACCCACGTCCAACATTACACCCGCGGCCCCTTGCACAAACAACAAGTCCACCCCTGCCCCACCGTCGATGATCGTATCGTCCGCATCCGCATACAGCGTATCGTTGCCGTCGCCCCCGGCCAAGCGGTCTGCCCCGGCCTCACCATACAGCACGTCGTCGCCCGCGTCGCCACCGAGGGTATCATCGCCGGAGCCACCCCCCAGATTGTCGTTGCCCGCCCCGCCGGCTAACATGTCGTTGCCAGCATCCCCACGCAGGACATCATTGCCGGCTCCACCGTCAATCGTATCGTTGCCGTCCCCCGCGAGCACCACATCGTTGCCGTCCGAGGCATCAACGATGTCCTGGTCCGACGTGCCAATGAGGGTATCGTCGCCGGCCGTGCCCACGATCGTCGGCTGCTGCGTGAGAAAACTGCTCAGCGCCGCCTCCGTGCCATCCGCAAACTCCAAGGTCTCCACCACCAGCGACCCGTTGGCCCGCGTCGGATCGAAATTGACCAGCCGCAGCGCATCGCCGTCCACGCCGACGGTGATCGTCAAGGTACGGGCATTCTGATCCTGCGCGAACGTCAGATCGGACTGGGCAATCCCTTCTCCGAATCGAATCCGATTGCCCTCGCCGGCTCCCGCCGCATCCACGATCGTGTCCACCCCGTCGCCAAGGTTGAACAGATAGGTGTCGTTGCCGGCGCCGCCAATGAGAATGTCGTCCCCCGTTGTTCCGCTGCTGCCGCCGCCTTCGCCGCAGTCGGCTTCACAAAACCCCTCGGCAAACGACGCCGCAAACCCCGCCCCACCTCCGCCGTCACTGCCTGATCCACCGCTCAAGGTATCGTCGCCTGCTTCTCCATAGAGCGTATCGTCTCCGTCACCGCCGAGCATTTCGTCATTGTCGAGGCCGCCGTAGAGAACATCCGCGCCCCCACCCCCGTCGATAAAGTCGTCGCCCTCCAGCCCTATGATGGTATCGTTCAGGTCAGTGCCGACAAGGTAGTCGGAATATTCGGTGCCGACAATAGTTGGCCCTTCGGCGCGGCTCAAAAGCGCGTCGGCATCCCATATGGTGCCGTCCTCGAAGAGCACCTGTTTATTTTGACTGTAGGGGTCGTAGAGAAAATCGCTCAGGGTGAGTTGGTCGGCTGTGCCATTAATAGACAACACCAGACTGCCATTCTGATCCGCGATGACACGAACATCTTCGACCAACACATCCGGCGCCATCGTGATGGTGTCCAGGTCCGTGCCGGTTACGTTCCAGTCGATCACGGTGTCCTGTCCGCTTCCTCGGCCAAAACGATAGGTGTCGCTGCCTTCATTGCCGAACAGTGTGTCGTTGCCTATGCCGCCATCGAGGGTATCGTTGCCCTCCTGGCCGTAGATGACGTCGTCTCCTGCCAATCCGTCGATGTCATTGTCGTTGGCGTTGGCGAAAATCGTATCGGTCTCGTCCGTGCCGGAAATGGATGTCACGCGTGCAGCGAGCTCGGCCGCGTTCCAGGTTGCGCCATCGGCAAACTGAACTTGCTCAACTTGATACGCGGTGACATAGGCCCCTCCAAAGCTGAACCGTTCGCGGGCAAAGACCGTGCTGAAGTGGCTTTGGATGGTGAGCTCGTCCGTTGTGCCGTTGAGGGACAACACCAAGTCATTCCCGTTTCGGCGGGACACGAAGATGTCGTCCGCGGTGATGCCTCCTCCCAAACGAACCGTGTCCGCCGTGTCGCCGTGCCGATTGCCGGTCACATCGAAGTCGATAATCCTCCGTTGTCCGTCACCTCGGTCGAAGTGATAGGTATCGCCGGGATAGGCTCCGAGTGTCGGAGCCCCGAATGTTTCCGCTCCCCAGGTTGTTCCATCGGAGAAGCGGATCTCTTCGATCCGGGATGCGGCAAAGTAATAGGGATTGCGGTCGTCGAGATTGATGGCCCCCTGCGGAGGGATATAAGCGTCGCTCAAGAGGTAGTTGCCGGTGTTGAACGCTAAATCAAAATAGGACGTGAGCCTGAGCTGATCGGAAGTGCCCTGGATGGCGAGCACGAGATCGTTGTTGTCGCGATGCCAGGCGACATCGGTCGGGCTCACATCCGCTCTCATCTCGACTGCATCAATCTGACTTCTATCGAAATCTGCGCCCGAGTTGTACTCAATGACCGTATCCTGACCGTATCCACGCCCAAAGACATAGGTGTTGTCGTTCACGAGGGTAGCGGCCTCGCCGTGGAGAATGTCGTTCCCTGCCCCTCCGTCTAGGCGAACACTGTGCATCAGTGCGCTGCCGATCAACGTGTCATCGCCGTCGCCGCCCTCCAGCCAAGTGCCGCCTTGCAGGATGTTGTCATGTGCATTGCCAATCCCATGCAGGTCGCCGCTGCGAAACAGCGTCAAGTTTTCGACATCATCCGGCAGGGCATAGCTGATAAAGCTTTCCACCGTATCGGTGCCATGATCGGCCAATTCGAACACGATATCGCCCGGCCGGTCGATGATGTAGTAGTCGTTGCCTCGCCCGCCGTCCAGAAACGAATCGCCGGTTTCGAAGTACTCGTTCCCTCCCACCAAAATATCGTCGCCATCCCCACCGTGAAGCACGTCAGAACCCTCGCCGGCCTCCAGATAGTCGTTGCCTTCGTGCCCTTGCAGGATGTCATCTCCGGCGCCTCCCCGGAGGATGTTGTCGCCCGTACCGGCGTCGAGAACGTCGTTGCCGGCTCCGCCGTCGAGAAGGTCGTTGCCCTCGTCGCCATACAATAAATCGTTCCCGCCGTTGCCGAACAACTGGTCGTTGCCAGCCCCGCCCGTCAGATAGTCGTCCCCGCTGAGAGCAGCCAGCGTGGGCGTCAAGGGATCAAGGCTTGGGAGGGCATTGGGGTTATACTCGCCAAACAGGGTGTCATCGCCCTCGCCCCCGACCAGCACATCGTTCCCCTCCCCGCCTTGTAAGTAATCATGACCCAGCCCGCCGTCCAACACGTCGTTCCCGCCCGCCCCGCGATATTCCCGCGTATCCAGCAGGCCATTCGACTGTACCCGCAAATCCCCGGAGAGCCCGTCGTTCCCGTCTCCTCCGGTGAGAATGTCGGCCCCATCCTGTCCGGCCAACACATCCGCGCCGGCTCCACCGTCCAGCACATCGTCCCCATAGAGGCCGTACAACGTGTCATTTCCCTCCCCGCCGAAGAGCAGGTCCCGGTCGCCGGCCTCGGGAGTCCCCCCTTGAAATGGCGTGGTATCCCCGATCAAGAGATCATCGCCCGTACCGCCATAGAGCACATCGGCCCCGGCGGCACCATGCAGTTCGTCGTTGCCGTCGCCCCCATCCAGCCAGTCGTTATTCGTGCCGAGGTTGTCCGCCGATGGTTCGTCGCCGTTCAGGTTATCGTTACCGAAGCCGCCCAGGACATAATCCTCTCCCGCCCCACCTTGCAGCACATCGTTGCCGTCGCCCCCATCGACAAGGTCCGTGCCGCTTCCGCCGGCCAGGGTATCATCCCCGGCATCGCCGAAGATCTGGTCGCTCCCGCTTCCCGTGATCACCGTATCGGCGCCGCCCAGCGCATGGATGAAATGGTTGTCGGTGTCCGAATACGTGGGCGTCACGTTGCTGCCGGGGCCATAGGTGTTGACCGCCTCGGTAAACACCGGTTCGTACAGGCCGGAGCCGGGCGCAGTTTCTTGGACAAACGTGGCACGGGTCGGCGCACCGGGGACCGGCGGCGTCGGGAGCTCGACGAATTGCAATCCCATCTGCCCCGTGACGGCATTGCGGATCGTCAGGGTGTCGTTGACGATGACATCGTTGCCGCGTTGGACGTAGGCGAAGCGGCCATCGGGACTCGTATAGGCCCCGGTGCTGCCCGAGGGTCGAAAGCCACCGAGAAGAAGATGCCCGTCATAGAGAATGAGGCCCTGACCGTCGGCATCCTCGATGATATCGGCCCCGTCTCCTGGATTATAGACGTAGCGATCGACGCCCTCGCCGCCGCGTAACAAATCATTGCCTCCACCGCCCGTTAGGGTGTTCGCCATGTTGTTGCCGGTGAGAATGTTGTCGAGTTCGTTGCCGGTCCCGTCGATCGCCTCGGCGCCGGTCAGGGTGAGGTTTTCGACGTTGGCGGCGAGCGAGTAGGTGACGGAGCTGTTGACGGTATCAGCACCTTCGCCCAAAGCCTCATTCACGACATCGCCCAAATTATCGACGACATAGATGTCGCCACCATCTCCGCCCGCCATCGAATCGGCTCCGAACGCGCCGTCGAGCACATTGCCTGCGTTGTTGCCGATCAGCACATTATCCAGTTCATTGCCGGTGCCGTTGATTGCATCCGCTCCCTGCAAAACCAACTGTTCGACATTGCGGCTGAGGGTATAGTTGACCGAACTGGTCACAGTGTCAGTCCCGCCAAGTGCTGCTTCGATTACCCGGTCATCAACGTCATCGACAACGTACGTGTCGTTGCCGTCTTCACCCAGGAGGATGTCAGCTCCCGTACCCCCGTCGAGAAGATCATTGCCGCCTCCGGCATAAATAATATCTCGCCCCTCGCCGCCATGAATGCGGTCATCGGGCAGACCGCCGAAGAGCAGATCGTTCTGGGTACTTCCGTTCAGTTCGTTCCCAACATTGATACGATTGTTTCCGCCCACAATCACATCGCCATCGACCGTAGCTGCAAAACCTAGCTGCGTCGCATAGGTATTGACCAGAAACTCGCGTGTCTCGGCCAAGAGCGGGTGGCGGTTATCCGCGATGAAGGTGTCCCGAACCTCATCAATCTTGTGACTCTCATAGAGAAAGGATAGGGCACCCGGAGGACCGGCGAGGTAAGTGAAGGAAAACGGAAGGCTGGCCAAAGAAGCAGTCGAGCCGATGTGTTCCGCCAGATGACCCACGACATCCGTGGGAGTCACCCAGTTTGTAATGGCATAATCGGCTTCTGGAAGATTCAGATCATTCAATAGCCCTTTCACCCCAAAGGCGTTGAATGTTTGGCCATAAACAGGGATGCCATTAAAGGTTTCTCCAGCATGAGTTGCAATCAAGAGTTGAGTGAGAGAACCACCGAGGGAATGTCCTGTAATCGAGAGGGTTGCTTGTCTTTCTACCGCCGCATCTCTCACATCGGCATAGAACAGCTGGGCGCGAACAAGTTGATCAGGTACCTTATCGAGTACCATCTGCATATCAGTGACAAGGTCAGCCAGATCGTTTGTCCCACGGTTAACGAGGACAACCTCTTTCGTCCGGTCGTTAAAGTATACCGCACCGTAATATCCAGGCTGGTCGCTTGGCCCTGAGTCGAAGAGAAAGGTCCACGTTTCGTTAACCCCCGGTTCAGTTGACGGCAATGTCACTTCAGCTGGCGGTGGAGCTCCATAAACAGCAGAGCCAAGATTCACAAAATCTTCAAGCTTTGGCATGATGGCCTCCCTGGCTCTGATCAGTTCTGACGATTTTCACAATGCTCGTGCGGGTACAATTTAGGAGTTTTACACTTCAACGGCAGTTCAACTTGAACTCGCCACCTCTGAAGGACGCGCTCCAGAAAAGGAGACGGAAGAATCACTTCGTGCTTGGCACCATCCGTCTTCATCAAAGCAAGACCCACTGGTCCAGGCTTGCCGGTAGGCGGTGCCATACAACCGACAGGAATGGCGATGTACGAGAGCCCTGGGAAAGCATGTTTACGATGCTGCTCAAATCGAAACCCGCCTCCAATGACACGAAATAAGTTTCCCCCTATGTGTTCCTTACGCGGAACCATAGGTTGCTCTTTTTCGGGAATCTTCCGAACCACAAACCATTCTGCATTTCGATAGGCCGCATACGGCTCAAACCATCCAATTACATCTGCCCTGTCTTTGAGGCCAAGGAAATACCCTAGCTGCGGGCGAGAACCCGAAAAGCCATACTCAGCCTCAGGCCAAACAAGAGGTATGGTCTCGTCAAGATATACGTCGAGAAAGCAGGATTGTTCTTCCCGATTGTATTGCTCCACCCGCCACGCTATAGCCTGAGCGCCAGTCGGACTCGGTTCATTGAGAGGAGGCAATCCAAACCGTACCCCAAACTCTGACGTATAGGACCACACATTACGGTCGGGCAAATCTTCTGGATCAAGCTTGGCCTCCGATCGTCGCCATTTAAGGAGCGTGGCCTGCATCCAGTTCAGGAAGTGGTCAGGTAAACCGACTTCGTGAAACGAATTGCTTGTGGTTCTGAGCCACAGTCGTAGGGGACCATTCCAGTGCACAACCTGATCGCATCGGAACGTGAGCGTCACCACCGCTACACCCTGGTACAAATTGGCCCGGTTCTGAAAATAAGTTAACGGTTCCTCATCTCCACCATGAGCAAGGAAAGCTCGCGGCTCTCGATACTCCGCGTGATACGCCGCATCGACTGCTTGCCGATCGGTTGGCGAGAGCTTTAAAAAGGCCCAGGACATTGGGTAAGTGAAAGAGAGAAATCCAACCGGCCCTTCGGGATAATCAATGGACAATGTATTATCCAGAAAGATATTGAAGACGCACCGATCCAGTTCCTCGATCTGTTGCACCTGAAAATTCACCGCGTAAGCCCCGACCGGGCCCGATTCTTTCAATTTGATCCGCTTAAATCGCTCCGCAAACTCCGGCGTATATGTCCACGCGCTGATGTCCTGCGGGAACAGCGGGTCTTCTGGCGGCCCTTGCGTCGGCTGGGCCGATGGCTGCGTTTCTGACGCTGTTGCCATTGCGGCCCCGCTCAGCACAAGCAACAAGAACAAGGCAACTAACTTCCTATTCATGCCGCCATCCTTTTCTCGCTCCTTCGAGGACATTTTCGGCACCCTACTTACCCTCCACTCCTACCTCTGTCAATCCGTACAAATCCTCTTTTGCACAACGAAAATCACTCAGGAAAGATAGTTGGTATAAGCTCAAAGCATGAGAGCTGCTTGAAAAAGAAGCGGCTAGATGACGAGAGACATGTGGCAGGCTGAGGTTACTTCATGTGGTAGCAACAAGCAGTCTATGTCCCTCGCCGCCGGCATCGGGCTAAGTAAGAAGCGACGCCGGCCTCGTTCTACTGTGGGTTAAGCCGGCTCCAGACAGGTCGGAGCGTTGTGTCGGGAATTATTGACGAGGAGGCTGACGGGGTAGACTTCCATCCGGTCTGCTGAATAGGGCTGAAGGATCGGCCGGATGGCTTCCACCTGTTGGACGGTCGGATCGAGCCAGAGGCTATAGGCCTGGGGAGCCACGATGACCGGCATCCGCTCGTGAATCGGCTTCAAGACGTCATTGGGACCTGTCGTTAGGATGGTGCAGGATTCGACCGCTTCCCCTCCTTGCGGCTCCCACTTGTCCCAAAGCCCGGCGAAGGCGAAGGGGCGACGATCTTTGAGTCGGATATAGAACGGCTGCTTCCGCCTCCCCTCCCGCTGCCACTCATAGAATCCGTCGGCCAGGATAAGGCATCGCCTGCTTCGAAACGGCCCGCGAAAGGCCGGCTTCTCTGAAGCAGTCTCGGCCCTGGCGTTGATCATCTTGTAGCCGATGGCTTGGTCCTTGGCCCACGAAGGAATGAGCCCCCACCGAAGGAGCACGCACTCCCGCATGCCGGATTCATGGTGGGTACGGACAACCGCCACCGGTTGAGACGGGGCGATGTTGTAGCGGGGCGTGAGGAAAAGCGGCACGCCGACAAATCCGAACTGCTCAGCGACGACTTCCGGGGATGATGTTTGAGAAAAGCGCCCGCACATGGTTATCCAGTGACTAGGAGTCAGTGCCAGGAATCATAGAAGGAAAGACTACGAGCCGCGTTAGCTGGCGCGGGCATCGAGCAAGACCCAGATGCCGATGGCGACGAATCCCGCCCCAGCCACGAGCTTCAGCACACGCGGCGAAACGTAGAGCGAGAGTTGCGAGCCCACCAGGACGGCGATCAGACTGGACAGCACGAGCGCCGCGGACGAGGCAGCAAACACGCCGACCTTGCTGACGTGCTGATCCGCCGCGAACAAGAGCGTGGCGAGTTGGGTTTTATCCCCGAGTTCGGCCAGAAACACGGTCACGAAAATAGGCCACACCGTCATCATCAAGAGGGCTCCTTCCAGTTCAAGAGGTCCGGGAGCATGAGGGCAGCATTGCGACGAGGTTCACACGTACCATAAAGGTGCGACACGGCCTACCCTCAGCATCCTCCCCGCAAAATCGTTCGCCATGGCAGCAAAAACTCCCGCCCCCTCAATCAAACCGATCTCGACAAAGTCCCATCTGCCGACTGACGCAGCTCGATGGCCTCTGGAACCGCCGGCCGTAATCATTTAGACAGACGTCTCCGCCGTCTCTATTTGACCCACATCTCATAGAGCGCGATGCTGATCTGTCCCGCGAGCGAAAGTCCCATTAACACCCCTCCACCAATCACGGTATAGGCGAACACCGGATCAAATTTCGTAATCCACCAGGAGCCGATATCGAGCCAGATTGCCAGAAAGGGCATGGCGATCAATACCGACCGAAAGACCCGTGACGTCTCGCTGAAGGCAAATACGAGGCTGGTAAGCGCGAACAGGAAACTCACCCCGAAGAGATGAATATGGGAAACGCGGGCGAGACTTTTGATGGATTGCCCCACGTCCATGGTCGCATAGGCGGAGACTTCGGCATAAGTCGTGAGCGGCGGAATTGACGAGCCGGATTCCGAACGATGGCAGCGCGCACAGGACTGTTTGAGGATCGGCTGAACGTTGACGAACTCCGCTTCGAGCGCACCGTGTCTGAGCCATTGGATGATCTGCTGCTTTTCAATCGGCGTCACCTGCCGGCCCATGCTCCCTTCGAGCGCAGCCTCCAAGGCGCTTCCTGCCCGATCGCCGTAATATTTGACGATGACCGATTGAACCAAGCCGACGCCATGCTTGGCATGAGGCTCGAGATCCATGAGGTAGAGATAGACGAGGGCAAACAAATATCCCACGCCGATGGTCAGGAGCACACACGTCGCCAGGATTTTGAAAGGGAGCGGCAACGTCCGAAGTGTCATGCACCCTCCTGCTCTCGCCCTCAGATATAACCGTATGCATACGAAATGTTCGCAAACAGGTGCCAAAGGGTAGCAGCGTCCCATGAATGTAGCAAGCTCGCCGATCAAGAGTCGGCGAACCAGGACATCGCTCTCGTCCAGAGGCGATGGCTACCGAGAGGACAACTCCTTGGAGGCTTCCGAAGGGGATGTTCCGCTGATGGCCTTGGCGCGGGTTTCAACTTGGGTGGCTTGCTCGGGGCGGTTCGTATCCCGCAGCAGCTTGGCGTATCGTTCGAGCGTCGCCTTGAGGGCTGGATGGAGGACGCCTTGCTGGTTTTCTTCAATGGCCAGGGCCTGGACAAAGAGCGGCTCGGCCTTCTGATATCGGCCTTGGTCCTGGTAGAGCACCGCCAGCGAGCCGACGACCGTCGCCACGCCTGAGTGCTTGGGCCCCAAGGTCTTGACCCGGACGGCCGCCGCTTGCCTCATGAGCTTCTCCGCCTCCCGATCCCTCCCCATGGCCCGATAGAGCAAAGCGAGCTTGTAGCTGGTGGCGGCCGCCGCGACATGCTCGCCGTTCTTGATTTGGCTTTGAATCGCCAGGGCCCGCTTGAACAGAGGCTCAGCCTTGGCCCGATTGCCCACCAGATGATGGAGCCAGGCCAATTGATCAAGGTAGACGGCCACGGTCTGATGATCGGGACCCAGGCTCTGCTCCGACAGGGCTGCGGCGCGCTCCGCCAGAGGTAGGGCCTCTGCATGTTTGCCGGCTTGCTGAAGCCCGATCATCGCTTTGGTGAGATCCATGATGTCATCAGAGCCTTGGGAGATTGGGGAGGCTTGCTGGGCCGGAACCGGTGAGACCGTACCGATCAGCAGGCATGCGACCGCGAGCAGGCCGCTGGCGATGCCGGAAGACTGGTCACTCATACGCACGTCGGCTCGTTCTCCCGCCTATCGCATTCATCGAGGCCGCCGGGGTCAGCACTTGGGAGCCGGCACTCTCGCGAAGCTCCGGCTGAGTTCCTCGTGCCGCTCGATTTCTTGCCTCGTCACGCCCGCTTTTCCATGCACCTGCTTGCCCAACGCGATCCATTCGGCATAGTCCAGGCAGCGTTGCCGCTGCGCCTCTCGCTGTTGCAGGACGATATCTTGTTCCGGCCGAGCCGGTTCTGCGACCGATGCCATGCCTTGGCGTGATGCCGCCCTCGACTTACGGGCCGAGGAGGGCTCGACCGCTCCAAACCCGCCCTTGGAATCTTCCGCCGACAAGGGGGAGCAGCCTTCTTCAAAATGATCGAGGAAAGTATTACTCTCCGAACAGAAGTAGACCGCCGCCACCAGCATCAACTCGGGACCCACGATCGCCTCCAGTCGTCCGATCGGGCGCAGTCGCCCGGGATGCGCACCACGCGTGAGAACCACGGGTGGAAATTGTAGCGCCAAATGCGAGGCTTGCCAATTCAAATGATCGGCATGCCGGGACGCCCGCTCAAGTTCGTCGACGAACGGGCACCGGGCCTGAGATGTCGAGCGCCGGCTGTCTGCCCGTCCGGCTGCATGGGCCATTCAAGTCCCGGCCCGATTCGGACGATAAGACGGAACCAACGCAGCAGTCGTTTGCACAAGGACGTTCTCGCTCATGACACCAACCGCCACGAACGGGTTCCAACGGCTCCTGTTGAGTTTGGGCCTGTCGATGTCGCTGGCCTGTATGCTCTGGGCTCCTTCGGTGGGGCAGGCCGCCGCGTCGCCGCGCGAGACCGACCAAGACAATACGATCCGCATCTATAAGAAGGTGGCGCCGACCACCGTGTTCATTACCGCCGCGTTTGCCAGCGCGAATCCTGCGGCCGGGCCGCCCGGCTCGTCCATCGGCGCCGGGTTGGTCTGGAGCGAGCAAGGCCTGATCCTGACGAACGCGCACGTGGTGGAGGGCGCGAGCCGCATTCTGGTGCATCTCTATGGCGGCACGCGCTTGCCTGCCGAAGTCGTCGGCAGCGATGCGGCGACGGACCTGGCGCTGCTTCGGGTCGTCCTGCCTAAGGAGCACCGGGCTGCGGCCATCTTGGGCGACTCCGACCATCTGGAGATCGGGCAGAAGGTCCTGGCCATCGGCCATCCCTTCGGGCTCGGCTATGCCCTGACCACCGGCATTATCAGCGGGATGGGCGCCGGCCCCGAGAGCGCCACCCTGATTCACGACCCGGTGATCCAGACCAGCGCCCCGATCAACCCCGGCAACAGCGGCGGCCCCCTGGTGGATCAAGAGGGCCGCGTGATCGGGATCAACACGACGATCCTGGCCGGCGCGCAGAACATCGGCTTTGCGATCCCGATCAGTCTGGTGAAAGGCGTGGTGGGCGAATTGCAAGCCCGCGGCCGGGTGGTCCGTCCCTGGCTGGGCATTACCGGCAAGCTCCTCTCCGACGACATCATCGACCTGTTCGCCCTGCCCCTTGCCAAGGGGGTCTTGATCGCCGGAGTCGCCAAGGGCAGCCCGGCCGAGAAAGTGGGGTTGCGCGCCGGGGATCTGCCCATCGTGGTGAAAGGGGACCCCCTGGTGCTGGGAGGCGACATTCTGCTCGCCGTCAACGGGCAGGACCTGCGCACGCCGGAACAGTATGCGACCGTGTTCCGCAGCCTCAAGGTCGGCCAGACCATTTCGATGAAGATTCTGCGGGACGGCACCTACCGCACCGTGACCGCCACACTGGAGGAACGGCCCTCCCAACCGGACCCCACTGCGCCGGCGCGCGGCCCGGAAAAGGTCGAGTTTCGTCCGCTGGACTGGCGCGGCCTTCCCCTCCGGCTGGCAGGACCCGAGACGATTTTCTGAAGCCTCTGGCCCTTGCTCCTTGCTTGCCCCTTGCCGATCTTGCGGCGCCTTTCTCTCCCGTTCGCTTCCTCGTTGACATCGCCGTCCCGGCCCCCTAAGATGCGGCCGGTTTCAGACACAGGCCGGCAACGTTCCAACCCACTATGACACTGGTCGAACTCAAGGACTCGCTCCATAATTGCCAACGGTGCAAGCTGGCCAAGCTGGGACGCACTCAGGTGGTCTTCGGCGTCGGCAACCCCCAGGCCGCCATCATGTTCGTGGGAGAAGGGCCTGGCTTTTACGAGGACAAGCAGGGCGAGCCCTTCGTCGGGGCCGCAGGCAAGCTGCTGAACGACCTGCTCAAGTCCATCGGCCTGTCCCGGCCCGATATCTATATTGCCAACGTGGTGAAATGCCGGCCGCCCGACAACCGGGACCCGGAGCCGGACGAGGTGGACACCTGCAAGCCGTTCCTGCTCCAGCAAATCGAACTGATCAAACCCAAACTGGTCTGCACGCTGGGGAAGTGGGCGGCCCAGACGTTGCTGAATCGGCCCGTCAGCATCATGAAAATGCGCGGGCAGGCCATCCGCCTCGAACACTTCACCCTGTTCCCGCTTCTGCACCCAGCCGCCGCGCTGCATCAGGGTAATTTGCGCGGATCGCTGGAGGAAGATTTCAAGAAGCTCAAGGCCTATCTGGATCAGCTGGATGCCCCTCCCCCTCCTGCCCCCGCTACGCCGGCCGCCTCGACGCCCCCAGGCCCTCCGGCCCAAATGAACCTGTTCTGAGCCTCTTTCTTCGGCCTGCATGCCGAGCCAGAACGGGCCAAGTCCGTATTGACACAACTAAGCCGTTTTGCTACTGTCCCCCCGCTGGTCGCGAGAGGGTGCCATGGAGCTTCCGCGGTTCTCAACGGTTTGCCGCATCGGCGGCCTCTTCCTGTGCGGCCTGGCCTTCTGTTCCTGCGTCGCCCGGCACCCGGCCGGCATTGCCAGTTCCTCCTCCCCCGTTACCCCAACCTACACGGTGCTTGGCCCGGTGGAAGAAACCGACTGCGCGTCCTGGGTGTTCGTCATCCCCCTGGGCGGCAAGGATCCGATCGATGAAATCATCGATCGCTTGGTCAAAGAGAAAGGCGCGGATGCTCTGATCGGCGTGACGGCGGAAGAGCGCTTGTGGGCGTTCCCCCTCCCCCTTTTCGGACGGGACTGCACGATCGTCAAAGGCATCGCGGTCAAGAACACCAAATGAATGAGCGCGTCACCAGAGCGCAGCACGGCGGGGGGCTCCTGCGGAATCGCCTGGTGCGCGCCGTCGGCTTAGGTCTGGCGCTGCTGGTGCCGGCGGCCTGCACCTCGCCCGGCGCGATCGCTCCTTCGACGATTCCCGTCCCGGGAAAATATGTGGCCCTGGGGGGAATCGAAACCGCCTCCTCCTGCGGCGCGATGATTCTGGTCGTGCCCGTCAAACATCCCAAGCCGCTGGCCGAACTCATCGACGACATGGTGAAGGAAAAGGGCGGGGATGCGCTGATCGAAGTCTCGTCCCGCTCCTCTTTTTTCACCGCGCTCGTCTTTACCCAATCGTGCATCGAAGTTCGCGGCAAAGTCGTGAAGTTCGCCCGCTAACGGAGGGTCAGGGAGGTAGGTATGGATCCCCGACGTTCGTTGCGGCCGCGCCGGCTCCCGTGGCTGCTGCTGATCACCTTCGCCGCCGCGGCCTGCGTGCCGGATATTTCCCCGCCAACGCTCACCTTTCCGGTCAAGGAGCAGGAGGTGCCCGCCGTGCTGGCGATCGGCCCGATCGACACGACGAAGGTCGTCTTCGAAGGCGCGATCGTCGGCGAAAATATGGATCAGAGCTTGCAGGAGGCGCTCAAAAACAATTTGGCACGAACGCAGGTCTTCAAGGAGGTCGCGGTCCTCAAATTGACGGACAAAACCAACGACGCGGAGAAAATCCTCTCCGCGGCCCGGACACAGAACGCCGATCTGCTGCTCATCGGCGAGGTGAAGGAATACAGCGCGGACGTGCCCTCCATCTTCGGGTCCCGGTACGAAGTCCGCATGACGGTCCAGGCCAAGCTCTATAACGTCCACAACGGCGCGTTGGTCTGGAAAAAAACGGACAAGGCGCACGTGATCAAGGACGGGTCCGGCTTCAAGAAACCGGAATCGCTGGATATCATCACCCGCTACGTGGCGATGCCGCCGGTCGCCGCCGGCATTCTCCCCCCCATGGTCGAATACGTGCAAACCGAGTACCTGGCAAGTCTCAAGTCGCCGGCCAAGGGGGCCGTGGCCGAATCCTCCGAAGTCTTCGGCGGCGCCGAGCTGGCCAAGATCGACGCCGATCTGGCCCCGCCGCAGACCAAGGTGCCTTATAAGGACCATGCCTATGCCGTGGTGGTTGGCATCGAGGACTATCGCGACCTGCCGAAGGTGGACTATGCCAAGCGGGACGCGGAGATGGTCAAACAGTACCTCATCAAGTCGCTGGGGTACCGGGAATCGAACATCGTCACGCTATTGAACGACCGGGTGACCCGCAGCCAGCTCGAAGCCCGCTTTGAAAAGTGGCTGCCCAAACAGGTGGGACAAAACAAGGACGCCGAGGTCTTCATTTACTACGGCGGACATGGGGCGCCGGACCCCAACACGAACCAGGCCTTCCTGGTTCCCTACGACGGCGACCCGGCCTATCTGGAGACGACCGCCTATCCGTTGAAACGCCTGTATGACACGCTGGGCAAGCTGCCGGCCCACAATGTAACCGTGGTCATGGACTCCTGTTTTTCCGGCGCGGGCGGCCGGTCGGTCATCGCCAAAGGCGCCAGGCCGATGCTGATTACGGTCGAAGACCCGCTCATGGCCACTCAGAATCTGGTCGTGCTCTCCGCCGCGGCCGGCAATCAGATCAGCTCCGCCTACCCGGAAAAACGACACGGGCTCTTCACTTACTTTTTCTTGAAAGGGCTGCAGGGACAGGCGGACGCGAACAAGGACAAGGCCGTCAACGTGGAAGAACTCTACGAGTACGTCAAGGAGCAGGTCGAAACAGTGGCGCGGCGCATGCACACCGAGCAGTCGCCGCAACTGCTGCCCGGCACGGATCTGATCGGAGATCGCTCGAAAACCAACGTGATCAAGCTGCAACCCTGAGCGGTCGCAGCCAGAGGATCGATCGGGGCGACGCCATCAGGCGTCGCCTTTTTTCTTGCCGGCTTCGACAGCGGGCGCCGTTTCTTCGGCCGAGGAATCCGCAGCCTCTTCGCCGCCCTCTTGACCGCTCTGCCCTTCCTCCTCCGGCTCCTCGAACCAGGTCACCAGCATGTCGTCCCACCAGACCTGGTCCACGTCCTGGCCCGGGTCCTGCCCCAGGAAGCCGACGTCCTCTTTGGTCAGCGACGGACCTACCGCCGCGGGATTGAACTTGGCCCGCTCGATGACTTCCTTGGTGGCAAAGCCGCCCACGATCCAGGAGTCCGGATCGGCGCGCCGGGACTTATAAGCCTTGAGCCCGTGCTTGAGATAGAAAAAGATCGCGCGCTGGGTCTCATCTCCCACGCCGGACACGGGCAGACTGAGGGTCTTTTCGATTTTTTTCCTCCACTCCCGCTGGTCATAGCGGGACGTGATGAGCTGCAACATACGCTTGCCTGCTTCATGGTCTAACGGCATGGTCTCCCCCTAAGCCTCCCGAGGCTCTCACCGGCCGTACTTGGCCGTGAAAGACGCCTTCCCCAACGTATTCTGATTCAGATAGAAACCGGCCATCGCACCCGACGCCTCCTTCGTTAAAGGAAGCTGATCCACCTTCAGCGCGTACACGGTGAAGACATATCGGTGGGGCTTATCGCCTGCTGGAGGGCAAGGACCGCCGTAACCGGGCTGGCCGAAATCGGTCATGCTCTGTATGCTGCCCGAAGGCGCGCCCGCACTGTCCCGCTTGCCGGCACCCGCCGGCAACGAGGTGACGCTCGGAGGAATGTTAAAGATGATCCAGTGCCACCAGCCGCTTCCGGTCGGCGCATCAGGATCGTAAACCGTCACGGCAAAACTTTTGGTCTCCTTGGGCGCCCGCTCCCACTGCAGCTCCGGCGACACATTGCGGCCGCTGCATCCGAAACCGTTGTAGACGTGCTCATTGCCGATGGTGCCTTGATCCTTGATCGTGGGGCTAGTGAGCCGGAAATCGGCTGCGACGCTCACGTCAGGCAATGCCAGCATCGCCAGAAGAACCCAGCTCCATGCACGTCGCATAGCGTGCCCCCTCCTTATCGTCTGAATTCCCCGCAATCGCCACCACGGCGATCTTGGCTGAATTTCACCTGCTCTTCTGATACGTCCCCATCAACTGCGCTTCGCCGATGACGTGGCCCTTCATGGCCCCCTCGAGCTTTGCCTTGGTCGGCCGGTTCAGGTCCGGCAGCACGATGTCCAGCGCGTAAAGCTTATGGAAGTAGCGGTGACGGCCGATCGGTGGGCACGGTCCGCCGTAGCCGGTTCGCTTCCAGTCGTTCAAGCCTTCCTTCGTGCCGGCGGGCAGCGCCCTCACGCCTTCCGGCAGCCCACCATGCATAGCCGGCAGGTTATAGAGCACCCAATGCACCCAGGTCATTTTCGGCGCGGCCGGGTCCGGAGCGTCCGGGTCATCGGCAATCAACGCCAGACTCTTGGTGCCCGCCGGAAGGTCCGACCACGCCAGCGGCGGCGAAATGTCCTTGCCCTCGCAGGTATACAAGGCCGGAATCGCGCCCTGGTTGCTGAACGCCGTCGAGCTGATACGCATGTTGTCCTCCTCGCGAGAAACCAAGAGCGTATGGCATATGGCCGATGACACGAACGAAGACTCAGATTCTTGCTATCAGCTATATGCCATCAGCCATACGCTTCTCTATTCAATTGCCCGCAATCGTCATTTCGCCGATCTTGACGGTGGGGCTGGCAATCCGGCCACGGAACTCCAGGTCGCTTCCGATTAACTCGATATCGGCAAACATCCGTTTGAGATTGCCGGCGATGGTGATCTCTTCCACCGGATAGGCCAGCTCCCCGTTTTCGATCCAGAACCCGGCCGCCCCCCGCGAATAATCACCCGTCACCATGTTCACACCAAAACCAATCAATTCAGTGACATAAAGTCCATTCTTCACCGATCCAATGATGTCTGACGGAGACTTCGCACCAGGGACCAAGTAGAAATTGGTGGGCCCCACAGAAGGGCTCTCCCCGACCCCGCGGGACGCGTTGCCGGTGGAGACCAGGCCAAGCTTCCGGCCGGAATAACTGTCCAGCAGGTAGCTGGCCAAGCGGCCACGCTCCATCACCGTCGTTTTCCTGGTCGGCAGCCCCTCGCCGTCGAAGGGACGCGACCCCAACCCACCCGGCATCAGGCCGTCGTCATACACCGTCACGAAGTCCGGGGCCAGCTTCTGCCCCAATTGCCCGATCAAAAATGAGGTCCCTTTATACAGGGCATACCCGGAGGCCGCGCTGCAGAGATGGCCCAGGAGACTTCCCGCCATCTCCGGATCGAAGACCACCGGGCCCTTGGTGGTCGGCACCTTCCGCGCGCCGAGTCGCCGGATGGTCCGCCGGGCCGCTTCCTGCCCGACCGACTCGGGACTGTCCAGCTTGGCATACTTGCGCTGGACGGCATACCAGGAGTCCCGCTGCATCCCGCCGGAGCCTGCGTCGGTCGCCACCGGGGAGACGGACACCGAAAACGTCGAACTCCGATAGTCCCCCAGGAACCCGTGACTGTTCCCCAAAACCACCCGGCCCGAAGCGGAATTGAAATCCGCCCCCTCGGAGTTCGTGATGCGGGTATCCATGGCCAGCGCCGAGGCTTCCGCACGCCGCGCCAGTTCGATTTGCATGTCGGTGGACAAGGTCGTGGCGTCGTAGAGGCCCAAGTCGGGCAGTTCCTTGGCCATGGCCGATGCATCCGGCAGGCCGGAGACATCGTCCGCCGCCACCGCTGACGCCAAAGCACAGGTATCGGCCACCAGCCGCTCCAATGATTCGGTCGAGAAATCGGAAGTGGAGGCCGTAGCCGAGCGGTGGCCGATGAAGACACGGAGCCCCAACCGCTTCTCTCTGGCCTTGGTCAGCCGATCCACCGCCGACAGCCGCACCTGCACGGAGAAGGTGTCGCCGTCCGCCACCACGACATCGGCCTGAGTTGCGCCCCGCTTCTTGGCGCGCGCCAGGAGATCCGAGGCCAACTGCGTTAAATCCTGCGTCGTCTGGAGTGCTCCGGACATCTTTGATTCCTTATCTTCTGAACTCTTTATTGCGTCCCGCCGACCGTGATCTCGTCGATTCTGATCGTCGGCAGCCCGACCCCCACCGGCACCGATTGCCCGTCCTTCCCGCAAGTCCCGATACCTTCGTCCAGCTTCAGGTCATGCCCGACCATGGAGACCTTGGTGAGAATATCCGGACCGCTGCCGATGAGTGTCGCCCCCTTGACCGGCTTGGTCACCTGCCCGTCTTCGATCAGATAGGCCTCGCTGGCGGAGAAGACAAACTTGCCGTTCGTGATATCCACCTGCCCGCCTCCGAACGATACGGCATAGAGACCCCTCTTCACGGACCGGAGAATGTCCTGAGGCTCCGACTCTCCGGCCAGCATGAACGTGTTGGTCATCCGGGGCAGCGGCACGCTTTGAAAACTTTCGCGCCGCCCATTGCCGGTGAGCGGAATCCCCATCAGCCGCGCATTGAGCCGGTCCGTGATGTAGCCGCGCAGAATGCCCTTCTCGATGAGCACCGTTTTGCTGGTCGGGGTACCCTCGTCGTCCATATTCAACGAGCCGCGCCGGAAGGGGATCGTGCCGTCGTCCACGATCGTGCACACGTCCGACGCCACCCGCTTCCCGAGCAGGTTGGAAAAGACGGAGGTCTTGCGGCGGTTGAAATCCGCCTCCAGTCCGTGGCCGATCGCTTCATGCAGCAGGATGCCCGGCCAGCCCCCGGCCAGGACCACGGGCATCACGCCGGCCGGCGCCTCGACGGCGCTCAGATTGAGAATCGCCTGCCGCGCCGCCTCCCTGGCATAGTCGGCGTAGCGATTCTTCTCCTGGTAGTAGGCGAACCCGACCCGCCCGCCCCCGCCGAAGGAACCGATTTGCCGGTTGCCCTTCTCTTCCGCGATGCAGGTCACCTGCAAGCGGGTCAGCGGTTGCACGTCTCCGATGAGCAGCCCGTCGGTCGTGGCCACGAGCACCCGCTTATATTCCATGTTGAAGGAGGCCATGACGTTGACGATCCGCGGATCGTAGCGCCGGGCCTCGGCATCGATCAGATTCAACAGATGCACCCGTTCCGCCGTGGCAATATCGGTCACCGGCCGGTCCGCCGGATAAAGGTCCCTGGCAGGTTTGGCCCGGCTGGCGACAGGCACGGGCTGGGCGCCTTGCGGCGAGTTCGCAATATAGCGGGCCGTCTCGGCGGCCAAGGCCAAGTCTTTTGAGGACAGTTCATCGGAATAGGCAAACCCTGTTTTCTCACCGGCCGTGGCGCGCACACCCACCCCTTGCGAGACGCTCTTGGCGGCTCGCTTGACGATCCCCTCCTCCATAGATACCGACTCGGAGACCCGGGACTCGAAATAGAGGTCGGCATAGTCCACGTCCCGCACCTTGATGGTCCCCAGCGCCCGGTGGATATCCGGTTCGCTGAACCCGAACTGGGCGAGTTCCACGTCCTGTGTCAATGACATAATCGGTGCTCCTTCGTGATCCGCAAGTGAGTATAGCTGATTGCTTTTTCCCCCCGCAACCGTTTGACTTTTGGGCCCTTGGCCGGTAGACTACGCTCACCCGCCCGACGACACCGAACGCCTAAGAAGTTCTATTGTGGAAAAAGGACCCTCGCGCCTCGCATGACCAAAGACCCTGATACCAGCCGCGACCACCTGTCTGAGGACGAACTCCTCGCCCTGCTGGACCCGGAACTGCTGCCCAGGCACATTGCCATCATCATGGACGGAAACGGCCGCTGGGCCGAGCTCCGCGGGCTGCCCCGGATCGCCGGCCATGCCGAGGGCATCAAATCGGTGCGCGAGATCATCACCCTCTGCCGCGATCTGGACATCAGCGCCCTCACCATCTATGCCTTTTCGCAGGAAAACTGGAAGCGGCCGGCGAACGAGATCAACGCGCTGATGATGCTGTTGGAGAATTACCTCCAGACCGAGATGAACGAGTTGATCCGCAAGGGAGCGAGGTTCCGGGCCATCGGCCGCGTCGATACGCTGCCCTCCGGAGCGTTGAGCTGGGTGCGCCGTGTCGAACGGGAGACGGCCCACTTGGACAAGTTGATGCTCAACGTGGCGCTCAGCTACGGCGGACGGTCCGAGATCGTGGATGCGGTCCGGCGCCTGGCGGAAGATGTCCAAGCGGGCACGGTTCAGCCGGAATCCATCGACGAGGCCTTTTTAGAAGGCTATCTTTCCACGCACGGGCTGCCGGACCCAGACCTGCTGATCCGGACCAGCGGGGAAACCAGAATCAGCAATTTCCTGCTCTGGCAGTTGGCCTACACTGAAATGTTCTTCACCCCCACGCTCTGGCCTGACTTCCGCCGGCGCGAGGCGCTGCTGGCTCTCCTGGACTACCAGAAACGCGAACGGCGCTTCGGCCAGGTCCCGGACGCTGTCTCGCAGGGCGGGCGGTGATTCGGAGATCCGTTGGGCGCCGCACAGACGACGAGCGAGCCGGCAGACCTCCCCAAGAGCCGGCGGTTGGACAGCCGGAGAATCTACCCGGCCCTGGTCTTCATCCCCCTCTTCTACGCTCTGGTTCGGTACGGACCCCCGATCTTGTTCTTTGCGTTGGTAGCCGGCGCATCGCTGTGCGCCTTGGCGGAATTCTACAAACTGTATTTTCGGGATGCGTGCGCGCCGGTGGACGTCGGCCTCGGCTTGGGCCTCTTGGCCGTTCTACTGGCGAGCCTCCAGTGGCCCGGGCCGGTCTCGGTCCGTACGGCTTGCCTGGCCGCGCTGGTGGCGGTGCTCGCGTCACGGCTGATGACGCCCCGCGAGATGAGGCACGGGCTCGTCGATTCGGCGGTGCTGCTATTCGGGGTCCTGTACGTCGGCCTCACGCTCGGCACCCTCTTGTCGACCCGGTCGTTGCCTGAGGGCGAGTGGCTGATCTTTTTCTTGTTCCTCGTCACCTGGGCCGGGGATGCCGGCGCCTACTATGCGGGCATGACCCTGGGACGGCACAAACTGGCCCCGATCGTCAGTCCGAACAAGACCATCGAGGGATTGATCGGAGGCTTGCTCCTGGCTGTGTTGGTCGCATTCCTCGCCAGGACCTGGTTCCTTCCCTCGTTCGGCCCGCTCGACTGCCTGGCGACCGGCTTGCTCTTGACTGGGGCGGGGGTTGTGGGAGACTTGACCGAATCGGTGCTGAAACGGAGTGCGGGGGTCAAGGACTCCGGCGGAATCATTCCCGCGCACGGGGGCATGCTGGACCGGCTGGACAGCCTGCTGTTCGCCGCGCCGGCGTTTTACTACTACGTGACACTCGTCAAGGGCTCATGAGGCGTGAGGGGCAAGGGAACAACCGAACGAGCCTCTGCTCATTTCTCGTCTGACGCCTCACGCCCAACGGAGACGTTATGAAATACATCGTGATTCTGGGCTCAACCGGCTCCATCGGCACCAACACGCTGGACATCGTCGCCAAGTTCCCCGACCGGTTCCGAATCGCGGGCCTGACGGCCGGGAGCAACGTCGATAAACTCGAAGAGCAGATTCGCACGTTCAAACCGGAGGCGGTGGCGCTCGCCGACCCGAAAGCGGCGGAGGCACTGCGCGCCCGTTGCAAAGGCCAGTCCGTCCGCATCCTCTCCGGAGTGGAGGGGCTGTCGGAAGTCGCCCGCCTCCCCAAGGCCGACCTGGTGATCTCGGCCATCGTCGGCGGGGCGGGCCTCGTCCCGACCCTGGCGGCGATTCAAGCCGGCAAGCCGGTCGCCCTGGCCAACAAAGAACCGATGGTCATGGCCGGGCGGCTCATGCAGGAGGAAGCCAAGAAACGGGGCGTGAAGATTTTCCCCGTGGACAGCGAACACAGCGCCATCTTCCAATCCATGGAAGGGCACCGGCGGGAAGATATCCAGCGCCTGATCCTCACGGCCTCCGGAGGCCCCCTCTGGGAGATGCCGCTGGAGCAGATGCAGCACGTGAAACCCCAGCAAGCGCTCAAGCACCCGAACTGGAAGATGGGCGCGAAGATCACCATCGACTCCGCTACTCTCATGAACAAGGGCCTGGAGGTGGTAGAAGCCCGCTGGCTCTTCGACATCCCCGCCTCGCAGGTCGATGTGATCGTGCACCGCGAAAGCATCATCCACTCGCTGGTCGAATACCGGGACGGGTCGGTGATCGCCCAACTCGGCCTGCCCGACATGCGTACGCCGATTGCCTACGCGATGACGTACCCGGAGCGGCTCCCCTTGGGCCAACCGCCCATGGATCTGGCCGCCATCGGCAAGTTCACGTTCTACCGCCCGGACCATGACCGTTTTCCCTGTTTGGGCCTGGGCTACGAAGCGCTCAAGATCGGCGGCACGATGCCCGCCACCTTGAACGCCGCCAACGAAGTGGCGGTCGCCGCGTACCTGGGCGAGCGCATCGGATTTTTGGACATTGCCGCCGTGATCCGGGGCACGATGGATGCCCATCAGCGGCGCGAAGTAACCACCTTGGACGACGCGCTGGAAGCGGACCGCTGGGCACGGGAGAAGGCCGGCGAGTTGGTCCGCAGCCGCACAATATTGATCTGAGCAAGGAGTACCTATCGTGCTGTCCTCATTATTAGCCTGGTCGCCGGACACCATCTGGGTGCTCGTGCAAAAAACCTGGTGGTTCCTGCTCGTGTTGGGCGTGCTGGTATCCTTCCATGAGTTGGGCCACTTCCTGGCGGCCCGTTGGATCGGTGTGAAGGTGCTCAAGTATTCGATCGGCTTCGGCCCCAAGCTGTTGGGACGCCAGGTCGGTGAGACCGAGTACCTGCTCTCGGCCGTCCCGCTGGGCGGCTACGTCAAGCTGTTCGGCGAGGAGGAAACCGACGCCATCACGCCGGAAGAGCAAAAGCGGTCCTTCGTACACCAGCCCCTGCTCAGCAAAATGGCCATCGTAGCGGCCGGGCCAGGATTCAACTTCCTGCTGGCCTATCTGATTTTCTCCGGCTGGCTGGCCACCGGCGCGCCGCTGTTCGTCCCCACGTTCCATGACCTCACCCCGGACGTGGATGCGCTCAAGCCCGGCTCCCCGGCCGATCTGGCCGGCATGAAGGCCGGCGACCGCGTCATCCGCGTCAACGACAAGGACATTTCCAGCCGAAGCGAACTGTTCGACGCGGTGGCCAAGAGCAACGGCCAAGCCCTGACCCTCGATGTGCGCCGCGGGAACCAGGTCAAGACTCTGGTGGTCACACCAACGCCCTTGACCGTCCAGGACAACGGGAAGAACGTGGTCACCTACCGCCTCGGCATCGAAGAAACCGCTCCCGTCATCACCGCCGTCATGAACGGCTCCCCTGCCATGGCCGCCGGCTTTCATGACGGCGACCGCGTCCTGACCATCGAGGGACAAGAGATTCAGACCTGGTCGCAGATGACCGGCTTCGTCAAGGACAACCCCAACCGCCCCCTCCACTTCCAGGTTCAGCGTGAGGGCCTGATCGTGCCCCTGGTCGTGACCCCCGCAGCCGATAAAAGCACCGTAGACGGCAAACCCGTCGAGGTGGGCAAGATCGGCATTTCGGGACCGGGGCGCGCGATCATCCGGGCTTCGAACCCACTGACGGCCGCTCTATATGGACTGCAGGCAACCTGGGGCTGGACCGAACTGACGGCGATCGGCATTTACAAAATGGTCGCCGGGGAGATCTCCAGCAAAAACATCGGCGGCCCCCTGACGATCGCCAACATGTCGGGCGAAGCCGCGGCGCAAGGCATGTCCAGTGTGGCCTTCCTGATCGCCATCCTGAGCATCAACCTCGGCGTCCTGAACTTGCTGCCTATCCCCATCCTGGACGGCGGCCATCTGCTCTTTTTTGCGATCGAGGCGATCCTGCGCAAGCCGCTGGGAGATCGGCAGCGGGAGATCGCTCAGCAGGTGGGCCTGCTCCTGCTCGTCAGCATCATGGTCTTCGCCTTCTGGAACGACATTGAACGGCTGATTTCACACTAACCCTGTCCAAAAGTCACAAAGTCGGAAAGTTGTAAAGTCCCGATCTCGAAAACTTTCAGACTTGACGACTTTCAGACTTTTCAACGCTTCTAGAGGTTTCATGCGCACATCCCAAATGTTGATTCCGACACTCCGCGACGATCCGGGCGAGGCGGAGACCGTCAGCCACCGCCTCATGCTGCGGGCCGGCATGATCAGGAAAGTCGCGGCCGGCGTGTACACCTACCTCCCTCTGGGCTTGCGGGTGCTCCGCAAGGTCGAGGGAATCGTCCGGGAAGAGATGAACCGGGCCGGCGCACAGGAACTGCTCATGCCCATCGCCTCACCGGCCGAACTCTGGCGCGAAACGGGCCGCTGGGACTTCTACGGGAAGGAACTCTTCCGCTTCAAAGACCGGCACGAGCGGGACTTCTGCCTCGGCCCGACTCATGAAGAAGTCATCACGGACTTGATCCGGCGCGAAGTCCGGTCCTACCGGCAACTACCGCTGAACTGTTATCAGATTCAGACGAAATTCCGGGATGAAATCCGGCCCCGCTTCGGGCTCATGCGCGGCCGCGAATTCATCATGAAGGACGCCTACAGCTTCGACAAAGACGAAGAGGGAGCCAAGCTCAGCTATCAAAAGATGTACGACGCCTACCAGCGTATCTTCACGCGTTGCGGTTTGACCTTCCGGGCTGTAGAGGCGGATACGGGCTTGATCGGCGGCAGTTCCTCGCATGAGTTCATGGTCCTGGCCGAGACCGGCGAGGAAACGATCGTCTATGCGGACGGAGGCACCTATGCGGCCAACGTGGAACGGGCCGAGGTGCTCCCGCCGGCCGAGACCGTTACGGAAGCCCTTCGCCCCTTGCGCAAGGTGCCGACCCCCGGCGCGCGGACAGTCGCGGAAGTCTGCGCCTTTTTGAAAGTCACTCCCCAGCAGCTCGTCAAAACGCTCCTGTACAAGACCCCCAAAGAAATCGTCGCTGTGCTGATTCGGGGCGACCACGAAGCCAACGAGGTCAAGCTGAAAAAGCTGCTCGGCGTGACCGACCTGGAATTGGCCGATCCGGACACCGTTGCCAAGACCACCGGCGCCCCCGTGGTGGGGTTCGCCGGTCCGGTCGGACTCAAGAACGTCCGCATCCTGGCCGACCAAGCCGTCGCCGCCATGCGGAACGTCGTCGTGGGAGGGAACGAAGCGGATCACCATTACGTCGATGCCAACAAGGACCGTGACTTTTCCATCGCCCAGGTCGCGGACCTGCGCAACGCCCTGGTCGGAGACGCCTCTCCGCGAGGCGACGGCCGGCTGAAAGTCGCCAAGGGCATCGAAGTGGGCCACGTGTTTATGCTGGGCACCAAGTACAGCAAGGCCATGGGCACGGTTTTTCTGGACCCCCAGGGTCAGGAGCGCCTGGCTGTCATGGGCTGTTACGGCATCGGCGTGAGCCGCACGGCCGCCGCCGCCATCGAACAGAATCACGATGCCAAGGGCATCATCTGGCCCGTCCCCATCGCTCCGTTCCACGTCCACCTCCTGCCCCTCAGCCAATCGGAGACGGTGCAGGAACAAGCCAGGGCCCTGTACGACCAACTCGGCCAGGCCGGCATCGAGGTGCTGTGGGACGATCGGGATGAACGGGCCGGGGTCAAGTTCAACGACGCGGACCTGATCGGCGCGCCGTTTCATCTTGTGATCGGCGAGAAAGGGTTGGCCCAGGGCCAAGTCGAACTGAAAACCCGCAAGACCGGTGTGGTCTCCAAACTCCCCCCGAGTGAGGTGCTCGCCACGGTCAGAGCCTGGATCAGCGACAGCCAGCGGGCGGCCGAGTGAGCTTCGCCAAGGGCACCCTTACCGGCAATTTTGATCCATCTCTTACGAACTCTTACGAAAAACAGTGAAGCGCTTGATTATCCTCGATTTTCAATGCTAAGCTAACACGCTCGTCAAGGACCTCCCGAGACCGATCGCAGGGGCTCACCACTCCCCACATGGAGCCGCACGATGGAGGCGAAAGTTCTGCCGGACAATCTGCAGGAGCTCCAGCAGAAAGTCGCCTACGCAGAACAGGTCAAGCGCATCACCAATCAGATCCACGCGGCCAAGGATCTGGACCAAATTCTCGTCGACCTCCACAAGGACATCCTGAGCCTCTTCGATGCGGAAGAGATCACCCTCTACGCAGCCGACCTGGAAAAGCGAGAGATCCTCTCCAGAAAGCTCCAACTTGACACAATCCATGAAATCCGGGTTCCCATCAGCGAGCATAGCATCGCCGGCTTTACCGCCAAGTTCCTGCGCCCGATCAATATCGCCGATGCGTACACCAAGACCGAACTGACCGCCATCCACCCCTCCCTGAGCTTCGACCAGTCGTGGGACAAGAAAACCGGCTTTCAGACCAAGCAGGTGCTGACCTATCCCATCGTCGCCGACAACAAATATCTCATGGGGGTCATTCAGCTCCTCAACAAGAAGAGCGGCGGCCGATTCACCAAGAAGGACGAGGAGTCGGTTGCCGAGATCGCCAAAAGCCTCGGCATCGCGTTTTCCAACCTCAAAAAGCTGGCCAAAAAGACCCCGACCAAGTTCGACTACCTGGTGGCGAACAACAAGATCACCCAAGCCGAACTCGATACGGCCATTGCCGAGTCCCGCAAGGGCCAGACGGACATGGAAACGCTCCTCATCGAGAAATTCAAAGTCCCGAAGGAGGACATCGGCAAGTCTCTCAGCCAGTTCTACAAATGCCCCAACGTCGAGTTCTCCGAGCGATTGCTCATCGATCCGGAATTGCTGAAAACCCTCAACATCGACTACCTGAAGAAAAACCACTGGACGCCGCTCAAGCGCGACAAGAATGTGGTTGATATCCTCATCGACGACCCCAACGATCTGGACAAGATCCAGGATATCAAACGGATATTCCCCGGGCAGAGCATCAAGTTTTCTGTCGGCCTGCGCCGAGACATCGTGCAGTTCCTGCGCGCCGCGACCGGCGAACTGGAAACCGCGAGCGGATCGGCGTCGGCATCGGCCGCAAACCTGTCCGAGATCCTCGGGGAATTGGTCGACGAGGAAAAAGAGGCCAAGACCGAGGAATCGGCCACCCAAGCGGTCGACGAAAACGACAGCGCCGTCGTGCGACTGGCCAACCAGATCATCATGGACGCCTACCGCATGAACACCTCGGACATCCACGTCGAGCCGTACGGCGAGAAAAAAGAGACGGTCGTTCGGTTCCGGGTGGACGGCAGCTGCTTCGAGTACATGAAGGTTCCGGCCAGCTACCGCCGCGCGATCGTCTCCCGCTTGAAGATCATGGCCAACCTGGACATCGCGGAGCGCCGCAAGCCGCAGGACGGCAAGATCAAATTTCGGATGGGTGAAGGCAAGGAAATCGAGCTCCGCGTCGCCACCATTCCCACCTCGGGGGTCGGCAACGAAGACGTCGTCATGCGTATCCTGGCGGCCAGCGAGCCCCTGCCCCTGGAGAAGATGGGTTTCTCTGAGCGCAACCTTCGCGAGCTCAAGGCCATCGCCGACAAACCGTACGGGATCATCCTTTGCGTCGGACCCACCGGCTCCGGCAAGACCACCACGCTGCACTCGGTGCTCGGCTACATCAACACGCCGGACATGAAGATCTGGACCGCCGAGGATCCGGTCGAAATCACGCAATACGGCTTGCGTCAAGTCCAAGTGCAACCCAAAATTGGGTTCACGTTCGCCATGGCCATGCGGGCCTTCTTGCGCGCCGATCCGGACGTCATCATGGTCGGCGAAATGCGGGACAAAGAAACGGCCGAGACCGGCATCGAGGCCTCGCTGACCGGCCACCAGGTCTTCAGCACCCTGCACACCAACAGCGCGGTCGAGACCGTGACCCGGCTGCTGGACATGGGGTGCGACCCGTTCAGCTTTGCCGACGCCATGCTCGGCGTACTCGCGCAACGGCTCTGCAAACGCATCTGCAAGGACTGCAAGGAGGAGTACAAGGCCTCCAAGGAAGAGTATACCGAACTGGTCGCGGCCTACGGCCAGACCTGGTGGGACAAATACATCAAGAAGTCCTACGACGACAATTTCAAGCTGTTTCGCGGCAAAGGCTGCGAGACCTGCGCCAAGAGCGGATTCAAAGGCCGGGTCGGCCTGCACGAACTCCTCCTGGGTACGGACACGATGAAAAAGATGATCCAGACCAAGGCCAAGACCGAGGACATGCTGCACATGGCGATGGAAGAGGGCATGACCACTCTGCTGCAGGATGGGATCGAAAAAGCGCTGCAAGGGCTCACGACCTTCAAGGAAGTCAAAGCCGTGGCCATGAAGTAGCCCCGCCGGCCGATTCAACAAAAAGGGCGAGGAGGGCAAACCCTCCCCGCCCTTTTCATTTTCGAACCGGCCGGCTCCGTTACTTCAATTCACGGATGATGTCGCCGGTCTGAAATCCAGTCCCCGACGAGACCTTGGCTTCGGACACTCGATCGTTTGTATGGCTCATCAGGGCAATCTCGCCGATCAGCTTTTCCCTCTTGCCGAGCGACCGTCCAGTCTCCGGGTCGATCAGATCCTGACCGGCTCGATAGACGCCCAACTTGGCGCCAGGCGTCAGTTTTGACTTCTCCCCGGCCCGGATGATGACGGTCGGCCCATCCATCGCGAGGACGCGGCTGGTAAAGGGTTGGGTGTTCAGCTTGTTGATCATCTTCTCCATCACCTTCGAGAACGCATCCCGCAGCGCCCCGTCTCGCAATCCGACATCCGCCGAGGATTTCGAGCCGAATCCGAGTGCGCCGCCCGTCTCCTTGCGATATTCGCCCATCCCGGATTCGGCCAGCAGACTCTTGCCCGAAGCCACGTCCACCAACGAATAGTCCACCTGCACCCGCGCGATCTGGACCTTTTTCTGATAGACAACCACATCCGAGCCCTCTTCCACTTCGGAATAGGCGGTGATGGCTCCCTGGATACGGTAGTCGATGGACTCGAAGCCCTCCGCCGCATTCTTTTTGCCGGTCTTGACGGCGCCGGTCTGCTGCAACTTGATCATCTCCTCCTGCTGCTGCATCCCCTCCTGGCTCACATCGATCGGCTCCAGCCCCGCGTTCTTGACCAGCGTCCGCAGGATATCCGTGGCGGATTCGCCGAGCCCCAACACCTTCGACGGCGTCTTGTTCGCAAACTTGATGATGGCCACCGTATACTGCGGCCCGGAATACTTCGCGCCCGCCGCCTCCATCCGCTGCGTCTGCCCCGTCACGCTGACATCGTCTTTCACCTGCCCTGTCATCGTGGCCTGACAGCCCGTCAGGGTCATCAGGCTCACCATCCCCACTGCTGCAATTGCGCTAGCTCCGCGTCGGTTCATAATGCCTCCTCGTTCTATTCGCTTCATTGGACTGAGCCTCTCATTGCCCCTTCGGCTGCACGAGTTCCGGACCGGTGACCAGCATGGCCCCATACGGAAGCAGTTCCGCGCCACCGGGATAGTAGTAGCCCTTCAACACGACCCCGACCGCCACGACCGTCTCCGTTCTCAGCGGACTGTTCATGGCTTTCTCCAAAACCTTTCCGCCCAGGCCTGTCACAATATTCGCTTCGATCGTCCCGGCCTGCTCCGGAAGCTCTTGCCAAGGCGCGGGGACGTCCTCGCCAAACAGCTTCGGCAATGCCACATCCTCCTTGTCCGACATGCTCGAAGCCATCGCAGAGAGTGAGCCGACTATCCCGATGGCTTGGCTCAGAAAGGGCACGCTTCCCGTGAAACTTCCTCCGGACGCCTGCGTCCCCTGCTTGATGCCGATCCCGTTTTTCCACACCGTTTCCCCGGTCTTGCAATTGACGAGCTTACTCCGAAGCCGTACACGTTTCACGTTATAGATTCCGGTGATTTTCTCACTGAACTCATCCAGGGACCCATAGAAGACCCCGTCCACGCCCAGCGCCTCCCCCAACTGCTTCGGGGTCGCCATATCGAGCTGGGAGCCCAGCGTGACCCCCATCTTGTCCTTTAAAACCTGATTCACCTCGCTCACCGGCTTGATCGCGTAGAAGAACTGCCCCAACTCGGCCACAAAAATGTCTCGCACATAGGCCGGGGCCTCCACATCGTTGGAATTGTTCACGAGAGGCAGCACTGCGACGGTCCGGATCGGACTGTTCTGGTTCGGCACGATCTGGGGAAAGGTCGGTACGCAAGCCGTCACGAACAACAGCATAAGCCCTGCGGCCACTGGCCAGGCAAGTTTCATTGGGATTCTCCTTTTCGATTGAGGAAACGCTTCCATCATTTCAGTGCCGACCCGCCCGGACCGGCCGGAACAGCCCCCTGCCCGGCATTCAATCGGTGCTGGTAATAGTTGTTGTCATAGTACGTATAGGATCCGTTGAGGAGAATGTCAATCATCGCCTGGGTCTCGATTGGCAACGGAACCTTCATCGCTTTGGTGAGAATCCTCTCGCCAAGCGCCGCCGCCAAGGCTACGCCGGCCTCTTCCCCGGTATTCTTCACCGTACCGACCTTGGGAAGTTCGAACCAGGGGGCCAGGATGGTTTCACCAAGTAACGGCGGCAGTTCCACGCCCGTTTCTTTCGTATCCTGCAACGTCCCGGCCACGGAGGCGGCCGCGCCGGCCGTGCCGGCGCTCAACACGCTCTTGACGCCAATGCCGTTTCTCCACACCGTCGCGCCCGTCTTGCAGTTCACGAGTTTAACCCTGACCCGCACGCGCTTAACGTTGTAGACCCCGGTGATCTTGTGGGTGAACTCATCCAACGAGGCATAGAAGACGCCATCCACCCCCAGAACCTTCCCGATTTCCTGCGGGGTCGTCAGATCAAGCTGGACTCCCAGCGTCACCCCCATCTGATCCTTCAACACCTGGTCGACTTCAGCAAGCGGCTTGATCACATACTGGTGCCGTATGAGCTCCTTGGTGAACTGTTCTCGCACATACGCCGGAGCCTCGACGTCGTTGCTGTTGTTCATGAACGGCAGGACCGCGACGGTGCGGATGGGGTTCGCCGGATTGGGTGGAACCATCGGGAGCGGCAGGCAGGCGGTACCGGATAGACACGCCAGCCAAGCCACCCAGGCAAAGATACGGTTCATACTGACGGTCATTCCCCCCCACGTCACCATCATTTAGTAGGTGCCACGGCCCCCTTCCTGGTTGCGACAACCTCCAGCGTGTTGGCCGTCGCACCGGTCACGTCAAGATCCAAGGCACCGAAGTCCTTTTTGGCCAGTTCGTCCCCGATTTGCTGCGCCGACGCTTTGGCATCCACCTCCAGGACCGCCACGCCCCCCTCGAAACTACGCTGAATGACAGCCTGGACCCCACGGACCTGGGACTGCAAGAACTCCTTCACCTTGACCAGATCCTTCATCCCGGCAAGGCCGCGGATGGTGATTTGCACCAACTGGCCGCCCGACGTTTCTCCCGTCCACTTGGCCGTGATCTGATCGATCAGTTTTTCGGCCACCTTCTTGGCCGCATTTTCAATGGCCTGGTTCCCGCCCACATGCTGGGACACATGGCGGGCCGGCGCCGACTCACGCGCCGAGGCCAGGACCTGTCCGTTGTCCACGCGGACCGCGCTGACGGTGATATCCGCCAGGTAGGAGCCGACGCTGCTGCCGGGGTTCCTCGGCCCTTCCTTGGCCAGGGCCTTGCCTTTGACGATGATCTCGGCCCCCATCTTTTTCCCGATCTCCCGCGCGCCCGTATCGGTGAGATCCGCCATTCGGTAGGCATTGGAAATTTCAAATTTTCCGGTCACGGCCGAGATGTCGATAACGTTGAATCCCTTGCTCAGGAACTCCTCCTTCAGGATCGTTTCGGAGACCGCCATGTCCACGGTCTGCCCCGTGAAGGACTGGCCGCCCTTGCCCCACCAGCTCCACCAGAAGACATAGATCTCCTGGCCGATGTTCTGTTCGGCGATCATGAACAGGGTGCGGGGCTTCCCCACTCGAGCCATCAACAAGCCCAGCGCGCCCAAGTCGTTTTTCAACGTCCCGGTCGAGACGGTGGCCGAGATGGTGACGCTGTAGAGGTCCTTCTGGGCCCCTTCCTTGACCACATCGTACTTCTGAATATAGCCCTGACTTTTGGAATAGACGCTGTCGCGGAGCACCTGAAAATTTTCGACCAACGTCTCGGAGGCGATCATCGTCCCGACGGCCTGCTCCACCGCCTTCCGTTGGGCATCCCGGATCGCATTGTCGCGGGCAATGCCTTGATCCCCTCCTAGAATGCCCGCGGTCCCCTCGGCGGTGACGCTCTGGCTCTGGGCCAACGCAGCCCCGCTCCCCCCCACCCCAAAAAACAACAGCGCCAGGATCGTCACCAGGCGCATGAGTCGATTCGCGCACAGATACAGCATAGTGATCTCCTTATGCATGGCCGGTTTGAACGGCAGACGACGGGATACGGCGCAGCACCCGGTAAATCGGAATGGGCTCGGCCTTGCCTTTGACCTTGATCGGTTCCATCTGTTCCACCTCCACCGCATGTTTGACTTCATCGTAAGTGGCCTGCGTGATGATGATCTCCCCGGCCTTGGCATTCTGCTCCAGCCGGCAGGCCAGATTCACCGCGTCCCCGATGACCGTGTAGTCCAGAAAATCCTTCGACCCCAGGTTGCCCACCGTCACATCGCCGGTGTTGATCCCCATCCCGACACCGATCGTTTTGCGGCCCTCCGCTTCCAGCTTCTTATTGAGCTGGACGATCGCCTCCTGCATATCCAGCGCCATCAGCACGGCACGCAAGGCATGATCCGGCTGGGGCTCGGGGTTGCCGAAGAAGGCCATCACGGCGTCCCCCATGAACTTGTCCAGGGTCCCCCCGTGCTGGAACAAAATCCGCGTCATCTCGGTGAAGTATTCGCTCAGCAGCCGCTGGACCTCCTCCGGCACCATCTTTTCCGACATGCTCGTGAAGCCCCGGATGTCGGAGAAAAACATCGTCAGCCGCTCCTTCCGCCCGCTGGGGTTGGCCATATCCGGATTCTTGACCAACTGGTCGACGACCCGCGAAGACACGTACCGGCCGAACATGGCCTGCACCTGCCGGCGTTTCTGCCGCTCGAAGTACCGTTGGTAGGACACCGCCGCGCCATATTGGGCGCCCAGCAGGGAATACATGGGCATGATGTCCAGCCAATAGTCATACCGCCACAAGAGGAACAACCCCGCGCCGCCGATCCCGATGAACAGCACCCACTTGAACATCGTGGTGACGATGGATCCGCGCTGGCTCTGGATCAGAAGCGCCGTGCCCAGGATTCCTTGCATCAACAGGACCATCGGCATGACGCCCCACTGGTCTTTGCTGCGGGTCACAAAACGCCGGTCCAGAATCGTCTGGATCGCATTCGCGTGAATCTCGAACCCGTCCATCATGGCGCCGCGAACCTTTTCCTCCTGCTCCTTGTCGTCGAACTTCAAGGTTGTCGTCCGCTTTTGGAGGTAGGGGGTGCAGTAATAATCATGGAGGGCCGGGGTCGAGGGACCGATCAGCACGATTTTCCCCTTCACCGCGTCGCGGTCCAACTCCCCCTTCACCGCCTTCCAAAAAGGCATCCGGGGAAAGGTCGCGGGCGGACCGTAAAAATGGATCCGCATCCGACCATCGGGGTAGGGAATCCGGAGCTGTCCCATCCCCAGCTCATCGTTATTGGAGAGGTCCAACTCCTGTTCGCCCTGAGGCAGTTGATAGAGACGGGCCAGCTCCAGACTCATGGCCAGGACCGGCTCTGGCTCCGGCCCCTCCACGGAAAAATCCAGTGCCAGCAGCGGCATGCCCCGCAGGCACCGGTCTTTTTCCAGCTCCACGTTGATCAGGGCTTCACTGAGTTCCGCATCGCGGAATATCGGCAACGGCAGTCGGTGGCCCTTCTCCCCAATATAGCGGGCCAGCACGACATTTCCGGCCTTCTGGATGGCCTCGGCAAACGCCCGGTCTTGGACGGGATCCTTGGGTTTGGAAAAGATGATATCGAACGCGATCAGGGAGGCGCCCTGTTCCGACAGATGCCGGATGGCATCCGCATACATGGCGCGGGGAATGTCGTTCGCCCGGAGATTGAGGCGGTCTTCGGTTTCCTCGTCGATCCTGAGCAGGAGCACGGGGGTCGTCAGGGGGGTCTTCGGCAAGTGTTCGAAGAGCGTATACCGGAGATCGTAGGATCGAAGCTCGACCCACTCGAAGGTGCCGGTCAGGTAGAGCAGGATGATCGCCAACGTCAACCCGCCGCCCCAGAGAACCCGGAGAACCTGTTCTCCCTTGAACCACTCAAGGTTCAGCTTGCCCATGCTTGGCCCAGGCTCCCGCTGGTTATTTCCCGGCTGCGTCTGGTTCTGGGCTCTTCAGCGATGGGTTGAACTCCACGGCCCCCAGGAAGAGACCCTCGTCCGGCGGGGAAGCTCCCCACCAATTCTCGCGTGCCTCCAGGGGCAGGGACGAATGGTTGATGACGCCCCAGGCGTTGTTCACGATGTTGTTGTGGTAGAGGGTCGGCTGCGCACGCCCGCTGCAGATGACGGCGGCGTTGTTCGAGTGGCCCGTGAGGGTGGAATAGGCAATCTTGGGGGAAGACTTGCCCGCACACTCGATCGCACTCTGAAGATTGTTTGCAATGTAGGCGTGGGAAATCTCCGGATTGCCTTCCTTCACATGGACCGCGGTCGAGGCATACTCGACCCGCACGTGCTTCAGGAAGCTCGGCTGCTGTCCCACACCCTCAAACCGGACCGCGCTGGCATAGTCGCCCGGGCGCGGCGAAGCATTGGCGGAGGTCAGCGCGATCGGGCGAGCCGCGGTTCCCAAGGCTTGGATCGCCCCATCACGCAGGACCAGGCTGTTCTCCCCTGGCTTGAATCGTATGACTACGCCGGCCTGGATGGTCAAGGTGGCGCCCTTGTCGATGATCAACGGCCGTGTGACCAGATAGGGACTCTTGGCGGCCAGCAGGAATGCCGACGTGGCCAGAGGTCCCCCGAGTTCCGAGTCCAGGGCCGGCAGCGTCACCGCCTTCCCGCCCGGCAGCGGTCCATCCAGATAGTCCTTGAGCAACACGGCCCCGTCCACCTTGGTCAAGACGGCCGCGCCTTCGGTGGTTCCCCACCAGTTTCCGCTGAAGTCGACGCTGTCGGTCTGGCTGGCATTCCAGCCTTGGACCGACCCATTGTCCAGGATCTCGTTGCCCCGGATCGACAGGCCAGGAGCCTTGCTCAAAGCCACGCCATACCGTTTATTCTGGGCAATGCGGTTCGCTGCCAGCGCCGGCGCGGCCGCGTCCTGCACGGACACCCCATCTTCCAGGTTCAACACGATCTGATTCCCCTCGAGGACCGGACGGGCAGTGACATGACGCACCAACACCCCCACCTGGTTCTCCGTGATCTCGCTCGCCAGGATGGTGGGCGACGAGGCCAGGCAACTCACGCCGACCGCAGCCCCGCTCACCCGCACCCGCTCCAAAACGCTGGCCTGGGTCCCCGTCTGATCGAAAACAATACCCTTCCATTGCTTCTCCGGTTGCCCCTTGTCCGCGGCAAAGACGATCATGGCGTCAGGCAACCCCTTCGCGAGGACCCCCCCGCGCACCAGCAACCCGCCGCCTTTGGACTGCACCAGAGTCCCCGGCTCAATCGTGAGCACGGCCCCCTGGGCCACCGTCACGTCACCGTCCAACACATAGGGGCTGGCCCCGGCATACCAGGTCGCATTCAAGCTGATCGTCCCGCTCACCGATGTGGGGCCGGGGGCTACCGGCACCCCGATCAACGCTTCGGACTGAGCGCTCTCATTGCCGGCCTTGTCGAACGCCGCGATCCGATAATAGACCGGTTTGAAATTGGCCAGTTCCTTGGCATCCACGAACGCCGGCGTCTCATTCGTAGCCAACGGCTCGAACCCGGTCAAGGCGGTCGCGCTGCGATAGAGCTTGTAGCCGGCCAGGTCCGACTCCCCGTTGGCTTTCCACCGCAGGCTCACGGCCTTGTCCCGCCCGACCGCCGTCGCCCCAGCCGGAACCGCCGGCGGCGTCGTATCGAGGGTCACCGGGCCCAAAGCATCTTCCCAATCGGTGGTCAATCCCTTCCGATCCGACAGATGGCCCACGACCAGGAGTTGCTCGCCGTTGTCGCCTGGCTTGACCGTGTAGGCACCCGTATAGATCCCCGGCTGCACCTCTTGCATGACCAGCCCGGTCCTGACCTGGCCCAAGTCGAAGGTGGCCAGCATGTTCGGATCGCCTTTCAGCCCGACTTTGATCTGGTCGCCGGCCTTGCGCATCAACGTGGCCGAATCGTTCACGAACATCGTGACGAGGGGGGGACGCACCGCTTCGCCGACGCTGGCCCTGGGCAAGGTTTCCACCAAATCCCTAAACAACTCCTCCGCGGCCCGCACGACTTCGATGTGCCGGAGCGCATAGGCATTGGAGGCCAGGACGATGATGAGGCCGAGCGGATCGGTGGCCCACCCGCCCGAATGGGATCGCGATACGTCCGAGGCTTCCCACAGCACCTCCCCGTTCTTCGCATCCACCATGCGCACCTGAGCTCCCACCGCAATCTGCGCATAGAGGCCGGCGTACACCTTGCTGAAGTGCGTGATGTCCCCATAGATGATCGCATCGGCCTTGGTGATCTCCCCGAGCTTGGCCGGCGAGAGTTTGGCGATGTCCTCCGGCTTGACCAGGCCTTTTTCCTGGAGCAGCCGGTCCGTCACGATCGTACGCTGGGTTTCATAGCGACGTGTCGTAAAGTGATTTACAAACGCCGTGCGGACGACGTATTCGGCTCCCTTTTCTTCCTCCTCGGCCTGGTGCCCTGACTTATTGACGAAGGGGATCACCGCCACGAGGCGCGGCGGCTGATCCTTGAGACGTCCGCCAACCTTGTACTTTGAGCTGACGGCCTGCTTGACCCCTTGGGCCACCCCGATGGCGCCTTGTTCGGTGGACGCCACGCAGCCGGCTATCGTGAAGCAACCGGCAGAAAGCAGTAAGCAGGCGGCAACGAATCGGGCATGGAGCCTGGCTGGTTTCTTGACGCTGCGTACTGCCTGCCGCTTTCCGCCTTCTGTCTCCAGGTTAGTCATAGACCACCACCACACGCCCCTGCTGGAGGAAATGGGACATCGGTTCCGACTGCCGGATCGCCCTCACGCCTTCTCCTCCGATCGTGATGTCCGTCGCCTTATCCCCGCTGGCTTTCACGCCCTTTACGATCAGGGGGTTGTCCGTCACCCGGGCTTGGCGGCTCCCGGCCACCATGTCCTTGGCATAGCCAGCCACCCCGGCTTCGACGGCCTTGGCCCGATCGAGCACTTCACTGGCGTAGAGCTCTTTCCCTTGTTCGTCCAGGAGCTTCGGCGCCAAAGCCGGCCTGAGGCCAAGCCCCCGAGCATCCACCAGCAGCCCCGTGTAGGCCTCCACGGCAACCACAGTCGGCGGCGGTTCGGCTGGAGCTTTGGGTATAGGCGCTGGTTCAGGGGTCTTGGGCACCGGCTTAGCTAGTTCGGCTGCCGGAACCTTCCGCCCGAATCCTTTGGACACCACGGCATCGAACAGTTCGCCGGCGAGGGATACCCCGACTGTGATCTCAACGCCGCCATCCGGCTGCACCTCTTTCTTGATGACTTGCGCTCCTTTGACCAAGCCGGTCACGCGGGTCTTGATCACATCGTCTTTGACGACGTAATTCTCCACCAACGTGAGCGAATCCACCCGAATCCCCTTGACGGCCTCGAGCAGATTCCGGATCGCCACGGCGAACGCAGCCCGATCCGCCATGGCCCTGGCCTGCCCAGGACTCGACGCCTTCTCGGGCGGTGCCCCGATCCCTACCGCCGTGACAAGCCCCTTCGTCCAGTTCACCGTCCCCGGCCCCACCGTCTCGACGGCCGCGCCGTCATTATCGGCCCGAGCCATGATCGGCACACACAGCGCCCCACTCACCAGGAGGAGAAGACTCAGGAGTCGAATCGGCCTCAGCATAGGCACTCCCTCATTATCGGGATTCACCCGGCAACGCGGCCAGCAGGCGCTCCGCCTCCGGCGAGGCATCCGGCGCACGGCCCTCCATCCCTCCGATCAAGGGGTCCGTGACGACAACGACTCGGGAGCGGCCCAACGCCCCCTTCATCTGCCCGTCCCCCCTGATCTTCTGCGCATCCTCGCTGCTGATCATGATATTGGCTTTCAGCGATCCCGCCTTGCCGGCGCCCTTGATCTTCAGCGGTCGACGCCCCTCTCTGGGCATCGGAGACAATTGGACCGGCCGGATCACATAGGCATCCTCCCCGAACAACGATGAGATCTTGGCATCTTTGGGAAGCGTGCGATACTGGACCATCCCGTTTTTCTCCGCCTCGGCCTTGTCGACGATCTCCGGCCCGTACACCACCTGGCCCTTGTCATCCAGAACGGAGGGAAAGCATGCGGGCTTGACGCCCAATCCACGGGCATCGATCACGAGACCCGTGGCCCCTTCTCCGGCCGGGGATTCCGGCGGCAGGTCCTTCGACTGCAGCCCCTTTTCCGCCACAAAGGCATTGAGCAACGAATCCGCCCCCCAGAGGGGAACCCGCACCGTGACTTCCACGCCCCCATCCGATTGCACATCGGTCTTCACGACCTGGGCGCCCCGCACAAACCCGCTGACCTGCGTCTTGATCACATCGTTGGTGACGATGTAATTCTCGACCAGGGTCGCGGAATCCACGCGCACCCCCTTGACGGCCTCCAGAAGATTCCTGACCGCCACGGTATAGGCGGCCCGCTGAGCCATGGCCCTGGCCTGACCGGGGCCCGAAGACTTCTCGGGCGGTGCGCCCAAGCCCGTGGATTGAATCCAGCCCTCGGTCCAGTTGACCATCCCGGAGCCGCTCCGTTCGACCGTATCCAGCGCCACGCCCTGCGCCAAGGCCTTCCCGGACAGCCCCAGGAGACAGGCCCATGCCACCAGGATCAGGCCGGCGATCCTCATCCGCATGCGTCTCTTCACAGCCATTCCTCCCGCGTCGGTCGCTTAGATTTTAAGGGACTCCTTGAACATCCGGATCGCCAGGAGGGCATCCGCGCCGCTGATCGGCTGGACGGCGCCGAACTCCCCGGTGACCTTGTCCGCTTCAAGAATCCCCCTGCTGGTCATGATCATCGCGGCATTGAAGTAGTAGAGATCCGGCCGCACATCCGGGAACGGGGACTTCTGCCCGAAGAACTGCGTCGCCAGCTTGTCGTCGTTGGTAATCCGGACCATGATGTCTTCAAGCATCGTGGCATATTCCGCCTTGGTGATCGGCTTGCTCGGCTCGAATTTGTGGTCCGGCGACGGCTCCAGCCCCCGCACGCCCAGCTTCACGACCGTGTCAATGTCGGCCTTGAGAGGATGGGTTGCGATGTCCGTCGCTGGCTCCATGGCGACGATCTTGTCCGCCTGAAACGATTGCCCCGGCGCCTTGAAAGACGAATCGAACGTCTTGCCTCGCTTCTCATAGAGGCGATCCAGCCCCAATTCCTCGATGAACAGGGCCGCTACGTCGGCGCGGCTGATCTGGTCGATGAGCGCGATCTCCTTGCCGATCTTCGTGCCCGGCGCGGCGCGCTGAATCTTCTGCACCAGCTTCCACTCCCGATCCGCGTCTCCGACCAGATCTTTATTCAAATCCAGCACCGCCTTGAAATGGTCTCCGGCCTTGTCGAATTCGAAGCCCATCCGGTAGGCCCGGCCCATGTAGTAATGCAGGGCCGCATTCTGCGGATCAATCTTGGAGCCGTGCTTATACTCGGACTCGGCGTCCTTAAGCCAGTCGTCGCCACGCTCCATCGTCAGGACGCGGATTTTCATAATCTGCGCCACGACCATCGGCGGCTTCTGCAGCCTTCGCGCTTTGTCGAGCGACTCATAGGCCTGACCGAACGCACGCTTCTGCCCGTAGACGAGCCCGACCCCCGCGTGACCCGGAGCAAAATCCTGGTCGAGGGCCACGGCCCGCGCGAACTCTTTCATGGCCCCGTCGTAATCGGCCCTGTCAAACAGCCTGAGGCCCGTCGAATAGTGATGTTCCGGCGTGTCCAGCGCCGCCTCAGGCTTGACCCCCTCCTCTGCGCAGGCCGCCAATCCAAGAATACACAGCGCCGCCAACACGCACGCCCATCCCTGCCAGGTTCTGCTGCATGTCTTGTTGATCGTATTCATCGATGGTCTCCTTTTCACGCGACGCAGCGGCTAGTCCAACACCACCATCACGCGGGCCTTCTCCAAAAAGGAGAGATTTTCTTTCATGCCGTGCAACGTTTGCGCGTCGGCATTGCTGATGACGAGATCCGTCTTGTTCGGCCCGTCGGTCTTGATCGCCTTAACGACCAAGGGACGATCCGTCACCCTCGCATTGGTTTGCGCCGCGGTCACATCCTTCAAGTATCCCACCATCCCCTGCTCGACCGCATATTGCCGGTTGACGAACGAGGATCCGTAGACCTCCCGGCCCTCCTGATTCCGAATCTTGGGCACCATAGCCGGCCTGACGCCGGTACCGCGGGCATCCACAATCAAGCCGGTGTACGCCGTGTCGCTGGATGCTTGTGGAACAGGCATCGGCGAAGCCGGGGCTTGCGCCGGCGGCACAGGCACACCGCCGCCGGTCTGCTTCGGGATCATGGTATTCAGGAGATCGCCTTGCAGCTTGACCCCGACCAGCACTTCGACCGACCCGTCCGGATTTACCTGTTTCTTGAGAATCTGCGCGCCTTGGACGAAGCCGCTGACCTCCGTCTTGATGATGTCGCTGCTCACGATGAAATTCTCCACCAACGTGGCGGAGTCCACGCGAATGCCCTTGACGACCTCAAGCAAGTTGCGCGTGGCGACGATGAACGCGGCCCGCTCGGCCATGGCCCTGGCCTGGGCCCGGTTCACCGCATTCTCAGGCGGCGCCCCCAACCCGCTGGCCGTAATCATGCCCGTCGTCCAATCCACTCCGCCGTTGCCCATCGATTCAATGACGTCGCCCACTCGGCCGCCCACCTGGGCCGATGCTGCATTGACGAAGAGCACCAGCCCGGCCAAGAACAACATCGCTCCTCGATGTGTCATTCGATGATTCATTGGCATCCTCCCTTTCTTTGACTCTTCAACGTCCGACGAGGTCTTCATAGAGACTCATGCGTTCCGTGACCCGTTTGAGATAGTTCCTGGTTTCCTCCGGCGCCTTCTCCGACAACAGCGCAAACACCTGGCTGTCGCTCAACTCTTGGATCCGATACGGTCCCATGATTCTCTTGCGCACATTGCCGGGCCCCCAATTATAGGCGCAAATGACCAGATAGTTTTTCTTGTCTCCCGGTTGCACGTCCGAAAAACTCTTGTTCATGAGCAGGTGAAGATAGGCGGCCCCCAGCTCCACGTTCTGGCCCGGCTGGAACAAGTACTCGTCATCCAGCACCTTGTCGTCGTTGTAGACGAAGTTGTAGGCGTCCCTGGCTCCCGAACGCGGCACCAACTGCATGAGGCCGTAGGCCGGGATATGGGATTCGGCCTTTGGATTGAAATAGGATTCGGTCTGAATCACCGCCAAGACCAGCCGGGGATCGAGCTGTCGGCGACGGGACTCGGCTTGCACGGTCTCCAGGTACTGCTGGGCCCGTTTCTTCAGATGGTCGGGCGTCATCTTCAGCGTGGCCGTCATCTTGACCCGCGACACCCCGTCGCGCGACTCGGTCGGCTTATCGTCCACGACCAAATTCGGAAGCACCTCCTGCTGGACAAAGGCCTTGGCGGTTTTGGGCTCTACAAGCTTGCCCTTGCTGGTCGCCATTTGGCCGGCCAGGATCGCCCGTTTGGCATCTGCCTTCTCGGACAGGATCTGTTCCAACTGCCTGGTAATCTCCGCCTGGGCCGAGGCCAACTGCTCCGGCGACAGGCGGCCCGGCTTTGCAGCCGGAACCAGCGTCGCGATTTCCACCGTCCCGTCTTCGAAGTTGACGATGCTGCGCGAATCGTTGCCGGGCGAATAATCCACCCATTCCCGCTGGGTCGAGCGTTGGGCCTGGGCCCACTTCTTCTCGATCTCCCGTTTCCGTTCTTGCCAGCGCTGCTCGATCTCCATTTCCCGTTTCCGCCACTGCTCCTCCATCGCCGCCCGCTTGGCCTGGAACTGATCCTGGAGGCTTTGCAGCGAGTCCTCGCCGGCACTTTTGCGCTCTTGAAACCGCTTGTTGATCTGCTCAAAGGGATCGGCGGACTGGGCGTACACGAACCCGCCCAGGAAGCCAAACCCGGCCGTCAGCGCCACACCCAAAGTAACCAGCCTCAGCCTTCGTTCCATCGCGCGTCCCTTATTGGCGCACTTCATAGGGTAACGTCGTCTCAGTCCAGTCTTCGTCCTCGAGTTCGGCCAGCCGCTTCACGACGTCCCGAATCATGCCCACGTCCGCTCCCTCAAAGGTATGGAACACTCCGTCCGGCGTCTTATCGGACACCAAGTTGATCGCCTTTCTCGTCGCGATCACCTTGATATATTCCATCGCCTTCTTGGCGTTCTTGGGCAACAGCACTCGCAGCTTAATGCCGAGAGCCCGAAGTCGCTCGTCCGGCACAATATAGTCCTGGTCGGCTTGAAACAGATTATCGGCACGGAAACGATTGGGCAGCAACAGCGTCACCGAGCCATCCTGCGTCACGCTAAAGACATGAAGGTAGGCCGGCTGGCTGGATTGCACCTTGATCAACGCCTCCTCGCCTTCCTGAAAGACGGTCTTGTTCAGAGAGGCGCGCAGGCTGAATCCGGCCCGTCGCTCCACCCGGACCGGGCGGACACGCGCTTTCACCTTGCTGTGCCACACCGCCAGCTTCGGGCCTGGCCGCTTGTTGGAGACCTCCTCGATGTGCTCTTCGAGCCACTGCTCTTCCTCAATCACCCCTCGCGCCACGGAGGAAACCAGCTCATCCGTGATCATCGAATTGTGGAGAACGGTGGTACCGCGTACGAACAGCCCCACGGCCTGCTCGATGGCATTCCGTCTGGCTTCATCACGCGCCTTGCCCCGCACCTCCTCCAAAGACATTTCACTGACGAATGGAGCCATCCCCTCGGCCGTGACCCAGACACCGGCCGCCGGCTCAGCCCAGGCCACTCCCCCCGGCACTGCAACAAGCGTCAGGAGGAGACCAAGCAGGAGGCTCCGGCTCATAAACGTTCCGGCTTTCTCATCATCGGCGGCAATTTCACCATGCAACACCCGTGGCGTTGAGTAATTTTGCGCGTCCTGCGCATCGAAAAAGGTAGGGATGTCAGGATAGGAGCAATCTCAAGAAAAGTCAATTGTACGAAGACTTAGACACATCCGCACAAGCCGGTTGACGGCTACGGGTGGGGGGCATCTGCCGGTTTGGAAGACTCGTGTAAACTTTTGAGTTCCGCCTCGAACTGGGAGGCCTCCTGCTGCCGCCCCTGTTCACGGAGAAGCGTCGCCGCCCGGGTCAATTCAGTCATCGCCCGGGGGATATCCCCGATGGCGCGATAGCTCCAATAGGCCCGTTGCGCGAAGTCCAGCGCCGCATCTTGCCGGTGCTGTTGCTGCATGACACGCGCCAACCCCGCCAAGTCTCCGGCAATGGCGGCGCGATGCTCGCTCGCTTTGTCCAGTTCCAGGGCCGCTTCGAAGCGGCTCTGCGCCTCGCCCCATTGCGCAGCTTGCTCGGCCAGCAAACCCAGGTTGGCCAGGTTCGCTGCCTGAGCGGGTCGGTCTTGCAAGTCCTGGTTGATCGCCAGGGCTTCCTTCAATGAGGCTTCCGCCTTCGCCCGCTCGCCAGCCTTGAGATCCAGCAACCCAATATTATTGAGCAGGACCGCCTCGCTATGCCGATTCCCGGTCACTCGGGCCGAACCCAAAGCCTGTTCATACAAGGACACAGCCTTCTGGGACTCACCGGCCAGCTGGAAGGCCGCGCCTAAATGGGCCTGCGTATCGATGAGCAAGTCGGTTCGGCCCGAGGACTTGGCCAACGCCAGAGCCCGCTGGTGCAATGCCAGGGCCTCGCCCACCTGCCCTTCCGCGACCGCCACGGAGCCAAGCCCGTTCAGCGCCATGGTCAAGCCTGGCAGATCGTCCAGGCTTTCCGTTAACAACCTGGATTCCTCGTACGCGTCCCTGGCCCGCTCCAGCTCTCCCTGCTCCATGAGCCGCTGCCCGCGGGCATGGAGGTCACGGATCTTGCCCCCCCATTCGGGAGACGGATCCGGCGGAGCCCCGGCGGCGCAGCCCATCAGCAGGCACAGGGCCCAGATCAGTACTGGACCGGCTGTCGGCCGCGCCATCTTCACCGCGGCAACTGGTCTCCCCTGAGGCTGGTCAGGCCATTCCCGGCCCGGCCGACCGATTCCATCTGTTCCGCATTCCGGACCATGGTGCTGACCGGAAATGTCCGCTTGGCGCCTTTGATGATGGTATTCACGTCATCCAGAGTGGCATGGGCCGTACGGACAAGAGGCGGCATATCCTTGCTCACCGCCTTGATGGACTCGGTGGAGGCCTTGATGTTATTGACGGCATCCTGAGCAGCCGCCACAAGAGGCGGCAACTTGGCGGTGGTCGCCTTCACATCGGTCACGATGCCGTCCACCTTCCCGAGAGTCTTCTTGACCGACCCGGTCAGTTCCGGCAACGTGGCCGTCGTCTGCTCCACCGCGGTGACGCTGTGCTGCACCGACGCCATCACCGCCGGCAGTTCGCGCGTCGCCTGCTCCACATGGGCCAACGTCCGGCCGCCGGTCTGCACGGCCTGCTGGACATCCTTGGTAATTTCTTCCACGCGCAGCACCGTCCGCTGCACGGACTCCAGGACCGGCTTCACCTCCGACCGAACCTCGTTCAGCATCGCCGCATAGTCGGTGGGAGGCTGCACGCGAATCGTCGAGCCATCGGTCAGGACCGGCTTGCGCTGGTCGCCCATGGCGACCTCCACCTGGCTCTGGCCCATGACTACACCGCTCTTGGTGATGCTGGCCACGGAATTCTCCCGCACCATCTCCTGGTACCGGCTCAGGAGCTGGAAGGTCACGGCCACCGTGCCGCCGTCCGCAAACTCGACGGTCCTGACCCGGCCGATCGGCAGGCCGGAGATTACAACTGGATCGCCGGGGGCCAACCCGTAGGCATTGCTCAGCGTGGCATGGAGCTGATACTTCTCGTCGAAGATATGCTCGGCTTTCAACATGAAGATGCCGACGGCGATCAACCCCAGCACGGGAACCAGCACGAAGGCGCCCACCAACTGCGCCATGCGCGGCCCGGACAATTTGTGAGAATAGTGCATTGGCATAGACGACCTCTCTTCCCGATGGTAATCCCGGCTCGAACGATGCCTACTGCAAATAGTCCTTCATCGCGTCGTCGGCCGAGGCCAACAGCTCTTCATACCGTCCTTGAGCCTGTACCTGCCCGTCCCGCACATAGACGAACCGATCCACCATGGCCAGCAGGGACGAGGCTCGGCGGGTCGTTGCCAGAATCGTGAGCGCCCGGCTCCGGCGCTGCGCCTGCAACCACTCGCCCAAACGTCTACTGGTCAGCGCATCCAGCCCTTCCAGCGGATCGTCCAGCAGCAACACTTCCTGATCCAACGACAGGGCACGGGCGATCGCCACGCAACGGGCCTCCCCCTGATTCAGCTCGGCGGGAAATCGGTGGCGCAGATCCGCCACACCCAACGCCTCCAGACGGACCATGACCAGCGGCTCCAACTCCTCATCGGAGAGGCCCCGGTGGTAACGCAGTGGCAGCGCCACGTTGTTGAACACCGTCATATTGCTCAGTAAGCCTGGCGCTTGCAGGACCGTGCCCACCCGCTGGCGCAACGCTGCCCAATCCTCTTCGTCCAGATCGCGCAGATCCCGTTCGAACAGCCGCGCCACACCCCGTTCCGGCGTGACCAGCCCGGCGCAGAGTTTCAATGCCAGACTTTTACCGCCTCGGTTCGGCCCGATCAAGGCGCAGGCCTCGCCTTCATTGAGAGACAGGGTCAGGTCGGACCACCGTCCGTGACCGTCCATCTCGACCGCCGCGCCGGACAGCTCCAAGACAGGCATGGTCAAAAATATGCCGTGACGGTCACCACGATATCCAACACCAGGCAAATCTTGAGGGAGTTGATCATGGCTCGGGTCGTCTGCTGGGGCACTTCCGTAAACGATGAACGGACGGAGAGCCCATGGTGGCAGCAAATCGCGGCCACGGCCATGCCGAACAACACCCCCTTGGTGGCCGTTACCACGAGGTCCGTCACCGAGAGTGACTGGGTCACGGCTTTGGCAAAGGCGGCAAAAGGAACCGTGAGCTTCAGCTTGGCCACGACGAATCCGCCCAGCACGGCGACCGTATCGAAATACAGGGTCAGGCAGATCATGGAGAGGATCATGCCCATCATCCGCGGCATCACGATGAACCGGGTCACTTGCACGCCCATGAGTTCCAGCGCGGTGATTTCCTGCCCGACCCGCATGTACCCCAACTCGGTCGTGATCGCGGAGCCGGATCGCCCGACGACGATAAACATCGTCAACAGAGGCCCCAACTCCCGGATCACCGTCACCACGATGATGTTGCCGATCTGATCCCCGGCGCCGACTTTCGGCAACTGGGTCCCGGCCTGGGTGATGATGATGATGCCCACCATCAAGGCGATGGCGCTCATCACGGGCAGTGCATCGACGCCGGTAAACAAAATCTGACGCAGGATCACCCCGGAGGCCGTCCGGCGCACCCGCTCGACGGGATTGGCCAACTCGCGCAAGGAGAGGTATACCAGCGCCATCAGATCGACGACATAGGCGTACCAGGCCATGACCTTACGGCCCACCCAGGCGATGACAGCCCCGGGCCCCCGATCGACCGTGACGACTTCCGTAGCCTCCCCCAAGGGTTTCACCTTCACGGTTGAAGACACAGGCATCGCGTGAATTCTAGGAGAATCAAGGAGTGATTGCAATGAAAGGCGAGGAATGGCCCGGTCAAGCTGCGAGCTTGTAGCGGATCACGGTCGTTCTCGGATCGAGAGAGACGGAGCAGTGACAGGCGCGGGCTTGGTCCAATCCTTACTTAGTCCCAGATACGATGGGTTTCGCTCACGTGCTCGCCCCCGCGAGTCTTCTCAATTTCCCACCGCACATCGGTCGGCACATCCACCACCTTGAGCTCCGCACAGTAGCCGTTGGCCTTTCCGCCAAGCTCGGTGACCACTTGCACCAGCTTCAGGTCGTCCCGCGGGATCAACCGGCCGCATTGATTGAAATCCGGATCCTGCGGCGAAGCCGATTGGGGCCAATAGACGGCGGGATCCGATTCTTTCAGCGCATCCTGCTGGCCCAGCTCACGCAACCGCAAGAACGCCTGATGGCTGAGACAGAACTCCCCGTGACTCTTGTTAATGACGATGTGCGGCATGGTGCGAACTCCTTCCAATGGCGGGAACAGGTGGCCGGCGGTATCGCCTTATTTCGATTTAACAAACCGGTCGGCCCCAAATGCACCGTGCAACTGCGTGCTGACCACGCCTCGATACTCCACTTTCTGCTTCAAAATCAGCACCAGCCCCTCGGCATCCGTCACGATCAAGAGATCGTCCTCCACGGCCAGCTTTCGGCTGGTATCTCCCACCTTGATGCGGTATTGGGTGCGCCCGTCCGGATTCCGATCCAGACCGTCGACAATTTCCGTCAAACCGTCAATATAGCCTTCATGGCCCTCCTGACGATGCCGGACCAATGTCCCATCAGGAATCCGGACCCAATGTTTCCGCTGCTCCCCCTTGTCCAGTTTGCTGTCACTCATGATGGTGTACTCCTTCTTACGGTGCCACGCTGGAGATGGCCAATCTCTTTCCGTCACAGATGGACGGCCGGGTCGCGGCAAGCCCGACCGAAAGAACCGCGAAGACTGGAGAATCGATCGCGTACGGAGGACGGAGAAGCGCGAGGGATAGGACAGTCAGCGTCGTTCAACAAGCCTGGCTACATACTACCATACTACGCGATGCAAAAGGCCCGGTCAAACACCATCGATGGAAATTCATTTTGCGACCCTTGTCCTCATGCCGACTACTCCCCGCAAATACCGGCGACCGCCACCTTCCTAAACAGATGCGGAGAGGCTGAGGCGCTGGACGGATACTTGGCCAATGATGCGATGAACTCGGGGTCTTTGAACGCTTGTTTGAACAGTTCCACCGATTCCCACACCGCATAGTTGATGAAAACGCAGCTGCCCCCGATGCCCCGATGCAGCTGGGTGGAAATAAATCCCGGCTTCTGCTTGAGCAAGGCGGCGTCGAACTTCCAGGCTTCGAGGAGTTGCACGACATCCTCGGGCTCAACGGTGAACTTGTTGATCAGGATCACCGGCCCGCCCTTCTCTTCCATCTGCGTGAACAGCGTGACCCTGGCATCCATTTCGACCATCTTAACCATGGACTCAGCCTCCTTCACTGACAACCGACGGACAAGCCGCAAGGCAATTATTGTAACGATCCTCCCGGGAAGAGAAAAGAGGAACGTCCTACGGCGCGGAAGCCGGCGAGCGATACGTCCGCCCCCTCGACACCCAAGACGGAGGCAACAGCGAACCGGCAACCATGCCCCCCCCGGCCATGAGGAACCCCACCAACTGGGGCGGCCACACGGCATCTTGTGACCCGACCAGTTCGAGCGCAATCCACGTGGCAAGGCCGGCCGCGATGGCGCACAGGGCCCCTTGGTTGTTCGCCCGCGGCCAGTACAATCCGGCGAACAGAGGGATGAACGCGGCCACCAACGTCACCTTATAGGCGTTTTCGACCATCTTGAAGATGCTCGCCTGGGTGTTGAGCGCGAAGGCCAGCACCACCGCGGTGAAACACACCAGCACAATCCGCATCGTGCGCAGGAATGTCCGGTCGTTCATGCGAGGACGCAAGCCCTTGACGATGTTCTCGCTGAAGGCCACCGACGGCGCCAGCAAGGTGGCGCTCGAACAGCTCATGATGGCCGAGAGGACCGCGCCGAAGAAGATGATCTGGGCCGGGACCGGCGTATGCTGCAAGATCAGAGTCGGCAGCACCAGTTGTGGATCCGCCTCCAGCAGGGCCCCGGACATTTTCGGATCCACCAACGTGGCCGAGTAGGCCAGAAACATCGGCACGAAGGCGAACAGAAAGTAGAGCGTGCCGCCCAGCACCGAGCCGCGGACGGCGGTCTTCTCGTCCTTGGCCGAGGTGATGCGTTGGAAGACGTCCTGTTGCGGGATCGAGCCCAACATCATGGTCATCCAAGCCCCCAGGAAGGGAATCCAGGCGTGGAGGCTCGCCTCGGGGAACAACTCCAGCTTGCCGGCCGCCGCCGCATGGCTGATCACCGCCCCGACCCCGCCGGTCAGGCCGCTGATCACGTGGCCGATGTAGAGCATCCCGCCCATGATGACCGTGATCTGGACGAAGTCGAGGATCGCCACTGAAAACATGCCGCCGAAGGTCGTATAGGTGAGCACGATCGCCGCGCCGATGATCATGCCCAAGTACGGCGTAACCGAGCCGCCCGAGACGACATTAAAAACCAACCCAAGGGCCTTGATCTGCGCCGAAACCCAGCCCAGATAGGATGCGACGATGCACAACGTGCACAACACCTCCACCGGGCGGCTGTACCGCAACCGGTAGTAGTCGCCGATGGTGAGCAGATTCATACGGTAGAGGCGGCGGGCGAAAAACAATCCGGCGAGGATCAGACACAAACTGGACCCGAAGGGATCGGCCACCACGCCGCGCAGGCCCTCCTTGACGAAGGTGGCGGAAATGCCCAGCACGGTTTCGGCCCCGAACCAAGTGGCGAACACCGTAGCCGTAACGATCGGCAACGGCAGGCTGCGCCCCGCGACCGCAAAATCCTTCGCGTTATGGACGCGGGTCGCCGCATAAAGCCCGATGCCCACCGAGACGAGCAGATAGAGAATGACGAACCAGACGATCATGGGAAACAGCTCGCCGAGCGTCGAGTAAGATCCGGGACATCGGACAGAACTTCCGGCGGCCTATCCTAGCAAAAGGTTTTCCCTGAAACTACGAAAAGCCGACATCATGGAACGTTCCATACCATACAGCTCCATCCATCGCTCCGGTGCGAAAATGAACGATCGCTCACGTGCGCAAGCGCTCGTCATCTCCGTAATCCGACCAAGGCGGCTCATCTCATCACACCAATACCCGTTCCTGAACCATGTGGACCGGGCATCCATCTTGCTGACAATCACGATGCTACGGAGGGCATATGGAGGCAAGGACTCGCCCAGGGCTGATATTGATCCAGTTGGGCACATGGCTGCTCGTGACGGCTCTCGGCTGCTCTGTGCTTCCAGAAACAAGCCGCACCGGCGCTGTCCGTGAGATCAAGATCGAAGAGATGGTTTCGCCGAGGGAACTGTTCGCGGCGATGGGCGATGAAATTCGATGGGTCAATCTCCGCTCCAAGCCCGTTCACATTGGCTTCCTGGGGAGCAGTCCGATGAAAGCAGTCTCCTGTCAAAATGGCTTCAGCTCTTTCGGCGTGCTTCAGGATTTCGTCACGATCCCGCCGCAGCAGTCGGCCAGCCTCTGTTTCGCCAAGCCGGGCACTGTGCAGTTCAACGTCTGGCTGGATACCGACGACCTGCGAGGCAACGTCACTCGCACCGCGACCATCCGTGTGCTGGGGTAACCGAGCCGCGCCGATCCCTCAGCTCCGCCTGTCGCACCTACCCGACCTCGGGGCCATACTTCGTGAGCAAATAGTCCAGGACGGCGGGAGCCTGGCGGACCAGATTCTGCTGGGCTTCTCGATCGGGGCAGAAGGCCGCTTGCAGCCACCCCATCGCTTCCTCGTGATCGCCCTTGCGATAGTCACGTATCGCGTTGACCAGACAATCGTGCGGCGAGATCCGACCACGGTAGAGTTTGTACGGCCAGGCTTTGACGAGAAAATGGAGGCACTCCCCGCGGGGCACCGGATTCGTCTCCAGCCACAGCGCGTCCAGCGTGCCGGTGAACGCGTGTAGCGGCTCCGCCTGGAAGAAAATCAGAAGCGCCAGCACGGAGCCGGCGAGGACGTTGCGTGCTTTGCTGCGTCTCGCCATAGCCGCACCGTGGTCCGTCAAAACAACGGATGATGGGGCGCGGACCAGGCCGGCACGTCGGTCGGCGCGTTCCCCGCATTGCCCAGAAAATGCCACGTCCCCCCTTCGTGGATCAGATAGTGGACCTCGTGGAACCAGCTATCGATCGTGACGCGCCTGCCGCTCGCCTTCTCCACGGCATAGAGCCCACCCGTGCAGGTCACTTCCACGCGGGGATGAGAACCGACCCGCACCACTCTCACCTCCGTAAAATGATGCGTCGACGCAATCGTCCGAAAGTGATCAAAGACCTCGCCCCACACACGTCGGACATCGGCCTGCTTCAACCCGTTGTAATTGTAGCCGAGGGCGTAGAAGCGCATCAGGGCTTCAAGGTCCTGTTTCTGCAGGGCATCCTCCGCTCGTCCGAAAGCGGCCAGCACTTCCTTCACGGTGGGATGCCCGACTACGGCCGCACGATCCGAAATAACTTGGCCATCAATGGTCAACGACGTGCCCGTCAGCACCTCCACCTCGGCCCCCGCCTCCCGAAGAGCCCCCTGCCAACAACAGAGAGACAGGATAAATCCCAATGGCCATCGAGCAACCGTCTTCACGCACAGACCTCCCTCAGCAACCGCCTTATCACCTCACCGCGAATGCCAGCCGGCACTTCAGCCGCGCCACCATGCTAGCACACCAGTTGGTTGACTGTCCGCTTTGCAAGCCAGGCAGTCCTGACGTGCTATACTTGCGCCCAAGGGAGGTGGCCAGCGTTAGAACAGACTCTCGACACCTGCAATTTGCACGTTGAACTATACGGAAGTCCAGGACGTGGTGGCTACGATCCGCCGGTTCTTGCAGCGGGGACGCTGACACGCAATAGAGGTTCCCTGTGAAACTCGAGCGAGGCGACGCGCTTTTCATCGCGGACATCCAGAACGATTTTCTGCCCGGCGGAAGCCTTGCGGTTCCGCATGGAAACGAACTCGTGCCGGTCTTGCTCCGCTATCTCGCCCTTTTTCAGTCGCATACCCTGCCGATCTTCGCCGGCCGCGACTGGCATCCGGCCAACCACTGTTCGTTCCTCGACCAGGGAGGAATCTGGCCGCCGCACTGCATCGCCGGCTCCATCGGCGCTGACGCGCCTCCCGATTTTCCCCTGCCTCCGTCCGTGGTCGTCGTGCACAAGGCCACCGCCGCCGATACAGAGGCCTATTCCGCCTTTGAAGGTACCACACTGGATGCCGCGCTCCATACCAGCGGAGTGCGACGCCTGTTCATCGGCGGCATCGCCACGGACTATTGCGTCCTGAATACGGTCAGGGATGCCCTGGCGCTCGGCTATGCGGTCGTCCTGTTGATGGACGCGATCCGGGCCGTGAACGTCCATCCGGACGACGGCGCGAACGCGGAAGCGGAGATGCTGCGCCTGGGCGCCAGACCGGCTCGCTTCGAGGATTTGGCATCGTGACCGGCCCGCCGCCCCCCCCACAGAGCGCCCTCCTGACGGATCTCTACCAACTCACCATGCTCCAGACCTACGTCGAACAGAGCATGGAGGAACCGGCGGTCTTTGAATTCTTCGTCCGCAAGCTGCCGGCCCACCGCAGCTTTTTGCTGGCGGCCGGCCTGGAGCAGGTGCTCGAGTACCTCAACACGCTCCGTTTCTCGGACTGGGAACTGGATTGGCTGAAGACGAGCGGGAAGGTGTCCGCCTCGTTCGTGGATTACCTGGCGCACTTCCGCTTTGAGGGAGATGTCCAGGCGATGCCGGAAGGCACCGTGTTCTTCCCGAACGAGCCGGTCCTGCGCCTGATCGCGCCGCTGCCCCAGGCGCAACTCGTCGAAACCCGCCTGATCAACCTGCTGCATTTTCAGACGATGATCGCCTCAACAGCAGCCAGACTCGTGTTGCTTGCGGGGGGCAGGCCGCTCATCGATTTCGGACTGCGTCGCGCCCACGGCGCGGAGGCCGGAGTGCTCGCCGCACGGGCCAGCTATCTGGCCGGCTTCGCCGGCACGGCGACGGTGCTGGCCGGCGCACAATTCAACATCCCCGTTTACGGCACGATGGCCCATTCGTTCGTGCAAGCCCACACCGACGAAAGCGACGCGTTCGAGCGCTTCGCCCGGTCGCATCCCGACAACGTCGTCTTGCTGCTCGACACCTACGACACCGAAGCCGCCGCAAAAAAAGTCGTGGCCCTGGCGCCTCGCCTGAGACAACAGGGCATCACGATCAAGGGCGTGCGCCTGGACAGCGGCGACCTCGCCGCCCACGCGCGCCAAGTCCGCCGCATCCTGGATGACGGTGGCTTGAGGCACGTGCAGATACTCGCCAGCGGCAACATCGACGAAGCAGCGCTGCGAAGGCTCGTCGAGGCGGAGGCGCCGATCGACACCTTCGCGGTGGGCACACACGTCACGACGTCCTCCGATGCGCCGTACATGGATTGCGCCTACAAATTGCAGGAGTACGCAGGACGACCGTGCCGGAAACGGTCGGAAGGGAAGGCCACCTGGCCGGGAAGAAAACAGGTCTATCGGATGCATGGAACGGACGGCCGGATGGCCGGCGACGTCGTCACGCTGGAGGGCGACAGACAGAATGGCACCGCGCTGCTCCAGCCGGTCATGCAGGCAGGCAAACGGCTGACGTCTCCGCGCCCGCTTGCCGACATCCGGGCCGCGATCACCGGCGAGCTATCGCGCATGCCGGAACCGCTGCGGACGCTGCAGGACGGCGCGCCCTACCCGGTCCGCATCTCGCAGGCTCTGCAAGACTTGGCCGGATCAGTGGACCAGGGCCGTTAGCGCGAGTCCGCCGCGCCGACGCCCGTCACGCGTTTGAACAGTTCCCGATCGGGCTCGTCTGGTGAGGCAGTCACCTGCCTCACCAGACGGGATCTGGCTGCCCGACTTGGAGAGCCAGCATCATGGCATGTCGGTGCCTGACAATCGCCCTGACGGGCTTCGCGCTCTTGCTCCTCAGCTGCACGAGACCTCAGGATGAGGTGTTTATGACGGAGCCCGCCCGCCAAACCGAGCGGGATAATATGATTGCCGATCAGATCGTCCCGCGCGGTATCAGAGATCCCGGCGTGATCGCCGCGATGCGCCATGTCCCCCGGCATCGCTTCGTTCCAGATTCGCATGCCCGGTTCGCCTACGCCGACAGCCCCCTCCCGATCGGGCACGGGCAGACGATTTCGCAACCCGCCGTCGTCGCGTTCATGACCGAAGCACTCGCGTTACAGGGGCGGGAGAAGGTGCTCGAGATCGGAACCGGCTCTGGATACCAGGCTGCCGTGCTGGCCGAACTCGCCTCACGGGTCTTCACGATCGAGCTCGTGGAGCCCCTGGCGAAGCAGGCGGCGCAGCGCCTGGCGGAACTCGGCTACGTGAACGTCACAGTGCGAGCGGGTGACGGCTATCGAGGCTGGCCGGAAGAAGCGCCATTCGACGCCATCATCGTCACGGCCGCCACGGATCACGTTCCCCAGCCGCTCCTCGACCAGCTGGCGCTTGGAGGACGTCTGATCCTTCCCCTCGGAGATTCCTTCCAGAAACTGACCCTCTACCGTCGCACCCAAAACGGGTACGAACGGACCGAACTGATCCCCGTGCGCTTCGTGCCCATGCTTCGTGAGGACCGCGCGTCGCGGGAGGGCAAGCCGTGACCGACGCGCGGGTCAGACGGCCAATTAAAACAACTGACATGCCATTAGGCCAAGGGGAGGCGAACCATGAGGGCTGCAATAGTTATGGCGTTCTTCGTAGCGGTGGGATTCAGCGCGGCGGTGGGGGCGAGTTCAGACTCAGGCGACACCAAGAAGAAAGAGGAAAAGAAAGGCATCACCGTGGATGATTTGGGGCGAGGCCTGAAAAGCGCCGAACAGAACATCGAGAAAGAGATCCCCAAAATCGGCCCGGCCATCGGAGAGACGTTCAAAAAGATCACTGGCAAAGGCTCAGACAAACAGTCGGACGACAAATCCGCCAAGCAGAACAAGTAGACTCACCCCGATGCCACACCCAGAAATCCTTACAGAGCTTTCCCAGCCACATATCGCCGGGTCACGATCCAGGGATAGACCGCCTTCTGATTGTCTCCGCCCAACGTGAACGCACCGCACATGATGTAGTCCGTGCCGCCCAGAGGGGCACACTCCGTGGAGGGATACTCGTCGTCGAGCCCCAACACATGTCCAAACTCGTGGACCACGCCGGACTGATCGATCCCGGAATAGATCGGATGCAAAAAGAGCGGATTGGATTTGTAGCGCGGCGCGACATTGGCGTTCATGTTCAAGCGCACATGCCAGATGACGTCCTCTTTTTTATATGCGGCCAGGTCTTCCGAGGCGACCTCATCACGGTTGATGATCTGGAAGCGCAACTCGAATCCGGGCCGGCTCCAGTAGCCTTGAATCAGTTCCTTCCAAAAGTCCATGTACCAGTCTTTGATGTCTTTGGTTTGGCCGTTGGCAGTAAAACTCTCGCCGCGACCGACCCGGCATGTGTCATCAGTCCACACGCCGTTACTCACGCTTTTCGGGACCAGGCCGCGCGTCGTTTTGCCGCCGCTCTTGACCGTGGTCGCACAAATGGTGGCGGCAATTCCCAGACGTTCCGCCAAGGGCATTGTAATGTCGAGGAACTTGGTCAGCTTCAACTCCGGAAAGTGAAACTCGGCGGGAATCGTAACGATCCAGTTGCCGTTCGTCCGCTCGAGCCGATACATATACCGCTGCTGCGTCACGATATTGCCAAAATAATTGTAGTGACCCTTGATCAATCGTGGCGCAAGATTAGCCTCAAAGACATGATCGACACTGATGCCTTTCTCAATCTCGTTGCCCATGGTGTCGCGCTTGCGATTGCAGGCGAGGACGTGAGCGTTATAGGTCCGACTCCCGATATAGTCGGACGTGCCGTCCAGCGGCGACACAGCGGTCGCAAAGTTTTCCAGTTCGAGGTTTTCCGCCTCCCGGTTGTGCCGACTCTCGATATTGCCGGCCTTGCACAGCCCGGCGAACGCGGATGGCGCCCACAAGACAAACAGCAACACACTCAATGCTAGTTGGCGCATACGCTCACCTCCCTGTTTCATCTGTGGCAGCCAAGAAGCTCCCCCCAATGACTTCAGCCGGCACGCCTAACGCAGACAGGGGCCCCATCATCACGCAAGGAATGCGCGCAGGGCATAAAAACCATCCGGCGATGCCCAGAAGGTTTCCGCCCTCGCAAACCAGCCTTGTGCGCGAAGTCATCCAGGGTCGAGGGACTTTCCGGAAAATCGCAACCCATGATGTGGTCATGGACGAGCGTGAGTTCCTCGGGAGACAAGTCCTTCCAGGTCTCTTGGATGTGGGTCCACCAGCGTCGGACAAACGCTTCGCGAGTTTCGCCATCGCCGGGATAGGGATCAAAGACAACAAAGACGCCGCCCGGGCGGAGAATCGGGTGGCAGCGTTTCATGAAGTCCGTTTTGCCGTCCTGCGACGAATGGTGGGACTTGTGCAAGCCTGGATGGTGCATGGATTGGCGTTAGGACTTTCCTTGGGTGCCTAGAATCAGCTTCCTCTTCCGTTCTTGTCAAGACGCTCACGGCCGACTCATGACTGGGCAGCCTTAGATTCCCCGCCCCTAACAGCCTGCGCCGTCGCCTCTTCACAAGGCAAAAACCCTCTCGCCCCCGAAACTTCCCTCGCAGTTAGTAGCGCACCCCATCGGGGATCTTTCTGAATTCCCGCCATACTTTCTGCGCATCGCCTTGGAGAATTTGCTGCGGAGCGAGCGCACGCTCAGGATACGGCTTGGCCATGTCCTGGCTGATATTCGCATCGTCGAAGAGATCATCGAAGTCGGTCCAGGCAGCGGCATAGTAGATCTTGCTGATTCGAGCCCAATAGGCGGTCGCATAGCACATCGGGCAACATTCGCAACTGCTGTAGAGAACCGATCCGGAGAGATCAATCGTTCCCAGTCGGCGGCAAGCCTCCCGGATCGCGTTGACTTCCGCATGGGCGGACGGATCATGATCCCGCACAACACTGTTGCCGGCTACGGCAAGGACTTTGCCGTCACAAACGATGACGGCGCCAAAGGGGCCGCCGGTTTTGTCGACCACACCGGCCTGACGCATCTGACGAATCGCAAGCCGCATGTACTCGCGATCCTGCTCGGTCATGCCTTGAGCCGGCGCGGACGACCTTCCGGCAGGAGTCCTACCAGGCGCAGACTTGGCGATCGCTTCGCCGGCACCCAAATAGATCCCGGCGCTCGCCACAAGTCCCGTCAGTAGGAAATCACGACGAGAAACTATACGAATATCATAGGGGTTGGGAGTCGACGACGACGCAGACTGTTCCGAAGAAAAACCTTCACCCAGATCGTTCATTTCAGCAGTGCTCCTCTGGTGATAGGGTGAGGCGACAAGACACCGCTTGCGGAAGGGTCCTCCGAGAGGTTCGGGAGTGAGCCCTGGCGCACCGCAGTCTCCTACCGCCGAAAAACAAAAAGCCCGCTGACCTTTCGATCAGCGGGCTTTCGTAAAAATCCCGGCAGCGTCCTACTTTCCCACTGCCTCACGGCAGCAGTATCATCGGCCTTGGAGGGCTTAACTTCCGTGTTCGGGATGGGAACGGGTGTGACCCCTCCGGCATGGCCACCGGGAACTTCTCAGAAATTGAATGATTGCGTGATTGTCGATTGATGAGAATTGCCGTCTCGGCCTTCCCAATCCAACAATCGACAATGATTCAATCGTCAATTCTTTTAAGACCACGTCTGTCAGGAGCACCGTAACGTTAAGCCGCACGACCGATTAGTACTGGTTAGCTACGGGCCTTACAGCCCTTCCACACCCAGCCTATCAAACTCGTGGTCTACGAGTGGTCTTCAGGGGGCTTGCGCCCCGGGAGATCTCATCTTGAGGCAGGCTTCCCGCTTAGATGCTTTCAGCGGTTATCCCTACCGGACATAGCTACCCGGCAATGCCGCTGGCGCGACAACCGGCACACTAGAGGTCCGTCCCTCACAGTCCTCTCGTACTAGTGAGAGCCCCTCTCAAATCTCCTCCGCCCACAACAGATAGGGACCGAACTGTCTCACGACGTTCTGAACCCAACTCTCGTACCGCTTTAATGGGCGAACAGCCCAACCCTTGGGACCAGCTTCAGCCCCAGGATGCGATGAGTCGACATCGAGGTGCCAAACCTCCCCGTCGATGTGAACTCTTGGGGGAGATCAGCCTGTTATCCCCGGCGTACCTTTTATCCGTTGAGCGATGGCCCTTCCACACAGAACCACCGGATCACTAAGCCCGACTTTCGTCTCTGCTCGACCTGTCAGTCTCGCAGTCAAGCTCCCTTATGCCTTTGCACTCGACGGCTGATTACCGACCAGCCTGAGGGAACCTTTGGGCGCCTCCGTTACTTTTTGGGAGGCGACCGCCCCAGTCAAACTACCCGCCAGACACTGTCCCCGTCCTGGATGACAGGACCGGGTTAGAATATCAGAAAAGTAAGGGTGGTATTTCAACGTTGGCTCCGCGGGAACTAGCGCCCCCGCCTCACAGCCTCCCACCTATCCTACACATACCCGTCCAACACCCAATGTCAAGGTGTAGTAAAGGTGCACAGGGTCTTTCCGTCTAGTTGCGGGTACCCGGCTTCTTCACCGGAACAACAAATTCGCTGAGTCACTCCCCGAGACAGCGCTCCAGTCGTTACGCCATTCATGCAGGTCGGAACTTACCCGACAAGGAATTTCGCTACCTTAGGACCGTTATAGTTACGGCCGCCGTTTACTGGGGCTTCATTTCAGAGCTTCGCCTTGCGGCTAACCCCTCTATTTAACCTTCCAGCACCGGGCAGGCGTCAGACCCTATACGTCCACTTGCGTGTTCGCAGAGTCCTGTGTTTTTGGTAAACAGTCGCTAGAGCCACTTTATTGCAACCTC